>NZ_JAWHPJ010000018.1:302349-750365 GCF_032587815.1 Pseudomonas syringae group sp. 26L6
TATGTAGAAATACGGGGCCATAGCTCAGCTGGGAGAGCGCCTGCCTTGCACGCAGGAGGTCAGCGGTTCGATCCCGCTTGGCTCCACCACTTACTGCTTCTGTTTGAAAGCTTAGAAATGAGCATTCCATTGATCCTGATGATCAGTGCATGAATGTTGATTTCTAGTCTTTGATTAGATCGTTCTTTAAAAATTTGGGTATGTGATAGAAAGAAATAGACCGGGCACCTCTTTCACTGGTGCGTGTCCGGGCTAAGGTAAAGTTTGTGAATGCAAACTTTCGGCGAATGTCGTCTTCACAGTATAACCAGATTGCTTGGGGTTATATGGTCAAGTGAAGAAGCGCATACGGTGGATGCCTTGGCAGTCAGAGGCGATGAAAGACGTGGTAGCCTGCGAAAAGCTTCGGGGAGTCGGCAAACAGACTGTGATCCGGAGATGTCTGAATGGGGGAACCCAGCCATCATAAGATGGTTATCTTGTACTGAATACATAGGTGCAAGAGGCGAACCAGGGGAACTGAAACATCTAAGTACCCTGAGGAAAAGAAATCAACCGAGATTCCCTTAGTAGTGGCGAGCGAACGGGGACCAGCCCTTAAGTTGTATTGAGATTAGCGGAACGTTCTGGAAAGGACGGCCATAGTGGGTGATAGCCCTGTACGCGAAAATCCCTTTGCAATGAAATCGAGTAGGACGGGGCACGAGAAACCTTGTCTGAATATGGGGGGACCATCCTCCAAGGCTAAATACTACTGACTGACCGATAGTGAACCAGTACCGTGAGGGAAAGGCGAAAAGAACCGCGGAGAGCGGAGTGAAATAGATCCTGAAACCGTATGCGTACAAGCAGTGGGAGCCCACTTTGTTGGGTGACTGCGTACCTTTTGTATAATGGGTCAGCGACTTATTTTCAGTGGCGAGCTTAACCGAATAGGGGAGGCGTAGCGAAAGCGAGTCTTAATAGGGCGTCTAGTCGCTGGGAATAGACCCGAAACCGGGCGATCTATCCATGGGCAGGTTGAAGGTTGGGTAACACTAACTGGAGGACCGAACCGACTACCGTTGAAAAGTTAGCGGATGACCTGTGGATCGGAGTGAAAGGCTAATCAAGCTCGGAGATAGCTGGTTCTCCTCGAAAGCTATTTAGGTAGCGCCTCATGTATCACTGTAGGGGGTAGAGCACTGTTTCGGCTAGGGGGTCATCCCGACTTACCAAACCGATGCAAACTCCGAATACCTACAAGTGCCGAGCATGGGAGACACACGGCGGGTGCTAACGTCCGTCGTGAAAAGGGAAACAACCCAGACCGTCAGCTAAGGTCCCAAAGTCATGGTTAAGTGGGAAACGATGTGGGAAGGCTTAGACAGCTAGGAGGTTGGCTTAGAAGCAGCCACCCTTTAAAGAAAGCGTAATAGCTCACTAGTCGAGTCGGCCTGCGCGGAAGATGTAACGGGGCTCAAACCATGCACCGAAGCTACGGGTATCATCTTATGATGATGCGGTAGAGGAGCGTTCTGTAAGCCTGTGAAGGTGAGTTGAGAAGCTTGCTGGAGGTATCAGAAGTGCGAATGCTGACATGAGTAACGACAATGGGTGTGAAAAACACCCACGCCGAAAGACCAAGGTTTCCTGCGCAACGTTAATCGACGCAGGGTTAGTCGGTCCCTAAGGCGAGGCTGAAAAGCGTAGTCGATGGAAAACAGGTTAATATTCCTGTACTTCTGGTTATTGCGATGGAGGGACGGAGAAGGCTAGGCCAGCCTGGCGTTGGTTGTCCAGGTTTAAGGTGGTAGGCTGAGATCTTAGGTAAATCCGGGATCTTAAGGCCGAGAGCTGATGACGAGTGTTCTTTAGAACACGAAGTGGTTGATGCCATGCTTCCAAGAAAAGCTTCTAAGCTTCAGGTAACCAGGAACCGTACCCCAAACCGACACAGGTGGTTGGGTAGAGAATACCAAGGCGCTTGAGAGAACTCGGGTGAAGGAACTAGGCAAAATGGCACCGTAACTTCGGGAGAAGGTGCGCCGGTGAGGGTGAAGCATTTACTGCGTAAGCCCACGCCGGTCGAAGATACCAGGCCGCTGCGACTGTTTATTAAAAACACAGCACTCTGCAAACACGAAAGTGGACGTATAGGGTGTGACGCCTGCCCGGTGCCGGAAGGTTAATTGATGGGGTTAGCGCAAGCGAAGCTCTTGATCGAAGCCCCGGTAAACGGCGGCCGTAACTATAACGGTCCTAAGGTAGCGAAATTCCTTGTCGGGTAAGTTCCGACCTGCACGAATGGCGTAACGATGGCGGCGCTGTCTCCACCCGAGACTCAGTGAAATTGAAATCGCTGTGAAGATGCAGTGTATCCGCGGCTAGACGGAAAGACCCCGTGAACCTTTACTATAGCTTTGCACTGGACTTTGAATTTGCTTGTGTAGGATAGGTGGGAGGCTTTGAAGCGTGGACGCCAGTCTGCGTGGAGCCAACCTTGAAATACCACCCTGGCAACTTTGAGGTTCTAACTCAGGTCCGTTATCCGGATCGAGGACAGTGTATGGTGGGTAGTTTGACTGGGGCGGTCTCCTCCTAAAGAGTAACGGAGGAGTACGAAGGTGCGCTCAGACCGGTCGGAAATCGGTCGTAGAGTATAAAGGCAAAAGCGCGCTTGACTGCGAGACAGACACGTCGAGCAGGTACGAAAGTAGGTCTTAGTGATCCGGTGGTTCTGTATGGAAGGGCCATCGCTCAACGGATAAAAGGTACTCCGGGGATAACAGGCTGATACCGCCCAAGAGTTCATATCGACGGCGGTGTTTGGCACCTCGATGTCGGCTCATCACATCCTGGGGCTGAAGCCGGTCCCAAGGGTATGGCTGTTCGCCATTTAAAGTGGTACGCGAGCTGGGTTTAGAACGTCGTGAGACAGTTCGGTCCCTATCTGCCGTGGACGTTTGAGATTTGAGAGGGGCTGCTCCTAGTACGAGAGGACCGGAGTGGACGAACCTCTGGTGTTCCGGTTGTCACGCCAGTGGCATTGCCGGGTAGCTATGTTCGGAAAAGATAACCGCTGAAAGCATCTAAGCGGGAAACTTGCCTCAAGATGAGATCTCACTGGAACCTTGAGTTCCCTAAAGGGCCGTCGAAGACTACGACGTTGATAGGTTGGGTGTGTAAGCGCTGTGAGGCGTTGAGCTAACCAATACTAATTGCCCGTGAGGCTTGACCATATAACACCCAAGCAATTTGAGTCGACTCTAGGACCAGATTGCGGTGACTGTGAAGATGACATGAACCGAAGGTTTGCGTCACAAACGCACCGAGCTATCACATACCCGATTTGCTGAAGCGCGCCGCAAGGCACGACTCGGTACCCGAATTTCTTGACGACCATAGAACATTGGAACCACCTGATCCCATCCCGAACTCAGTAGTGAAACGATGTATCGCCGATGGTAGTGTGGGGTTTCCCCATGTGAGAGTAGGTCATCGTCAAGATTAAATTCCAGAAACCCTCATCGCTTACGCGTTGAGGGTTTTTGTTTTTGAGGCACGATAAAGTCTTTTTCGTACCGTGCAGATACAAAAAAACCACCTGGTCGAGGTGGTTTTTTATTTTCCGGGAGAATCAATCCCCGCGGTATTCGCACCCGCTGGTGCAGGTCTCGTGAATGCGAACGGCGGACAGCTCCGGTAGCAGAGGCTTCAGCTCATCCCAGATCCATTTCGCCAGGTTTTCGCTGGTTGGATTCTCAAGGCCGGGGATGTCATTCAGGTAATTATGATCAAGGCGTTCGTACAGCGGTTTGAAAATAGCCTTGATTTCCGAAAAGTCGCGAATCCAGCCTGTGTGAGGATCAACCTTGCCTGCCAGATGTATGCCGACCCGAAACGAATGGCCGTGCAGACGTCCACACTTGTGCCCCTCTGGTACGTGAGGGAGGCGGTGTGCTGACTCGAAGGTAAACTCTTTGAAAATTTCCACTGTGTATTGGCCCCGGAAAAATGGCGATCGCAGACGCGATAAATGCAGTCGACGAGTTTAACAGCAATGGCCTGAAACTCCATGCAGGGCTCGTGTGTAACGATTCTTTCAAGTGCGATTGATGGCACTCGGCCAGATTAATTCAGTTTGAGTTAAGTTGTACGGGGTAAGGTAATCGCCATAGAAGCATCGACCGCTATGGACACCTCCAGTAATGAAAACGCTGACAACCCTGCTGACGGCCCTGACATGTGTTCTGACGTCTTGTGTCATCCAGGCGCGTGGTGTCGATCCGCAGGAGGTATTGCGCCTCAGTAATGCGGGCACTCTCCAGTCTGCTGAAAAGCTCGATGCTAACGCCCTCAGCAAGCACCCTGGTGCCAGCATTCTTGATACACAGTTCAAGAATATATACGGCAGGTACGTTTACAATGTCGAGCTGCGTGACAAGCACGATATTGAGTGGGTTCTAGAAATAGACGCCGCTACGGGCCAGGTCTACAGGAATCATCAGGATAACTAATGAATGTCGACAAGCGTCTCTGTGTCATCCTTGGTTTGAGTCTGACCTGCTCTTTTGTCTATGCCAGAGATCTGAATCAGGATGAAGCGCTCAGTCTGCGGCAGCGTGGGGTGATACTGCCCCTCGAACAGTTTATCGAGCGCGCGCTGGGTCTTCATCCCGGCGCTCGCCTGCTGGAGGCTGAGCTTGAGGAAAAAAATAACATGTACGTGTATGAATTCGAGTTGCTGACCCCGCAGGGTGTTGTCCGTGAGCTCAAGTTCGATGCGCGCGATAGCCGATTGCTGAAAGACGAGGATGATGACTGATGCGCCTGCTACTGGTTGAAGACCATGTTCCTCTAGCGGATGAGTTACTCGCTGCGCTGGGACGGCAAGGCTACGCAGTCGACTGGCTGGCTGACGGTCGTGACGCGGTTTATCAAGGCGCAACCGAGCCCTACGACCTCATTGTTCTGGATCTGGGCTTGCCCGGCATGCCCGGGCTTGAGGTTCTCCAGCAATGGCGCGGCAAGGGCCTGGCTACCCCCGTACTGATTCTGACGGCACGAGGTTCGTGGTCAGAGCGTATAGAAGGCTTGAAGGCGGGGGCTGACGATTACCTGACCAAACCTTTTCATCCTGAAGAACTACAGTTGCGTATTCAGGCCCTGTTGAGGCGTTCGCACGGGCTTGCCAACCAGCCAACCCTGGAGTCTGCCGGCCTTAATCTGGATGAAGGTCGCCAGAGTGTCAGCCGGGATGGCGTTGATATCCAGCTCACGTCTGCAGAGTTTCGTCTGCTGCGCTATTTCATGCTCCACCCTGGACAGATTCTCTCCAAAAGCCATCTCTCTGAGCACTTGTACGATGGCGAAAACGAGCGTGACTCCAATGTCATCGAGGTCCATGTCAATCACCTGAGGCGCAAACTAGGCCGCGCAGTGGTCGAGACACGCCGTGGCCAAGGCTATCTGTACGGCGGAGCCGGAGGTTGAAATCCATACAACGGCGTCTGAGCCTGGGTCTTATCGCCGTTATGGTCGTTGTCGGCCTGGTGATGGCGCAGACCAGTCTCTGGTTGTTTGAAGTGGGCCTGCAGCGCTATCTGGAGTCTGGCTTACGCAATGAGAGCGAGAACCTGCTGGTGGCGCTGGTGCGGGGGCCTGCCGGGCTGCAACTGGATGAACATCGTTTGTCGGGTGCTTATCAGCGTCCGCTGTCCGGCCACTATTTCCGCATGGACTTGCCGCATGGCCACTGGCGCTCCCGTTCTTTGTGGGATTTTGAGCTGCCTCAGCCTGGGGTGGGGTTGCACGCTAACCTTGAGCTCGGCAAGACCGGTCAATCGCTGTTGATGCTGACCAGCGAATACCGAAAGTTCGGCAAGCAGATTTCAATTACCGTCGCCCAGGATTACACGCCGGTCAGGGCGAGCTTTCGTCTCATGCAGCAGATCGGGCTCGGGCTCGGCCTCGCGGCGCTGATCCTGGTGCTGGTTTTGCAGCGCATCACTGTGCGCAGGGCGCTTCGTCCCCTGGAAACCGTTCGCGAACAGATCTTCCAGCTTCAGCAGGGTCAGCGTTCGCAACTGGACAATCAGGTTCCCCTTGAGCTTGAGCCCCTTGTGGCTCAGATCAACCACCTGCTTGCGCATACTGAGGACAGCCTGAAACGCTCACGCAATGCACTGGGCAATCTGGGGCACGCCTTGAAGACACCGCTTGCGGTATTGCTCAGCCTGGCCCTCAGTGGACAGCTGGACGGCAACCCGGCACTGCGCAAGACGTTGCAGGAGCAATTGGAAAATATCCGTCTGCGTCTGGAGCGTGAACTCAATCGGGCCCGTCTTTCCGGGGACGCGCTGCCCGGAGCCCGTTTCGACTGTGATGCCGAACTGCCCGGGCTGTTTTCCACGTTGGGCATGATTCATGGTGCCCACCTTCATTTGGTCAACGATGTCGAAGCAGGCATGCACCTGCCGTGGGACCGGGAGGATATCCTCGAATTGCTGGGCAACCTTCTGGATAACGCCTGCAAGTGGGCCGACAGTGAAGTGCGTCTGAGCATTTTCAGTCAGGCTCAGGGCTTCAGCCTGCTGGTGGACGATGACGGGCCCGGTATTCCGGAAGCGCAGCGCCCAGAGGTGTTCAGCCGTGGCGCTCGCCTTGACGAGCAGATTACCGGTCATGGCCTTGGCCTGGGGATTGTGCGCGATATCGTTGAGGCCTGGGGCGGCCAACTGCAGTTGCAGGAGAGCCCCGCTGGAGGGCTTCGCGTACGCATTGATCTTCCCGAGCGCACTGCTCCATAAGTTGCCAGCCTGCAACTCTCAGAGTGTTCATACAAAAAAATACGCCAGGTCTTAATGTCCATCGGATGCCGCCGATAGCCTGACAGGTATCTCTGACTCATAAAAATAACCATAAGGCCACTCCTATGCGTCTCAGTCTGAAAGCCAAGGTTCTGTCGCTGGCAGTTCTGCCGGTTCTGATATTTGCGCTGGTGATCAGTGCTACCACGGTGTTCATGCTGCACCGACAGGCCGAGCGCGAGGTCAGTGATACGCGAGAGCGTTTGCTCTCTGAAGCCAAAGCAACGTTGCAGAACTACGTTGCGATCGCCATGACGGCCATCAAGCCGCTTTACGAGGCGGCAGCGCCGGGTGATGAAACTGCGCGCGCTAATGCGATCAAGCTGCTTTCCTCCATCAGTTATGGCAAGGATGGTTATATCTTTGGCTATGACTCTCAGGTAATCCGGATATTCCGTAGCAACAGTCCTGATGGCGTGGGCAAGAGTTTCAATGACGCCCGCGATGCGAACGGGGTCTACATCAACCGCGAACTGGTGGCGGTCGGCAAGGCGGGCACTCACTATGTGATGTACTCCTCGGCCCTGCCTGGCAAGACTGAACCTGTGCCCAAGATTGGCTACACGGATTATCTGCCGAAGTGGGATCTGATCATCGGTTCTGCCGTCAATATAGACGGCATTGACGCTAAAGTTGCCGAAGTCAGGCAGAACGTCGAAGCGCGCCTGAAGGAAATGCTGTACAGCATTTTGGGTATCACCGTCCTGGTGCTGGTCATCATTGGCGTCATCGGGATATTGATGGCAGGCACTTTGCTACGTCCGCTCGGTTTGATGAAAAACAATCTGGATGACATCGCGGCGGGTGAAGGCGATCTGACTCGGCGTCTGGCCATTACCAGTAATGACGAGCTTGGTGATCTGGCTGGTTCGTTCAACCGGTTTGTCGACAAGATCCACGGTATGGTTCGTCAGGTCAGTGAAATGACCGGGCAACTCAATGGACTGGTCGGAGAAGTGTCATCCCAGGCACAGCGCTCGGAAACCGCCATGGACCGTCAGCGCCACGAAACAGATCAGGTGGCGACCGCAATCAATCAGATGTCGGCTGCGGCTCAAGAGGTCGCCAAGAGCGCGCAGGGTGCCTCCGTGGCTGCTCAGCAGACCGACGAGCAAGGGCGCGCCGCCAAGCGCGTTGTGGACGGCAGCATCAGACAGATTCATGCGCTGGTAGACGACATCCGCAAAAGTGGCTCGTCACTGGATGTTCTGCAAAAGGACGTTTCTTCGATCGTCAGCGTACTGGGCGTCATTCGCTCTATCGCCGAACAAACCAACCTGCTCGCACTCAATGCAGCCATCGAGGCCGCGAGGGCAGGGGAAGCAGGGCGTGGTTTTGCTGTGGTTGCCGACGAGGTTCGGGCGCTGGCCAGCCGCACCCAGCAAAGCACGCAGGAAATTCAAGGGATGATCGATCGTCTGCAGCAGGGCACTCAGGAGGCTGTTACGGCAATGCGCCGTTCCAGCGAAGCTGGCGACGGGACCTCTGCGCAAGCCAACGAAGCAGGAACATCGCTGGTGACCATAGGTGAGTTGATCGCGACGATCAATTCGATGAACGCGCAAATTGCCAGCGCAGCCGAAGAGCAAACGGCAGTTGCCGAAGAAATCAATCGCAGTGTTCATCAGATCGCAGGTGCAGTCGAAAGCGTCGCCGACGAAACCCGGCAAAGCGCACAGACCTCACGCAGCCTTGCCGAACTGGGCTCGCGCCTTGACAGTCTGGTCGGCCAGTTCCGTGTCTGATGCTTGCGTGGCAGGGGCGCTGATGTCCGCAACAGCCTGCGCCTGCCATGGCGGTCATATTGCCTTCATAGAAGATGGCACTCGTACGTTCAAGTGCTGACTAAGCTGTAGACCGGGCGCGAGGCGCGGTCTACTGACATGGACAGGACATGAACGAAACCACGTTGCAATATAAAACCCTCATCATGCTATTGGTGCTGGTCACCATTGCATTCATATGGATTCTGCTGCCGTTTTACGGCGCAGTATTCTGGGCGGTCATTCTCGGGATCATCTTTGCGCCTGTGCAGCGCAGGTTGCAGATCAAGTTCAACTGGTCACGCAATCTTACCTCCCTGTGCACCCTGACCATCTGTCTGGTGATTGCGATTCTGCCGGTGATCGTCATCAGCGCCTTGCTGGTTCAGGAGGGCACCACGCTGTACAAGAATGTCGAGACCGGGCAACTGGATATCGCCGGTTATCTCGCCGAGTTCAAGGACCTGCTGCCGCATTCGATCCAGGCACTGCTCGACCGACTGGGCATGGGCGATCTTGAAGGATTGCGCGACAAGATCACCAAAGGGGCAATGCAGGGCAGTCAGTATCTGGCGACTCAAGCGTTCAGCTTCGGGCAGGGCACCTTCGATTTCGTGGTGAGCGTGTTCATCATGTTGTACCTGCTGTACTTCTTCCTGCGAGATGGGCAGGAGTTGGTACGCAAGATACGTACGGCCTTTCCGTTGGGCGAACAGCAGAAGCGTCGTCTGCAACTCAAGTTCACTCGAGTGGTACGTGCCACGGTCAAGGGCAACGTCGTGGTCGCGGTGACGCAAGGTGCGCTGGGCGGTTTTATCTTCTGGGCGCTGGACATCCCGAGTGCGTTGCTGTGGGCGGTGATCATGGCCTTCCTGTCGCTGTTGCCCGCTGTGGGGGCGGGGATTGTCTGGGCGCCAGTGGCTGTCTACTTCCTGCTCAGTGGCATGATCTGGCAAGGTGTAGTGCTGGGGTTGTTCGGTGTTTTCGTGATCGGTCTGGTGGATAACGTGCTGCGTCCGATCCTGGTGGGCAAGGACACGAAAATGCCGGACTACCTGATCCTGATTTCCACGCTGGGCGGTATGTCGGTCTTTGGTCTGAACGGCTTTGTCATAGGGCCTCTGGTGGCCGCACTGTTCATCTCCAGCTGGGGTTTGTTCAGCGGTGCCAAGAAGCCCGTCAGGCTGCCAGGCTAACATACCGTTACGCGTGGCCGATACAGACCCGCGAATGCCCCTGTCGTTATCAGGCAGGGGGATGCGCGGGTTATTCATTTATGTAACAGGCCTGGAACAGACTTCATTCAGAGCCCCTTGCGGCAATGACAGCCGACTCCATGAAGGCTGCCAGATCGGTATTGAAGCGCAATGCTTCTTCCAGAAATGGCGCGTGACCTGAGTTTTCGTACACCTTCGATAGAATCCGCGCATTGAGTTGCCGGGCGCGTGCGATGCTGGGCTGAACGTTGACCAGCTCATCCTTGGCACCATACAGCATCAATACCGGCACCTTTGCTTTGGGCAAGCCTTTGGCCACATCGACAGTCATTGCAGGCGTGGCACGGGTCATCGTCCACGATGCCATCGCAGCATTGGACAAAAGTCGTTCGAAAGTCGGTGCATCTGGCTGTGTGTGGAAGCACAGTCCGAGAAAAGTGCGTACTGCATCAAGGTGTGTCTTCAGGTCCTCTGAACTCAGGCCGGCATATACATGAGGATGGGCTGTAATCAGAGCAGCATTAAGCTCAATGACACCATCAACATACACAACGCCGCCGATCTTCGCGTCACCATAGGCGGCGAGGTAGTTAGACATGACCACGCCCCCCAATGACCAGCCGACCAATACTGGACGCTTGCTGTTCGTGGCTTCAAGTACCGCTGCCAGATCGTCCGCGTAACGGCGCCCGTTACGGTACGCCTCGGTATTAGCGGGCTTGTCGGAAAGCCCGTGACCGCGCAGGTCATAGGTAATCATTCGATAACGCTGCAGCTGCGGACTAACGATCTGCTTTTCCCAATTGAGGCGGCTGCCCAACAAACCGTGAATGAAAATCAGGGATTGCCCGTTCGGATCGCCTGATTCCTGCACAGCGAGTTCGACGCCGTCAGGGGCTGTGACGGTGTAGTGTTTGTCTACTGCCAGGGCCAGTGACGATAGTCCTGTCAGCAGCGCAGCAAGCAAGGTATTGCGCAGCAGGTGAACGAAGCGAATGTGATTCATGAGGCTATTTCCACGCGGCAGAAGTGATGGGCGCACTGTAGGTCGATGATGTAGGACGGTCTATGACGTAAGATCCTGATAAATTGATTGATCGTCCTGAACTCGAAGTGGCCTTTCTCCATGCAATCCCCGTCAAATGACCCCATCAGCGAGCTGCTGCTCGGTATGCGTCTTTTCGGCGTTCAATTCCGCAGGCTGGAAGTTGTGCCGCCTATGGGTGTTGGCTTCACTAACGCAATCGGACGAGCACAGTTTCATTTCGTCGGACGTGGGCCTGTCTGGCTACGCAGCGCTGAGAACGTTCTATACAAGCTCGATACCGGAGACGCGGTTCTTATTCCGCGCGGTGGGCACCACGCTATGTTGACGATCGAAAACACGTCTGCAAGCGATGTACAGCGGTTTGATCCGTCTACTGGCATCAGCGATGGCGTTCAAGATCAAGCAGATGCCGGGGAGGGCGGAGCTGTTGATCAGGCGATTATCTTCAGCTGTTGCATGGAGTTGGAGCTGGGCGGCATGCAGCCGCTTGTTGCCGCCATGCCGGATGTTATGCAGGTCAGCACTCTGCTGGAGACGTGTCCCGAGCTGCGGCCCATGCTCGAGGCAATGGAGCGTGAAGCCTTGATGCTACAGGCTGGGCACGCAGGCATTCTGGCACGTCTTGCTGAAGTCGTGGCCGCGCTGCTGGTGCGTGGCTGGGTTGCAGGCGGCTGTGGGAATGCCACGGGCTGGCTCGGTGCTTTGCAAGACCCTCGGCTGAGTCGAGCCATCGTTATGATGCACCAGCATCCAGGCAGAAGCTGGACGGTAGCTACGCTTGCCCATGAGGCCAGGCATTCTCGATCAGTGTTCGCACAGCGCTTTCTCGAAGCAACGGGTAAGCCGCCATTGCAGTACCTGACGGAGCTGAGAATGCGCCTGGCATTTCACAGCCTGAGCCGCGAGCAGCATTCGGTGGAGGCCGTTGCCAATCAGCTGGGGTACGGTTCATTGGCGGCCTTCAGTCGCGCATTCAAAAGAACGGTGGGCATATCGCCAGGCGCTGTGCGGGCCGCGAAAAGCGTCGACGGGTAACCATTTCAGCTGTTTCCGAAGGCAAAAAAAACCCTGCTCGATAGCAGGGTTTTTTGTTTGCAGATGATCAGCCTGCCACGTGCAGACCGGCATTGACCACCAGATCCAGCAGCGGTTGCGGGTACACGCCCAGCACGAAGGTCAGGATCGCGACGGCCAGCAGCATAACGCCGCCAGTGCGCTGCGCCCAGTTGATCGCTGCATCGTGGCGTGGAAGCTTGTTGTCGACCAGATACATGGTGACCATCACTCTCAGGTAATAGAACACGCCAATGGCGCTACCGATCACCAGTGCTCCGATAAGCCACCACAGTTGCGACTCGACACCGGTGGCAATGATGTAGAACTTGCCGATGAAGCCTGCGGTAAGCGGGATACCTGCCAGCGACAGCATCATCAGGGTCATGACTGCCGTCAGGTAAGGGCGACGCCAGAACAGACCGCGGTATTCGAACATCGCGTCGGCATCACGTCCGCTGTAAGGAGAAGACATCATGGTGATCACGCCGAAGCTGCCCAACGAGGTGAGGACGTAAGTTGCCAGATAGACACCAATCGCCTCGACCGCCATGCCTTTGCTGGCCACCAGCGCAATCATCAGGTAACCGAAGTGGGCGATGGAGGAGTAGCCCAGCAGACGCTTGAGGTTGGTCTGAGTCAGCGCCAGCAGGTTGCCGACCAGAATCGACGCTACGGCAATGACTGCCAGCACGTCATGCAGTACGCCACTGCTGGCTGCCGGTGAAATCTGGAATAGACGCACCAGTACCGCAAATACCGCCACCTTGCTGGCGGTTGCCAGGAAGGCCGCGACCGGCGCAGGGGCGCCTTCGTAAACGTCCGGTGTCCACAGGTGGAAAGGCACCAGCGACAGCTTGAAGGCCAGGCCGACGACCATCATGCCCAGACCCAGGCTGGCAATCGGGCTTGGCATCCCTGTCGCGGCAATGGCTTTGCCAATACCCTCGAAGCTCAGCGAGCCAGCTTCTGCGTACAGCAGCGCCATGCCGAACAGCAGGAACGCTGAACCTGCGGCCGATAGCACCATGTACTTGATGCCGCCTTCCAGCGAGCGCTTGTTGAAGAAGGCATACGCCACCAGACCGTAGACCGGCACCGAGAGCAGCTCCAGACCAATGAACAGCCCGGCCAGGTGTTGAGCGCTGACCAGCACCAGACCACCGGCAGCCGCCAGCAGGATCAGCAGGTAAAGCTCTTCACGGTTGCCTGGATACCCAGCCTTGCCGTCACCCAGATAGGCGTGTGCCATGGTCACACAGGCCAGGGTAGAGGCAAGGATGATCGCCATGTACAGGCAGGCAAAGTTATCGATGTGCAGCAGTGGTGTCACGACCAGCGGGGCAACTTTCAGCGCCGGATAGATCGACAGCAGGGCCAGGTTGAGACCTGCTACCGAAAGCAGGAACGTTTGCGAGTGATTGCGGCGCCATGCGATTGCCAGCATCACCACTACAACGGTGAGGCTGGTGATCAGCAGTGGCGCAAGCGCAATAAAGTGTTGAATCGTCAGGTCCATAGCGCTCTTACCGGGCCGAAGCGAGTTGAGTGAAGGCAGTGCCTAGCCATTGCTGCACGCCGTGCATGGTCGCTGCCGATGTGTCGAGGAACGGCTGCGGGAAAACCCCGAGCACGACCAGCAACACGGCAAGGCCCAGCACCATGATCATTTCACGTCCGTCCATGCCCTTCAGAACCTCGTCGGACTTCGACGGGCCGAAATAGGCGCGGTGGATCATGATCAGCGAGTAGACAGAGCCGAACACCAGGCCGGACGTGGCAATTGCAGTGATCCATGGCGAACTGGCGAAGCTGCCCAGCAGAATCAGGAACTCGCCCACGAAGTTGCCCGTGCCCGGCAGACCCAGAGAGGCGGCAGCAAAGAACAGGCTGATGGCCGGGATGTAGGCGATACGCGACCACAGACCGCCCATCTCGCGCATGTCACGAGTGTGCAGGCGCTCGTACAACTGGCCACTGAGGATGAACAGTGCCGCAGCCGACAGGCCGTGGGCAATCATCTGGATCAGTACGCCTTGCAGCGCTTGCTGGCTGCCGGAGTAGATGCCGATCAGTACAAAGCCCATGTGCGAGACGCTTGAGAACGCGATCAGGCGCTTGATATCGGTCTGGGCAAACGCCAGGAATGCGCCGTAGAAGATACCGACCAGGCCCAGCGTCATTGCAATCGGTGCGAACTCGGCCGATGCGTTGGGGAACAGTGGCAGGGCAAAGCGCAACAGGCCGTAGGCCGCGGTCTTCAGCAGGATACCTGCCAGGTCGACAGAACCGGCAGTCGGTGCCTGGGCATGCGCATCCGGCAGCCAGGAGTGCAACGGAACCACTGGCAGCTTCACGGCAAAGGCAATAAAGAAGCCCAGCATCAGGATGTATTCGGTCCCCGGTGCCAGTTTGGTCTTCAGCAGGTCAGCGTAGGCAAAGGTGATCACGCCTGTCTGATTGAAGTGCACCAGCACCAGACCCAGGATCGCCACCAGCATGATCAGGCCGCTGGCCTGAGTGAAGATGAAGAACTTGGTTGCGGCGTAGATACGAGTCTTCTTGCCGTCCGAAGAGCTGTGACCCCAGAGCGCGATGAGGAAATACATCGGCACCAGCATCATTTCCCAGAAGAAGAAGAACATGAACAGGTCGATGGCCAGGAACACGCCGACCACACCGCCCAGAATCCACATCAGGTTCAGGTGGAAGAAGCCTACCTTGCGCTGGATTTCCTTCCACGAGCACAGTACCGACAACACGCCGAGCAGGCCGGTCAGCAGGATCATCAGCAGAGACAGGCCATCGAGTGCCAGATGCACGTCGATGCCGAAGCGGGTGATCCACGGGTGGTGAAATTCCAGGGCCCAGGTCGGGTCGGCGCCAGGCACCGGCGCATAGCCGAAATTGCCGGTAGCCCACAGCCAGAGGCCGAGAACCAGTTCGAGGGTCATTGTCAGCAGCGCGATCCAGCGCGGCAGGGTAGAGCCGAAGCGCTCACCCAGCCAGCACAGCAGGCCGCCGATAAAGGGGATCAGGATTAGCCAGGGCAGAATCATGACGGGCTCAATTCCTTTCGCAAATTCGCAAGGTTCATATCAGATCGCAACCAGAACGACGGCACCGAGTACCAGAACGGCACCCACGGCGATCGAGGCAGCATACCAACGCAACTGGCCGGTCTCGGTGCGGCTCATGGTGTCATGACCGCCTTTGACCAGACGTGGGATCAAGCCGATGGTGCGGTCGAACGGATCACTACGCAGTACATGGCTGATTGCCAGATACGGCTTGACGAACAGCTTGTCGTAGATCCAGTCGAAGCCCCATGCCGCGAACCACCAGGCCGAGAGGAAACGGCCCGGAGCGCTGTTGGCGATAGCCGTCGCCAGGCGGCGCTTGCCGAGAAACAGCAGCGCTGCCAGCAGGATACCGGCCAGGGCGATGGCGCCAGAGGCGATTTCCAGACTGTGTTTGGCTTCGCCACCGGCATGGCCGACGCTCTGCGGTAGAACACCTGCCAGTGGCGGGGTGATCAGCGCGCCAATGAACGTCGACAGCACGATCAGTACCGACAGCGGCAACCAATGAGCAATACCGTGACCTGCGTGTGCTTCGGTCTTGGCTTCGCCGTGGAACGCGATGAAGATCAGACGGAAGGTGTACAGCGACGTCATGAACGCGCCCACCAGACCGGCATACAACAGGCCATTGTTACCGCTGGCGAATGCTTCCCAGAGAATTTCGTCCTTGGAGTAGAAGCCTGCTGTCAACAGCGGCAGGGCAGCCAGTGCGGCACCGCCGACGATGAAGCTGGCGTAGGCCAATGGCAATTTCTTCCACAGGCCGCCCATCTTGAAGATGTTCTGCTCGTGGTGGCAGGCAACGATCACCGCACCGGAAGCAAGGAAAAGCAGGGCCTTGAAGAAGGCGTGTGTCATCAGGTGGAAAATCGCGCCTTCCCATGCGCCTACGCCCAATGCCAGGAACATGTAACCGATCTGGCTCATGGTCGAGTAGGCGAGGATACGCTTGATGTCGGTCTGTACCAGTGCGGCGAAACCCGCCAGAACCAGCGTCACGCCGCCGACAATGCCGACCAGATGCAGTATGTCCGGTGCCAGTGCGAACAGGCCGTGAGTCCGCGCGATCAGGTAGACGCCCGCGGTAACCATGGTTGCTGCGTGGATCAGTGCCGAAACCGGTGTAGGACCGGCCATCGCATCTGCCAGCCAGGTTTGCAGTGGCAGTTGTGCCGATTTACCGACAGCACCGCCCAGCAGCATCAACGTTGCCAGCACGATCCAGAAATCGCCGACTTTGAAGTGCTCCGGTGCCTTGACCAGCAACTCCTGCACATTGAGCGTACCCAATTGCTGAAACAGGATGAACAGGCCGATGGCCATGAACACGTCGCCGATACGCGTAACGATAAATGCCTTGAGCGCTGCGTTGCCGTTGTTACGGTTGCTGTAATAGAAACCGATCAACAGGTAGCTGCACAGGCCCACACCTTCCCAACCGAAGTAGAGGAACAGCAGGTTGTCGCCCAGAACAAGGAACAACATGCTGGCAATGAACAGGTTGGTGTAGGAGAAGAAGCGCGAGTAGCCCGCTTCACCGCGCATGTACCAGGACGCAAACAGGTGAATCAGGAAACCGACGCCAACCACTACGCCCAGCATCGTGACGGACAGACCGTCCAGATACAGCGCGAAGTTGGGTTGGAAGCCATCAACGTCCATCCAGCGCCACAGCACCTGGGTGTAGTGACCACCTTCCGGTGGTGCAACGTTGAACTGCCAGATGACCCAGGCCGTGACAATGGCTGACAGGCCGATAGAGCCGACGCCAATCAGCGCCGCGAGGTTTTCCGAGATGCGTCCGCGAGAGAACGACAGCAACAGAAAGCCGATGAGGGGGAATACGAAAGTCAGAAAGAGAAGATTCATCCGCGCATCTCGCTGGCAGCATCGATATCGAGAGTGTGGAAGCGGCGATACAGTTGCATAAGGATCGCCAGGCCGATACTGGCCTCGGCTGCCGCAAGGCTGATCACCAGGATGAACATGACCTGCCCATCCGGTTGCGCCCAACGACTGCCGGCAACTACGAACGCCAGTGCAGAGGCGTTCATCATGATTTCCAGACTCATCAAAACGAAGAGAATGTTACGGCGCACCATCAGGCCGACCAGACCTAGGCAGAACAGGACCCCGGCGACCGCCAGACCGTGCTCAAGAGGGATAGCATTCATTGGCTTGGCTCCTTGGCCTCGTTGCGGCCCAGATGGAATGCCGTGACGGCTGCAGCAAGCAGCAGCATCGAGGCGAGTTCCACCACCAGCAGATAAGGCCCGAACAGGCTGATGCCGACCGCCTTGGCGTCGACTGTGGTGTGACCGATTGCAGCGCCGGTTGGATTGGCGAACAGTACGTACAGTAACTCGGCCAGCAACAGCGTGCCGAGAATCACCGGACCAATCCAGATGCCGGGTCTGAGCCATGCACGCTCTTGCTGAACCGAGGCTGGGCCGAGGTTCAGCATCATCACCACAAACACGAACAGGACCATGATCGCGCCCGCATAGGCAATGACTTCCAACACACCGGCAAACGGCGCACCGAGGCTGAAAAAAGTCATGGCCACAGCGATCAGCGAGATGATCAGGTAGAGCAGGGCATGCACCGGATTCGTGTTGGTGATCACCCGCAGGGTGGATACAACAGCGATACCGGATGCGAAGTAGAAAGCGAATTCCATCTTTACTTCCTTAAGGCAGCAAGCTCTTGACGTTGATAGGCTCGGCTTCATTCTGTGCGGAGCCCTTGGGCTTGCCGCCGATGGCCATACCGGCAACGCGATAGAAGTTGTAGTCAGGGTTCTTGCCGGGACCGGAGATCAGCAGATCTTCCTTCTCGTACACCAGATCCTGACGCTTGAAGTCGGCCATCTCGAAGTCCGGCGTAAGCTGGATTGCGGTAGTCGGACACGCTTCTTCACACAGGCCGCAGAAAATGCAGCGCGAGAAGTTGATACGGAAAAAGTCCGGGTACCAGCGTCCGTCTTCTGTCTCGGCCTTCTGCAGAGAAATACAGCCGACCGGGCATGCCACTGCACACAGGTTGCAGGCTACACAGCGCTCTTCGCCGTCAGGGTCGCGGGTCAGAACGATACGGCCGCGGTAGCGGGGCGGCAGATATACCTGTTCTTCGGGATATTGCAGGGTGTCGCGTTTGCGGAAGCCGTGGCCGAAGACCATGACCAGGCTGCGCAACTGGGTACCTGTACCCTTAACGATGTCACCAATATATTTGAACATGGGTCAAATCCTCACTGAACCGAGCCTGCCGGTGTGTTCAACAACACAATCGCAGCAGTCACCAGCAAATTGATCAGGGTCAGCGGCAGACAGAACTTCCAGCTGAAATCCATGACCTGGTCATAACGCGGGCGCGGGATGGAAGCGCGCAGCAGAATGAACAGCATGATGAAGAACGCGGTTTTCAAGGCGAACCAGAAGAATGCCAGCGATGGCAGAATGTCGAACGGGCCGTGCCAGCCACCGAAGAACAGCGTGACCAGCAGTGCCGAGATCAAAATGATCCCGATGTATTCGCCCACGAAGAACATGCCCCATTTCATGCCGGCATATTCAATGTGGTAGCCGTCAGCCAGTTCCTGCTCGGCTTCCGGTTGGTCGAACGGGTGGCGGTGAGTGACCGCAACACCCGCGATGAAGAACGTACAGAAGCCGAAGAACTGCGGAATGATGAACCACAGGTTCTGCGCCTGATATTCAACGATGTCGCGCATGTTGAACGAGCCGACCTGAACCACGATGCCCATCAGCGCGAGGCCCATGAACACTTCGTAGGATACGGTTTGTGCCGAAGCTCGCAGGCTGCCCAGCAGGGCGAATTTGTTATTGCTCGACCAGCCGGCGAACAGCACCGCATACACCGACAGACCCGCCATGGCGAAGAAGAACAGCAGACCGATGTTCAGGTCCGCCACGCCCCATGTCGGGGTGATCGGGATGACCGCAAAGGCGATCAGCAGGGCGCTCATGGCAACCACCGGCGCCAGGGTGAAGATCACCTTGTCGGCGAACGGTGGGGTCCAGTCTTCCTTGAAGAACATCTTCAGCATGTCGGCTGCGATCTGGAACATGCCGAACGGACCCACACGGTTCGGACCATAACGGTCCTGCCACCAGCCCAGCAGACGACGTTCGATGAAGCTCAGCAGGGCACCACAAACCACGACCGCCAGCAACACCACGATGGCCTTGACCACTGCAATGATTGCGTCGATCACATCAGGGGTAAACCAGGTCATTGCGCTGCCTCCTGCAGACCGTCAACGGATTTGCCGAAGAGTGCCGGCGGAATGCCAGGCAGTCCTGCCGGCAATGCCACAAGGCCTGCGCCCAGTTCTTCGCTGATGCGCAACGGCAAGGTCAGCAATTCACCGCCAACGCTCAAGGAGAGCAGGGCACCATCGTTGACACCCAGGCGATCGGCTTCGGATTTGGCCAGCGCTACATAAGCCTGCGGGATACGTTCCTGAACCGGCGCGGCCAGAGACGATGTTTCATCGCTGCCGAACAGGTGAAAGAACGGCACGACCTGCCAGGTGCCGCGCTCTGGAGAGAACGCACGTGGCACGCTGGAGAACCACGACAGACCATCGCCCTGGCTTTCGATCAGGCGAGTGCCCGGGTCGCCGGCGCGCAAGTGACCGCCGACTTCGTCCTGAAACTTGTTCCAGGCCTGCGGCGAGTTCCAGCCCGGCGACCAAGCGAATGGCACCTGCTGACGAGGCTCGGCCGAGCCCGAGTAGCCTTCCATGGAGAAGGAGAACGCTGTGTCGATGTCTTGCGAGGTGCGCGGCTCATGCACGCTGATATTGGCTCGCATCGCGGTACGGCCGCTATAACGCAGCGGTTCGCGAGCCAGTTTAAGGCCCTTGATCCGGAACGATGCAGACGGCGCCGCATTGACGATACCCGCTAGTTGCGGCGTGCTGCCGGCGCAGGCTTCGGTGACGTGATCGAGTTGCGTCCAGTCGACCGGCTTGTTCAACAAGGTGGCGCGCAGGGCATGCAGCCAGCGCCAGCCTTCGTGAACCAGAATGCTGGCATCCAGGTAGGTCGGATCGAATACCTGAAAGAAGCGCTGGGCGCGGCCTTCCTGGCTGACCAGCGTGCCGTCGCCTTCAGCGAAGCTGGCAGCGGGCAGAACCAGATGCGCACGATCACTGGTCGGGGTTTTCTGGTGGTCGGCGACGATCACGACTTTCGCAGCGCTCAGCGCAGCGTCGACAATTTTGGCGTCTACACGGCGATACAGATCGTTTTCCAGTACTACGATGGCGTCGGCCTGACCGGAAATCACTGCTTGCAGGGCGGCATCGACAGAATCGCCACCAAACATCGCCAGACCCATGCTGTTGGCTTCCGGCACGATCAGGCTGATGGAGCCTTGCTTGTCACGCAGCTTCAAGGCCTTGGCAATGTTTGCCGCCGCCTCGATCAGCGCTGTCGAACCCAGCGAGCTGCCGGAAATGATCAGCGGACGTTTGGCCGCGAGCAGGGCATCGGCAATACGTTGCGCCAGTTCCAGCGCCTCGCTGTCCAGACCTTCTACGGCCGGGGCGCTGGCGTCCAGTGCATGGGCAACGGCGAAACCGATGCGAGCCAGGTCGTCAGGTGCAGCGTGCACGCATTCTTCTGCGATATCGTCGAGACGAGTCTCGGCGATGCTGGCAATGAACAGCGGGTTAAGTTCGTGCTGGCCAATGTTCTTCACGGCCGCGTCGAGCCACGGCTGGACTTTCATCGCCGCAGCCATGTCTTCAGCCTTGCCTTTGACGGCCTGACGCAGGCCCAGGGCCATACGTGCAGCTGTCTGGGTCAGGTCTTCGCCGAGCACGAAAATGGCATCGTGATCTTCGATGTCACGCAGGGTCGGGATCGGCAGCGGGCTGTCATTCAGCACCTTGAGGATCAGGCGCACACGCTCCAGCTCGCCGGCTTCGATGCCGCTGTAGAAATGCTCGGCTCCGACCAGCTCGCGCAGTGCGTAGTTGCTTTCGAGGCTGGCGCGAGGTGAGCCAATACCAACGATGTTGCGGCCGCGCAACAGATCCGCTGCCTTGTCCAGTGCTTCGTCAAGGCTCAGTTTGACCTGGCCTTCAGCGAGCAGTGGCTGACGTGGACGGTCTGTGCGGTTGACGTAGCCATAGCCGAAACGGCCGCGGTCGCAGAGAAAGTACTGGTTGACCGAGCCGTTGTAGCGGTTTTCGATACGGCGCAATTCACCGTAACGCTCACCCGGGCTAATGTTGCAGCCGCTGGAGCAACCGTGGCAGATGCTTGGCGAGAACTGCATGTCCCACTTGCGGTTGTAGCGCTCGGAGTGGGTTTTGTCGGTGAACACACCGGTCGGACAGACCTCGGTGAGGTTGCCGGAGAACTCGCTTTCCAGCGTGCCGTCTTCAACGCGACCGAAGTAAACATTGTCGTGAGCGCCGTAAACGCCCAGGTCAGTGCCGCCTGCGTAGTCTTTATAGAAGCGTACGCACCGATAACAGGCGATGCAGCGGTTCATCTCATGCGCGATGAACGGCCCCAGCTCCTGATTCTGGTGAGTACGCTTGGTGAAGCGATAACGGCGCTCGTTGTGGCCGGTCATCACTGTCATGTCCTGCAGGTGGCAGTGACCGCCTTCTTCGCAGACCGGGCAGTCATGCGGGTGGTTGGTCATCAGCCATTCGACAACACTGGCCCGGAAGGCCTTGGACTCTTCATCTTCGATGGAGATCCAGGTGTTGTCGGTGGCTGGCGTCATGCAGGACATGACGATACGACCACGGGTGTCGTTCTCGTCGGTGTACTGCTTGACCGCGCACTGGCGACAGGCGCCAACGCTGCCAAGGGCGGGGTGCCAGCAGAAATAAGGGATATCGAGGCCCAGCGACAGACATGCCTGTAACAGGTTGTCTGCACCATCGACTTCGAGCGCTTTGCCGTCTACGTGAATAGTAGCCATGGTTCAAAGGTCTTCGTTGGCCCGTTGTCAGCGGGCGTGGCTAATGGAATCTCGGTAGTACCCGTATCGTTCAGCCCAAGGGGCGTCAGCAGGTACGAGGACGGCAGCCCGAACAGCCGCCGACCGTTGTGTCTTGTTATGCGCCGACCACGGTCGGACTTTTGCCCGGAACGAGCGTGGTTGCGCTGGCTGGCGCAATACCGGCTTCGAACTCCGAACGGAAATACTTGATCGCACTGCCCAGCGGTTCAACAGCGCCCGGTGCATGGGCGCAGAAGGTCTTGCCTGGGCCGAGGAAATTGACCAGACCCAGCAGGGTTTCGATATCCCCCGGCTGCCCCTGACCCTTCTCGATGGCGCGAAGCATTTTTACGCTCCATGGCAAACCGTCGCGGCATGGGGTGCAGAAGCCGCAGGACTCCTGAGCGAAGAACTCTTCCATGTTGCGCAGCAGTGAAACCATGTTGACCGAATCGTCGACGGCCATCGCCAGACCGGTGCCCATCCGGGTACCGACCTTGGCAATACCGCCTGCGTACATCTGGGCGTCCAGATGCTCTGGCAGCAGGAAACCCGTACCGGCGCCGCCGGGTTGCCAGCACTTGAGCTTGAAGCCATCGCGCATGCCACCGGCGTAGTCTTCGAACAGTTCGCGAGCCTGTACGCCAAATGGCAGCTCCCACAAACCCGGGTTTTTAACCTTGCCGGAGAAGCCCATCAGCTTGGTGCCGTGGTCTTCACTGCCTTCGCGGGCCAGCGACTTGTACCAGTCGTTGCCGTTGTTGACGATGGCGGGCACGTTGCACAGGGTTTCGACGTTGTTTACACAGGTCGGCTTGCCCCAGACGCCTACGGCAGCAGGGAAGGGCGGCTTGGAGCGCGGGTTGGCGCGGCGGCCTTCCAGCGAGTTGATCAGCGCGGTTTCTTCACCGCAGATGTAACGGCCGGCTCCGGTGTGTACGAACAGTTCAAAGTCGAAGCCGGTGCCGAGGATGTTCTTGCCCAGCAGGCCGGCAGCCTTCGCTTCGGCCACGGCGCGGTTCAAGTGCCTGGCGGCCGTTACGTATTCGCCACGCAGGAAGATATAGCCACGATAGGCTTTCAGCGCACGCGCACTGATCAGCATGCCCTCGACCAGCAGATGGGGCAGTTGCTCCATCAGCATGCGGTCTTTCCAGGTATTGGGTTCCATCTCATCCGCATTGCACAGCAAATAGCGGATGTTCATGGATTCGTCTTTGGGCATCAGGCCCCATTTAACGCCGGTAGGAAAGCCCGCACCGCCGCGGCCCTTGAGGCCCGAGTCCTTGACCGACTGGACGATATCGTCAGGCGACTGTTGCGTCAGCGCCTTGCGCGCTGCTGCATAACCGTCTTTGGCCTGATACTCGTCGAGCCAGACCGGCTCGCCGTCGTCGCGCAGACGCCAGGTCAGCGGATGGGTTTCTGCCGTGCGCGCAATGCGGTTGGCAGGGCCGAAGGAAGTGATGGTCATAGGTAACCCTCCAGCATCTTGGCAACGCCAGCAGGCTGTACATCGCCGAAAGTGTCGTCGTCGACCATCACGGCCGGCGCCTTGTCACAGTTGCCGAGGCAGCAGACCGGCAGCAAGGTGAAGCGACCGTCAGCGGTGGTCTGACCCAAGCCGATACCCAGTGAACTCTTGATCTCGTCTACCACGTTTTCATGGCCGCCGATGAAGCAGACCATGCTGTTGCAGACACGAATGATGTGACGCCCGACCGGCTGGCGGAAGATCTGGCTGTAAAAGGTTGCAACACCTTCGACGTCGCTGGCGGGGATGCCGAGCAAATCGCCGATTGCGTAGATGGCACCATCGGGCACCCAGCCACGCTCTTTCTGAACGATCTTCAGGGCCTCGATGGACGCCGCGCGCGGGTCTTCGTAGTGATGCATCTCGTGCTCGATGGTCGAGCGCTCGGTTTCGCTCAGGGCGAAACGGTCAGTCTGGATTAGCGGGCTATTCATGCTTAGCGGTCCACGTCGGCCATAACGAAATCGATACTACCCAGGTACGCGATCAAGTCCGCGACCATGCTGCCTTTGATCACCGAAGGGATCTGCTGCAGGTGCGGGTAACTCGGGGTGCGGATCCGGGTACGGTAGCTCATGGTGCCGCCGTCGCTCGTCAGGTAATAGCTGTTGATACCCTTGGTCGCTTCGATCATCTGGAAGGACTCGTTGGCCGGCATGACCGGGCCCCACGAAACCTGCAGGAAGTGCGTGATCAGGGTTTCGATGTGCTGCAGGGTGCGCTCTTTCGGTGGCGGCGTGGTCAGCGGATGATCCGCCTTGTACGGGCCTTCCGGCATGTTGCGCATGCACTGATCGATGATCTTGATGCTCTGGCGCATCTCTTCTACGCGGACCATGCAGCGGTCGTAGGCATCGCCATTGGCGGCCAGCGGTACTTCAAACTCGAAGTTCTCGTAGCCGGAGTAAGGGCGTGCCTTGCGCAAGTCGAAATCGCAGCCGGTGGAGCGCAGGCCTGCACCGGTGACGCCCCATTCCAGGGCCTCTTTGGTGTTGTACGCGGCAACGCCCACGGTACGGCCCTTGAGGATGCTGTTCTGCAGGGCAGCCTTGGTGTATTCGTCGAGGCGCTTGGGCAGCCAGTCGACGAAGTCCTTGACCAGTTTCTCCCAGCCACGAGGCAGGTCGTGGGCAACCCCGCCGATGCGATACCAGGCCGGATGCAGACGGAAACCGGTAATGGCTTCGATCACGGTGTAGGCTTTTTGGCGGTCGGTGAACGTAAAGAACACCGGCGTCATGGCACCCACGTCCTGGATGTAGGTACCCAGGAACAGCAGGTGGCTGGTGATACGGAAGAACTCGGCCATCATGATGCGGATGACGTCGACCTTTTCCGGCACCTTGATGCCTGCCAGTTTTTCGACCGAGAGTACGTAAGGCAGGTTGTTCATCACCCCGCCGAGATAATCGATGCGGTCGGTGTACGGGATGAAGCTGTGCCAGGACTGGCGCTCGGCCATCTTCTCTGCACCACGGTGGTGGTAGCCGATGTCCGGAACGCAGTCGACGATTTCTTCGCCATCCAGCTGCAGAATGATACGGAACGCACCGTGAGCGGAAGGGTGGTTCGGCCCCAGGTTGAGGAACATGTAGTCCTCGTTCGCGCCAGAACGTTTCATGCCCCAGTCTTCCGGACGGAAACGTGCGGCTTCCTCTTCCAGTTGCTGTTTGGCGAGTGTCAGGCTGTAGGGGTCAAACTCCGTCGCGCGGGCAGGGAAGTCCTTGCGCAGCGGGTGACCTTCCCAGGTTGGCGGCATCATGATGCGGCTTAGATGCGGGTGTCCCGGAAAGTCGATTCCGAACATGTCCCAGACTTCGCGCTCATACCAGTTGGCATTTGGCCAGATACTGGTGATGGTTGGCACACTCAGGTCGCTTTCAGACAGCGCTACCTTGATCATCACGTCGCTGTTTCGCTCGATCGACAGCAGGTGATAGAACACGGTGAAATCTGCACCGGGCAGGCCGCGACGGTTGGTACGCAGACGCTCGTCCACGCCATGCAGGTCATAGAGCATGGAGTAGGGCTTGGGCACGTTGCGCAGGAACGTCAGAATTTCAAACAGTCGGGCGCGCTCGACCCACAGCACGGGCATACCGGTGCGAGTCGGCTGGGCAGTGAAAGCCTCAGCACCAAAACGGTTGTTCAGTTCAACGACGACATCTTGGTCGTCAGCCTTGTAAGGCGGGATGTACAGAGCGTTGTCTGCAGTCATAGGTCTCAATCACTTCGGTCAACGTACAGAATCAACCCCGGTTCCTGTCTTTTTTATAAGAAGAACGGGCTGGATCAGACTTCGTCGGGGCTGCGCAGGTTGGTCACCTGAATACGCTGTTCGCGGCGCTGTTCCTTTTGCGACGGCATCTCGGCGCGGTATACGCCTTGATCGCCAACGACCCAGGAAAGAGGGCGACGCTCCTTGCCGATGGATTCCTGCAGCAGCATCAAGCCTTGCAGAAATGCTTCGGGGCGGGGCGGGCAGCCGGGCACGTAGACATCCACGGGAAGGAATTTGTCCACCCCCTGGACCACTGAGTAGATGTCGTACATGCCACCGGAGTTGGCACATGAACCCATGGAGATGACCCACTTGGGTTCGAGCATTTGCTCGTAGAGACGCTGGATGATCGGTGCCATCTTGATGAAGCAGGTACCGGCAATGACCATGAAATCCGCCTGCCGTGGCGACGCCCGGATAACTTCCGCACCGAAACGCGCGATATCGTGAGGGGCCGTGAAGGCGGTGGTCATTTCCACATAGCAGCACGACAGGCCGAAATTGTAGGGCCACAGGGAGTTTTTACGTCCCCAGTTGACCGCACCATTCAGCACGTCTTCCAGCTTGCCCATGTAGATGTTTTTGTGGACTTGATCTTCTAACGGATCGGAAACGGTTTCCCGTTTGCCGATGGGGTACTGCTCGTTAGGAGCGTCCGGGTCGATCCTGGTGAGATTATATTGCATCGCCAAAGCCTCATTGTTTCAGCTTCGCTTGCCGATTACGGCGACCTTCAGGAGCCCAGTCAAGAGCGCCAACCCGCCATAGGTAGACAAGACCTGCCAACAGAATTGCTATGAAAACGAGAGCTTCGACGAATCCGGTCCAGCCGCTTTCGCGGACGGACACAGACCAGGCAAAGAGAAAGAGGGCTTCGATGTCAAAGATCACGAAGAGCATCGCGACCAGATAGAATTTTGCGGAGAGCCGCAGGCGCGCACTGCCGGTAGGCAGCATGCCGGATTCGAAAGGTTCGTTCTTGCTGCGGCCCCAGGCTTTGCTTCCGAGCAGGCTGGACAGGCCGAGCATGAAGGCGCAGAGGCCGACAACACCCAAAAGGAAAATGGCGAAGCCCCAGTTGTGGGCAATCAGACCTGTCGATTCGGGCATGCTGGCAGTCCTTGTTAGAGAGCAAAGGTCTCTGTGCTTGATAAAGAGTCGAGGCAGTGACGAAATGTCGCAGTGCGGTCAACGGATTGATTTTATGTGCAAACAGTTGGCAAGTAAATTTTCTACATGAAATTTATTTACGAAATTAATCGCCCGCCGTCCTTTATCAGGGCTGTAAGGCATGCCAGCCGGGCGTCAGCAAGGTTTTGGCTAATTATGTTTCTCGGTGACGAAAAGGAACGAAAGGCAATTTGAATGATAATTAATATCATTTAAATGGACCTGTATAGTTCGCCAAAGGATACTCGGAGCATAGTTATGAAGGACACCGCTTATAAAGTGCGGTTTTTGTAGCATCTGTTCGTGAGCTGCACATTGTCCGAAATCAATACAGGCACTATCTGATACAAAACACAGACCGCCCTTACGGACGGTCTGTGTTTTCAACGCGTTGCGCGGTGTCTCAGTGGAATTGCTCTTCTTCCGTCGAGCCGGTCAGTGCGGTTACCGACGATACGCCGCCCTGAATCACGGTGGTCATGTCATCGAAATACCCCGTGCCCACTTCCTGCTGGTGGGCCACGAAGGTATAGCCCTTGGCAGCATCGGCGAATTCCTGTTCCTGTAGCTTCACGTAGGCAGTCATGTCGTTGCGGGCGTAGTCGTGCGCCAGGTTGAACATGCTGTGCCACATGTTGTGAATGCCTGCCAGGGTGATGAACTGGTGCTTGTAGCCCATGGCCGAAAGCTCGCGCTGAAACTTGGCGATGGTTGCGTCGTCGAGGTTTTTCTTCCAGTTGAAGGACGGCGAGCAGTTGTAGGAAAGCAACTGGTCCGGGTACTCCTTCTTGATTGCTTCGGCGAAGCGGCGTGCCTCGTCCAGATCCGGCTTGGCGGTTTCACACCAGATCAGGTCGGCATAAGGCGCGTAGGCGAGGCCGCGGGAGATTGCCTGATCCAGACCGGCACGTACTTTGTAGAAGCCCTCATGAGTCCGTTCGCCGGTCACGAACGGCTTGTCATAGGGGTCGCAATCGGAAGTCAGCAAGTCGGCAGCGTTGGCGTCGGTGCGGGCCAGAATGATCGTCGGCACACCGGCCACATCGGCGGCCAGGCGCGCAGCAACCAGTTTCTGGACCGCTTCCTGAGTCGGGACAAGTACTTTGCCGCCCATGTGGCCGCATTTCTTCACCGATGCCAACTGATCTTCAAAATGCACCCCGGCGGCCCCCGCCTCGATCATGCTTTTCATCAGCTCGTACGCATTGAGCACGCCGCCGAATCCGGCCTCTGCGTCGGCCACGATGGGCGCGAAATAGTCGATATAACCTTCGTCACCCGGAGCCTTGCCGGCTTTCCACTGGATCTGATCGGCGCGGCGGAACGAATTGTTGATGCGTTTGACCACGGTTGGCACCGAGTCGACTGGATACAGCGACTGATCCGGGTACATCGATTCGGCAGAGTTGTTATCGGCAGCAACCTGCCAGCCGGAAAGGTAGATGGCCTGAATACCGGCCTTGACCTGCTGCACGGCCTGACCGCCGGTCAGAGCGCCCATGCAGTTGACGAAGTCCTTGTCTGGCCGGAAAGACGGCCTGGCGCCTTGGGTCACCAGGTTCCACAGTTTGTCAGCGCCCAGCCGTGCAAAGGTGTGTTCGGGTTGAACCGAGCCACGCAAGCGGACCACATCGGCTGCGGAGTAGGTACGGGTCACGTTTTTCCAGCGCGGATTTTCGGCCCAGTCTTTTTCGAGAGCGGCTATTTGTTGTTCGCGTGTCAGTGCCATTTTGTAAACCCCGAGAAGTAGGTCTTGATTAGAAGTCCTGCTCCGCCAAAACGCCTCGTTTATCGAAGGCACTGTAGATGGCTGCTCGCTGCTCGGAGAGCGACAATCAAAGGCTTTTTGCGCAGCCTCCGATCAGCGGGAGCGAGGCAATCATGCCTCGGGGTATCGGGGTCGTCAAACGATTTGTAGTGCTTTTTAAGTATCACTACATAATTGCGTAATCAGACTGGTGAGTCACTAAAAGGCCCGTAGGTGCTGGGTTTCGCGCCAGCGCAGGCTACTCGAGGGTTTCGACCTTTACGCGCAAAATCATGTCTTCACGACCCTGGGTGGAGTAGCGTTGTGCAAGGCCACGCTGATCAGCAACCGATTGATCGCTATTACTCGCCAGCGTGATCCATTCTCCGAGCCGGCCGCTGACCTGGCTATCGGTACTTTGCACTTTTATGGCATCAGCGCGCTCCTGACTCATGCGGTCATGGTTGGTGCTGATGCTCAGGTGAACGGTATCGCCGGTCACACTGGCAGTGACGTAAAAGCCCTGGGTTACATTGCGATATTCAGTATTGCTTTGGGAGTAGCCATAGGAATCCGTGGACGAGGAGGTCAGTGGAACGCTCTGGCCGATCTGGATAAGTGCTGGCGTACCTTCGCTGGTCTGCACTTGCTGCACGCCGCCCTCACGGCTGGTGGTGCCGTATTCTATGACGCGTGAGCCACTGCTGTTGCGCGCCGCGTTTTCGCTGGTGTCGACGCTGATCAGCAGGCGTTTAGGCGCGGTATCGAGTTGCGCGATAAGGCTGCGAAGCTCTTCTATCTTGCGCGACTCTGCATTGACAATCAGTTGATTGCCATAAGCGCTGACGGAGCCTTCGGTGCCTAGAAAGGATTTAGCTACGGGTAGTAGATCGGCACTGGTGCGGTAATTGAGAGGAACGACTTCGGTCGCTGAAAGGGCCTGAGTACTGAATGCGATCAGCACTGAGGTGATTACCACGTTAAGCAGGTTACGGACTGACATGATCATTCTCCGCGATAAGCGCGTAAAGCATGAGTTTGCCAGTGTATCGGCTATAGCCGGGCAAGCTGAATGGGGCGACACAAAAACGCCCTGGCATTTTTCGTCTCGACCTGAAAAGCGTCTAGCGAAAAAGGGCAGGGCGATCATCATGTAGTGCTTTGAAACGTGCCTACATAATCAGGTTTCAGGTGTCTCGCGGCGCATCTCGACGTGCGGTAAACCGGCTTCGAGAAACTCGTCACTGACCACGGCAAACCCGAAGCGCTGGTAAAACTCGACGGCCTGCACTTGAGCGCTGAGCTTCAGCGGCTCCAGTCCACGTTGTTCGGCCTCGTGGATCACCGCACCGAGCAACGCTTCACCGACTTTCATGCCGCGCCAGTCCTTGAGAACCGACAGCCGACCGATTTCACCGTCGGGCAGCAGGCGAGCGGTGCCTACTGCGTATTCCCCTTCATAGGCGAGAAAATGCACGGCAGTCGCATCTTCAGCGTCCCACTCCAGCTCCGGTGGCACCGATTGCTCGGCGATGAATACCGAATCGCGTATGCGCCGGATGTCGGCGTTGTTTTTCTGCCATTGTGCGACAGCTACGGTGACTTTATTCATCGGCAAATCCCAGACTTCCTTGTTTTACGAGTTCGCAAAGCAGATTGCGTCCATCGTCATCGGCCAACCATTGGCCGAGGTTTTCACTGTGCAATGCGTCGGCAGCACAGATCAGTTTAAGCAATTCGCGCAGACTGCCCGGCAACAGGCGGCTCTGACCACTGGCAAACAGTAGCAGATCGTCGTCGACTTCAGACCAGGCCAGTCTTGCACTCGGGTTGCGAATCAGCACCGCGCCCTGTTCGAAGCTGTCGAGCAAGTCGTCTTCCTCCAGTTCCGGGCCGGTCACCAGTTCAGGGTAGCGCGGTTCGGTCATGAACTGGCCGAACCAGGTCAGCAGCAGGCGCTCGTCACTCATGTGTTCGGTCAGCAGCGCTTTGAGTCGGTCCAGCGCATCGTGCTGGATCTGATGCGGATCGCTGACCGGTTGCGCGTCCGCGTCGGTATAGCGCTCTTCATCCGGGATGAACTGGCTGAGGAAATCGGTGAAATGAGTCAGGACCTCGGCAGCGCTTGGCGCGCGGAAACCGACCGAGTAGGTCAGGCAGTCGTCGACGGCAACGCCGCAGTGAGCCAGGCGTGGCGGCAGGTAAAGCATGTCGCCCGGTTCCAGCGTCCACTCTTCGGTTTTTTCGAATTCGGCAAGGATGCGCAGGTCGGCATGCTGCAGCAGCGGGCTTTCTGCATCGCACATTTGGCCGATCTGCCAATGACGCTTGCCGTGGCCCTGAAGCAGGAACACGTCATAGTTATCGAAATGCGGGCCGACGCTGCCACCTGGGGCGGCGTAGCTGATCATCACATCGTCAATGCGCCAGCTGGGCAGGAAGCGGAAGTTTTCCAGCAGTTCGCTGACTTCTGGAACGAACTGGTCCACGGCCTGCACCAGCAGGGTCCAGTCGCGTTCGGGCAGCTTGCTGAATTCATCCTCCGCAAAGGGACCGCGACGCAGCTCCCAGGGACGCTCGCCGTGTTCGAGGACCAGGCGGGACTCGACTTCTTCCTCTAGAGCAAGGCCAGCCAGCTCGTCCGCATCGATCGGGCTTTGAAAGTCCGGCAGAGCCTGGCGGATCAGCAGTGGTTTTTTCTGCCAGTAGTCACGCAGAAAAACGCGTGCACTGATGCCGCCCAGAAGTTGCAGAGGAATATCAGGATTCATGTGTAAGCCCTTGAAATGAAAACGCCCGGCACAGCCGGGCGTGTGCAATTTTTTTGCGTGTCAGATGCGCTTGGCCTGAGCCGCTGCGTTACCGATGTAGTTGGCTGGCGTGAGCTTTTTCAGCTCGGCCTTTGCTTCGGCAGGCATGTCCAGACCGTCGATGAAAGTCTGCAGCGCTTCCGGGCCGATGCCCTTGCCGCGTGTCAGTTCTTTCAGTTTTTCGTACGGGTTTTCGATGTTGTAACGACGCATGACGGTCTGAATCGGCTCTGCCAGAACTTCCCAGCACGCGTCCAGATCGGCAGCAATGCGCTGCTCGTTCAGTTCCAGCTTGCTGATGCCCTTGAGGCTGGCTTCGTAAGCAATAACGCTGTGGGCGAAACCGACGCCCAGGTTGCGCAGTACGGTGGAGTCAGTCAGGTCGCGCTGCCAGCGAGAGACAGGCAGTTTGCTCGCCAGATGCTGGAACAGCGCGTTGGCGATGCCCAGATTGCCTTCGGAGTTTTCGAAGTCGATCGGGTTGACCTTGTGTGGCATGGTCGACGAGCCGATTTCGCCAGCAATGGTGCGCTGCTTGAAGTAGCCCAGGGATATATAGCCCCAGATATCGCGGTCGAAGTCGATCAGGATAGTGTTGAAACGCGCAATCGCATCAAACAGCTCGGCGATGTAGTCATGCGGTTCGATTTGGGTGGTGTACGGGTTGAAGCCCAGCCCCAGCTCGTCTTCGATGAACGCGCGTGCGTTGGCTTCCCAGTCGATATCGGCATAAGCGGAGAGGTGGGCATTGTAGTTGCCGACCGCACCGTTGATCTTGCCCAGCAAGGGCACTGCGGCGATCTGGTTGATCTGGCGTTCCAGACGGTAAACCACGTTGGCCAATTCCTTGCCCAGCGTGGTCGGGGACGCTGGCTGACCGTGGGTACGCGAGAGCATCGGCACGTCGGCGAAGCGGATCGCCAGTTCACGGATAGCATCGGCAATCTGGCGCATCAGCGGCAGCATCACAGTGTCACGGCCTTCACGCAGCATCAGGGCGTGAGACAGGTTGTTGATGTCCTCGCTGGTGCAGGCAAAGTGGATGAACTCGCTGACCTTGTCCAGCTCCGGCAGCTTGGCAGCCTGCTCCTTGAGCAGATACTCAACGGCTTTGACGTCGTGGTTGGTGGTGCGCTCGATCTCTTTCACGCGCTCGGCGTGCTCAACCGAGAAGTCTTCAGCCAGGGTGTCGAGGATGGCGTTGGCTTGCGCAGAGAACGCCGGGACTTCGGTAATCTGCGGGTGGGCCGCCAGACGCTGGAGCCAGCGAACTTCAACCATCACACGGAAACGGATCAGGCCGTATTCGCTGAAAATAGGGCGCAAGGCCTGGGTTTTGCCGGCGTAGCGGCCATCAACAGGGGAAACCGCAGTGAGCGAAGAAAGCTGCATGGGATGCTCTCGGACAGTCGGGCAACGAAAAGGGCGCATATCATACATGAAAAGTCACTCGGACCGGAGCCCGCTGACCAGCGTAGACAGCGCCGTGCCTGTGGTGGTGAAGGTCATTGGTGCGTGGCGGATCAGCCGTGCAGCAATGGGTAGAGTTCTTTCAATAGCTTGCGACGGCTGAACACCAGTTGCCAGCGATGACCGCCAACTTGTCGCCACAGGCGTGCGGAGCGAATGCCTGCCAGCAGGATGGCGCGAATCTTCGACGCGTTGTTCGGTTGCTGCAGGTTGCGCATGTCGCCCTGGACCTGAATGCGTTGGCGCAGGGTGCTCAGGGTGTCTTCATAAAGGGCGCCGGTCGCAGCGATCACGTTTTCGTGAGCGATACCGAAATGTTCGACCTGAGACTGAATCACCGGGATGCGCCTGCCGATGATTTCGAGCAGGTCGTCGCGCTTGGCCAGCTGTCGCTCCAGGCCGAGCATCGACAGGGCGTAACGCAGCGGTTCGCGCTGCAGTGTTGCAGGGTCGCGTTCCAGAGCGCTGGCCATGGCGCGATAGCCTTCGTGCAGGTTGAGGTCATCGCCGCCGTAGACGTCCAGCGTATCCTTCGGGTCAACCACCAGCAGGCTGCCGAGCATGCAGCTCAGCGCGGCTTCGCTGACCTGTCCGGTCTTGGCGATCCGGTCGACCAGTACGGCGGCCTGAAATACGCCACCCAGAGCGATCAGTTGTTCCTGAATCGGGGTCATCAACGCTTGTCCTTGCTGGTCCAGGGTTCGGCAATTTCGATCACGCCGCCGCCCAGACATATTTCGCCATCGTAGAACACCACGGACTGTCCGGGTGTGACGGCCCGCTGCGGATCATCGAATGTGGCTCGGTAGCCGTCGGCGGTCTTTTCCAGTGTGCATGGCTGGTCGCCCTGACGATAACGGACTTTGGCCGTGAGTTTGCGCGGGCTGCTCAGATCAATCGGGTTGACCCAGTAGATTTCCGAAGACACCAGTGCGCGGGAGAACAGCCACGGGTGGTCGTTGCCCTGGCCAACGATCAGTTCGTTGTTGTCCAGATCCTTGACCAGCACGTACCACGGATCATCGCTGGCGTCCTTGAGGCCGCCAATCCCAAGGCCCTGGCGCTGGCCTATGGTGTGATACATCAGGCCGCTGTGACGACCGATGACTTCACCTTCGGTGGTCTTGATCTCTCCAGGCTGGGCGGGCAGGTACTGACGCAGGAAGTCGGTGAAACGGCGCTCGCCAATGAAGCAGATTCCGGTGGAGTCCTTCTTTTTAGCCGTCGCCAGGCCGTGTTTCTCAGCAATGGCACGTACTTCCGGTTTTTCCAGCTCGCCCACCGGAAACAGCGTCCGGGCGATCTGTTCGCCACCGACGGCATGCAGGAAGTAGCTTTGATCCTTGTTCGGGTCCAGGCCCTTGAGCAGTTCGGTGCGGCCATCGATATCGCGACGGCGCACGTAGTGACCAGTGGCGATCAGGTCGGCACCCAGCATCAGCGCATAGTCGAGAAACGCCTTGAACTTGATTTCCCGGTTGCAGAGGATGTCCGGATTGGGGGTACGCCCGGCCTTGTACTCTTCAAGGAAATGTTCGAAGACATTGTCCCAGTACTCGGCGGCGAAGTTGGCCGTGTGCAGCTTGATGCCGATCTTGTCACACACGGCCTGGGCATCTGCCAGGTCTTCGCGGGCGGTGCAATATTCCGTTCCGTCGTCTTCTTCCCAGTTCTTCATGAACAAGCCTTCCACCTGATAACCCTGCTCCATGAGCAGTACGGCGGAAACGGAAGAGTCCACGCCGCCGGACATGCCGACTATGACGCGCTTCATTTCTGAGTTCGAGGGGGCTGGATCACGCATGGGGATTCAACGGCTGACCTGTAAAAGGACGCGATTCTATCAGGCTGAGGGCGTCGAGTCTCACGCCTTGTCGCGCAGCAGGTCGAGACTGAAATGTTCGGCATTGAGGTAATCGTCCAGACAGCGCAGTACCAGCTCGCTGCGCCAGCGTTCCTGTTGGGCCAGCAGTTCGTCGCGAGTCAGCCAGACGGCGCCAACGATGCCTTCGTCCAGCTGATATTCAGGGTTATGGTGTATGGCCTTGGCGGCGAAACATATCCGCTGGTAGGTCACGCCGTTGCTCGGCGCGGTGTACAGGTAAATACCCACCACGCTGGTCAGTTCGACATCCCAGCCGGTTTCTTCAAGAGTCTCCCGCACTGCCGCACGTTGCAGGCTCTCGTTCGGGTCGAGGTGCCCGGCGGGTTGGTTGAGTACGGCGCGTCCGCCTTTCATTTCTTCGACGAACAGGAAGCGTCCCTGATCTTCGACGATGGTGGCGACGGTAACGTGGGCTTGCCAGGTCATGGATTGATCCTCTGCTGCCAGATAAGAATGTTCAGTACGTGGGCTGCCGGTCTGTCTTTGGCCTTAATGCAAAAGCCCCGACACGCGGGCCGGGGCTTTTGGCTGGGCGACGCAGTAATGCGTCGCACCGGTCTCATGCCGCTTACGCTTTCAACGCATCGATAGCCGCGTTGAGCGTGGCGCTCGGGCGCATGGCCTTGCTGGTGACTTCCGGGTTAGGGAAGTAGTAGCCGCCAATTTCCACCGGCTTGCCCTGAACAGCGTTCAGCTCGGCAACGATTTTTTCTTCGTTGTCAGTCAGGGTTTTGGCCAAAGGCGTGAACTGTGCCTTGAGGTCTGCATCGTCGTTTTGAGCAGCCAGTGCCTGAGCCCAGAACAGGGTCAGGTAGAAATGGCTGCCGCGGTTGTCGATGCCGCCGACCTTGCGCGAAGGCGACTTGTTGCGGTCCAGGAACTCGCCAGTGGCCTGGTCGAGGGTCTTGGACAGAACCAGCGCTTTCGGGTTGTTGTAGGCATTGCCCAGATGTTCCAGGGACGCAGCCAGAGCCAGAAACTCGCCCAGCGAATCCCAGCGCAGGAAGTTTTCTTCAACAAACTGCTGCACATGCTTGGGAGCCGAACCGCCAGCGCCGGTTTCGAACAGACCGCCGCCGTTCATCAGCGGAACGATCGACAGCATTTTCGCGCTTGTGCCCAGTTCCATGATCGGGAACAGGTCGGTCAGGTAATCGCGAAGCACGTTGCCCGTTACCGAGATCGTGTCCTTGCCGGCGCGAGTGCGTTCCAGGGTCAGCTTCATCGCGTCGACAGGTGACAGGATCTGGATATCCAAGCCCGACGTGTCGTGGTCGCCCAGGTACTTGCGGACTTTCTCGATCATCACGCTGTCATGGGCGCGAGACGAGTCCAGCCAGAAGATAGCCGGTGTGTTGCTGGCGCGAGCGCGGTTGACGGCCAGTTTTACCCAATCCTGGATCGGCGCGTCCTTGGCCTGGCACATGCGCCAGATATCGCCCGCCTCGACGTTCTGTTCCATCAGCAGGTTGCCCTGGCTGTCGGTTACACGAACCACGCCGTTGGTCTGGATGTGGAAAGTCTTGTCGTGGGAGCCATATTCTTCGGCTTTTTGAGCCATCAGGCCAACGTTCGGTACGCTGCCCATAGTGGTCGGGTCGAATGCGCCATTTTTCTTGCAGTCTTCGATGACTGCTTGATAGATGGTGGCGTAGCAGCGATCCGGGATCACTGCCTTGGCATCGTGCAGTTGACCATCTGTGCCCCACATCTTGCCGGAGTCACGGATCATCGCTGGCATCGATGCGTCGACAATTACGTCACTCGGCACGTGCAGGTTGGTGATGCCCTTGTCGGAGTTGACCATCGCCAGTTGTGGGCGAGTGGCGTAGACCGCTTCGATGTCAGCCTTGATTTCGGCCTGTTTTTCAGCAGGCAGGCTGGTGATGCGCTCGTACAGGTCACCGATGCCGTTGTTCAGGCTGAAGCCGATCTGCTTCAGCGTGTCAGCGTGCTTGGTCAATGCATCCTTGTAGAACTCATCAACGATCTGGCCGAACATGATCGGGTCGGAGATCTTCATCATGGTGGCTTTCAGATGCACCGAGAACAGAACGCCTTGCTTGCGGGCGTCCTCAATCTCGGCGGCAATGAAGCTGCGCAGAGCTTTGGCGCTCATTACCGAGCAGTCAACGACTTCGCCAGCCTTGACGGCGGTTTTTTCCTTCAGAACGGTGGTGGTGCCGTCCTGAGCGATCAGTTCGATTTTAACGGTGTTGTCGGCTGCGATCTGGGCAGCTTTTTCGCTGCCGTAGAAGTCGCCGTTGCTCATGTGCGCAACGTGGGCCTTGGAGTCGGCGGACCAGGCGCCCATTTTGTGTGGGTGCTTGCGAGCGTAGTTCTTGACCGACAACGGTGCGCGACGATCGGAGTTGCCTTCGCGCAGCACCGGGTTCACGGCGCTACCCTTGGTCTTGTCGTAGCGTGCGCGGGTTTCTTTTTCCGCGTCAGTGACAGGGTTTTCAGGGTAGTCGGGAATCTTGTAGCCCTGATCCTGAAGCTCCTTGATGGTCGCCTTCAATTGAGGGACCGAGGCACTGATGTTAGGCAGCTTGATGATGTTGGCTTCTGGCGTAGTGGCCAGTTTGCCCAGCTCGGCGAGATGATCCGGCACTTGTTGATCGGCGCCAAGCGACTCCGGGAAGCTTGAAAGAACACGGCCCGCCAGGGAGATGTCGCGCGTTTCCACGTCGATATCGGAGGAGGCTGTGAAAGCTTCGATAATAGGCAGCAGCGAATAGGTGGCGAGGGCCGGAGCTTCGTCGGTGAAGGTGTAGATGATCTTCGAGCGGTTGGACATTCGTATTAACTCTCTGTTTTGCTGAGCATGCACAAAATCTCGATACGCGCAGGGTATGCACTCTTGCCCACGGTTCGGCCATGGGCCCAGGTCGAGGTTCATTCGCGGTGATGTTGGGTGCATCAGTCGAGCGTCAAGCTGTCAGGCCAGGTAGCGACCCGACGCATAGGAAGGTTGAGGGTCTGATTTCAGACGGGTCAGCCTTTATGACTCTTCGGTCACGGCGCGAGTATATCAAACCATTGGCGCGAGGCATTAATGCTATGCGTGCTATCGAATAATGAACATCCGCCGTTGGTCGAACGACCAGGATGTCTACGAGTTATCAATCAGGCTTCAAGAGGCGGGATCTGGCGGAGGAGTGGGGCGCTGATGGCTCTGTCACGGTAGGGGCATCCGCGGTGCAATAACCGCTAATTCGATACCCTGTGGAGTCGCATCGGTTCAAGCTACCAAAGCTGCGGTTTCTCAAGATCCGGTACAGGCTCATTGCGTGTTTCTGATTACTCAGTCAACTGGCGCGAAAGGCCATTGATCTGCTGTCAGGCTGTTTCCATGGAGGACTTCAAGCGTGTGCATGTTCAGGTTCATGCTCAGACGCAGCATGGGTTTCCTTCACAGGCTCACCTGCTTTAGCCAGCAATGGCGCGATATTCACGGCATGCAGCCCTTTTGGCCCCTGAATGATTTCAAAACTGACCGGCTGGCCGGCTTTGAGGGTCTTGTAACCTTCCATCTGGATGGTCGAAAAATGGGCGAACAAGTCGTCATCCGGCTTGCCGTCTTCGATTATGAATCCATAACCTTTTGCATTGTTGAACCACTTGACTTTTCCGTTAAGCATCGCCATATCCCTCTGCAAAGGACTCCGTCAGGAGTATCATCCACTTCAATCCGCCTCCCCAAAAATTTTGGTTGACTGCGCGGACCCTTTTTACCCAATGTGGGCTCTATTGTTTGTAACACCGTTTAGCTGATAGTCAAGGTCATGTGGCGGTCTGTTTGAAAAGCGTCCAAACTGCGACTGACAGCTCAATCCGCCCTCAAACGAACATTTCTTTCCATGCATGCATTTAGCAAGATTCGACTAACATTCAATCAGGACAGTCCGCAGTCGCACGAGGACGACGCGGCAGGCATCGCGGTGCAGGACGCCAAGCCGACCCTGCAGGCGCCACCGATGTACAAGGTGGTTTTATTCAACGATGACTACACCCCGATGGATTTCGTCGTAGAAGTACTCGAGGTGTTTTTTAACCTGAATCGTGAGCTGGCCACCAAAGTCATGCTGGCCGTCCATACAGAGGGACGGGCAGTCTGCGGATTGTTTACCCGCGACATCGCCGAGACCAAGGCAATGCAGGTCAATCAATACGCCAGGGAGAGCCAGCATCCGCTACTCTGTGAGATCGAGAAGGACGGTTAAACGCCGACCACTTGGGTATGAGGTGAAGCTATGTTAAACCGTGAGCTCGAAGTCACCCTCAATCTTGCCTTCAAGGAGGCACGTTCGAAGCGTCATGAGTTCATGACGGTCGAGCACCTCCTGCTGGCTCTATTGGATAATGAGGCTGCAGCCACTGTTCTGCGTGCCTGCGGTGCAAACCTCGATAAACTCAAGCATGATCTGCAGGAGTTCATCGACTCCACCACTCCGCTGATCCCCGTTCATGACGAGGATCGCGAGACACAACCGACGCTCGGGTTCCAGCGTGTGCTGCAACGGGCAGTTTTCCACGTGCAGAGCTCCGGCAAGCGCGAAGTAACCGGCGCCAACGTGCTGGTTGCAATTTTCAGTGAGCAGGAAAGCCAGGCCGTGTTTCTGCTCAAGCAGCAGAGCGTGGCCCGGATTGATGTCGTCAACTATATCGCCCACGGTATCTCCAAGGTTCCGGGGCATGGCGAACACTCTTCTGAAGGTGAACAGGATATGCAGGACGACGAGGGCGGTGAAGCATCTTCCTCAGGCAATCCTCTGGATGCCTATGCCAGCAATCTGAACGAATTGGCGCGCCAGGGGCGCATCGATCCGCTGGTCGGTCGCGAAAGCGAAGTCGAGCGCGTAGCTCAGATTCTGGCTCGTCGTCGCAAGAACAACCCGTTGCTGGTCGGTGAGGCTGGGGTTGGTAAAACGGCTATTGCCGAAGGCCTGGCCAAGCGTATCGTGGACAATCAGGTCCCTGATTTACTCGCCAGCAGCGTTGTCTACTCGCTTGATCTGGGTGCCCTGCTGGCCGGGACCAAATACCGCGGCGATTTCGAGAAGCGTTTCAAAGCGTTGCTCAATGAGCTGCGCAAGCGTCCTCAGGCGATCCTGTTCATTGACGAGATCCACACCATCATTGGTGCTGGTGCGGCATCAGGCGGGGTGATGGATGCCTCTAACCTGCTAAAACCGTTGCTGTCGTCTGGCGAGATCCGTTGCATCGGCTCTACGACCTTTCAGGAGTTTCGCGGGATTTTCGAAAAAGACCGCGCCTTGGCGCGTCGCTTCCAGAAAGTCGATGTGTCCGAGCCTTCGGTCGAAGACACCATCGGCATCCTTCGTGGCCTGAAAAGCCGTTTCGAGCAGCATCACAGCATCGAGTACAGTGACGAAGCGCTGCGCGCCGCAGCTGAGCTTGCGTCGCGTTACATCAATGACCGTCATATGCCCGACAAGGCGATCGATGTTATTGATGAAGCCGGTGCCTACCAGCGTCTGCAGCCTGTCGAGCAGCGCGTCAAGCGCATCGATGTGCCTCAGGTCGAAGACATCGTCGCCAAGATCGCGCGTATTCCGCCAAAACACGTCAACAGCTCGGACAAGGAGCTGCTGCGTAACCTGGAGCGCGATCTGAAGCTCACCGTGTTTGGTCAGGATGCAGCCATTGACTCGTTGTCGACGGCGATCAAGCTTTCGCGTGCAGGCCTCAAGTCGCCTGACAAGCCGGTCGGTTCGTTCCTGTTCGCAGGCCCTACCGGTGTCGGCAAGACCGAAGCCGCTCGCCAGTTGGCCAAGGCGTTGGGTGTCGAGCTGATTCGTTTCGACATGTCCGAGTACATGGAGCGGCATACCGTTTCCCGTCTGATCGGCGCGCCTCCGGGCTACGTCGGTTTCGATCAGGGCGGTCTTTTGACCGAAGCCATCACTCGTCAACCGCATTGCGTGCTGCTGCTCGATGAAATCGAAAAGGCTCACCCGGAAGTCTTCAACCTGCTTTTGCAGGTGATGGACCACGGTACGCTGACCGATAACAATGGACGCAAGGCAGATTTCCGCAATGTGATCGTGATCATGACCACCAATGCCGGGGCTGAGTCCGCCGCGCGTGCTTCGATCGGTTTCACGCATCAGGACCACTCGTCTGATGCGATGGAAGTGATCAAGAAGAGCTTCACGCCGGAGTTCCGCAACCGTCTGGACACCATCATTCAGTTTGGCCGTCTCAGCCACGAAGTCATCATGAGCGTGGTCGACAAGTTCCTTACCGAGCTTCAGGCCCAGCTGGAAGACAAGCGCGTACTGCTCGAAGTGTCCGAGGCGGCGAGAAGCTGGCTGGCGCAGGGTGGTTACGATGCGGCGATGGGTGCCAGACCGATGGCTCGCCTGATTCAGGACAAGATCAAGCGGCCACTGGCCGAAGAGATCCTGTTCGGCGAATTGTCAGAGCACGGCGGTGTGGTTCACATCGATATCAAGGATGGCGAGATTACCTTCGACTTCGAAACCACAGCAGAAATGGCCTGACGCCCAAGCCTCGCTCCGCATCGTGAATGGATGCGGGGCAGGCCGAGGTCTCTGGTTGTATGAAACAGGCAAACAAAAACGCCCGGCTTATGCCGGGCGTTTTCGTCAATGCCTGTTTAACGAGCGCGGTAGGTGATGCGCCCTTTGCTCAGGTCATAGGGCGTCAGTTCTACACGCACTTTGTCACCGGTCAGAATACGGATGTAATTCTTGCGCATCTTGCCGGAGATATGCGCGGTTACGACGTGCCCGTTTTCCAACTCCACGCGGAACATGGTGTTGGGCAGGGTGTCGACGACAGTGCCTTCCATTTCGAAGCTGTCTTCTTTCGACATGCAGTAAAGCCCTCGGTATACAAATGAGTGGCCCGGTGCAAGTGGCGCCAGGCAAAAGCGGCGTGCATTGTGCCCGAAAAAACCAGTTTAAGCCAAGGGGTTCAATACAGAGTGACCCATCTTTGATTGGTAAGTAGCTCAATGGGCCGATATTGGGTCTTGTAATTCATCTTTTTGCAGTTTTTGATCCAGTAACCCAGGTACACCGCCTGCAGTTGAAGTCTGGCGGCTTCGGCGATCTGCCACAAAATCGCGTAACGGCCCAGACTGCGGCGCTCTTCATCAGGTTCGTAGAACGTGTAGACCGCGGAAAGGCCGTTGGGCAAAAGGTCGGTGACCGCAACTGCCAGCAGTCGTTGGTCGACGCGAAATTCGTAAAAACGCGAAAAGGGCAGGTCGCGAACCAGAAATGTCGAAAACTGCTCGCGGCTGGGTGGAAACATGTCGCCGTCAGCATGCCGTTGCTCTATGTAACGTTGATAAAGATCGAAATATTCCTCGGTGAAAGCCGGTCTGGCGCTTTGCACCTGTACATCGGCATTACGTTTCAAAATCCTTTTTTGCTGTCTGTCGGGTACAAACAGGTTCACGGGGATGCGTGCGGGCACGCAAGCGCTGCAGTTCTGGCAGTGGGGGCGGTAAAGATGATCGCCGCTACGGCGAAAGCCCATGTCCGAGAGGTCGGCGTAGACCTGCACATCCATTGGCTGGCTGGGGTCCAGAAACAGGGTCGTCGCCTGCTCTTCAGGCAGGTAACTGCAGGTGTGCGGTTGAGTGGCATAAAACTTCAGCCTCGCCAGCTCTGTCATGGTCGTCGCCTAATGGTAAATCCTTACCTGTGAGTGTATGCCAGCCTGTCAAACTCGCCTAGATGACCAGTCGGCACCGCTTGGCTGATCAAGATGCCGGGACAGATAGTCGGCAAAAGTCTGCCGAGGAATCGAGCGTGCGCCGAAGCTGTGAAGGTGTTGGGTCGGCATCTGGCAATCGATCAATACAAAACCCCAGTCAGTCAGGTGCTGCACCAGTGTGGCGAATCCGACTTTGGAGGCGTTGTCTGCACGGCTGAACATGGACTCACCGAAGAACAGCTGGCCCATTGCCAGGCCATACAGCCCGCCGACCAGTTCATCCTGATCCCAGACCTCGACGCTGTGCGCATGGCCGCGTCGGTGCAACTCAAGATAGGCATCCTGCATCGAGCCGGTGATCCAGGTTTCATTGGCGTAACTTCTCGGCGCAGCGCAGGCCTTGATCACGCTCGCAAAATCCCGGTCAAAGGTCACGTGGTAGCGAGACTGGCGCAACATTTTGCCGAGGCTGCGCGAAACATGCAGTTCTTCGGGAAACAGTACGGTACGCGGATCGGGAGACCACCAGAGAATCGGCTGGCCGTCCTGAAACCACGGAAAGCAGCCGTGCCGGTAGGCATTGATCAGGCGATCGGCTGACAGGTCTCCACCGGCGGCAAGTAATCCGTTGGGCTCGCGGAGGGCTTTCTCCAGTGGCGGGAAATCCAGGCTATTGCGGTTCAACCAGGTCAGCATGGCATCACAACTTTGCGGAAGGGGAGGGCGCACCGGCCTGTCAGTGCAACTCTGTGCGGCAGGCGTGGTCACAAGCGGTTGTCATTATGGCGCGTACCTGGCACATACGGTAGGGCAAGAGCGCGGCGATGATGGTGTAGCCCTTGAAGTTGTGGGCGGTTGATAGAAACACGTCATAAGCCTTTGTCACAAAACGGAATGCGTGCTCAAATTGAACATCATCAGCGAACATGAAAGCATGTCCCGCATTGCGGAACTGTCTGAAGTCGGTCTGACGCGTTTTCGTACAGACCCAAGCGCCCGTAAAGCCGTACAATGCCTGCTTTGGGCGTTATCATTCAAACGTCTGCCGAACGGGCTTCCCGATGTCTGCTATCCCTGTTCATGCGGGAGCATTCAGCGCCGTCCGACAGCCGTTTCTGGTCAATCAACGAGATGTTCGCGCTACAGCGCAGGAATTAAAGCGTTTTGAAGAAATCCACCCCAGCACCCAGCGCTGTTCCGCTTTGGCGGCAGCAATTGCACTACCGGCTCAAGGAAGGGGCCCTGATCGCCTTTGGCGCCCTGTGCCTGTACCTGATAATGGCATTGTTGACCTACGATCAGAGTGATCCCGGCTGGAGCCACACCAGCAGTAACGCCGCGCAGGTGCAGAACGCTGCGGGGCTTGCCGGTGCCTTCTGTGCCGATATCCTGTTCATGATCCTGGGCTATTTCGCCTATATTTTCCCGCTGCTGCTGGCAATCAAGGCCTGGCAGGTGTTTCGTCATCGTCACGAACCCTGGCAGTGGAGCGGCTGGCTCTTCTCCTGGCGTCTGATCGGGCTGGTATTCCTGATACTGGCGGGCGCGGCGCTGGCGCACATTCATTTTCACTTTTCGGCAGGCTTCCCGGGCTCTGCTGGCGGCGTGCTGGGCGAAGTGCTGGGCGATCTGGCCAAGAAAGCCCTGAACATCCAGGGCAGCACTTTGCTGTTCATCGCCCTGTTTCTATTCGGTCTGACAGTGTTTACCGACCTGTCGTGGTTCAAGGTCATGGACGTCACCGGCAAGATCACCCTTGACCTGTTCGAATTGTTCCAGGGGGCGGCGAACCGCTGGTGGACCGCCCGTGCCGAGCGCAAGCAGATGGTCGCGCAGTTGCGTGAAGTCGACATGCGCGTCAACGATGTGGTCGCGCCCGTTGCCCCTGACCGTCGCGAGCAGGCCAAGGCCAAAGAGCGCCTGATGGAGCGCGAAGTGTCGCTGAGCAAACACATGACCGAGCGTGAAAAGCACGTGCCTGCGGTTATTGCGCCAGCCCCTTCAAAGCCTGCAGAACCGAGCAAGAGGGTCATGAAGGAAAAACAGGCCCCGCTGTTCGTTGACAGCGCAGTCGAAGGCACCTTGCCGCCCATCTCCATCCTTGATCCGGCAGAAAAGAAGCAGCTCAACTACTCGCCAGAGTCCCTGGCGGCGGTCGGTCATCTGCTGGAAATCAAGCTCAAGGAATTTGGTGTCGAGGTCTCGGTTGACTCCATCCATCCCGGCCCGGTCATTACCCGTTACGAGATTCAGCCGGCCGCTGGCGTCAAGGTCAGTCGCATTGCCAACCTCGCCAAGGACCTTGCCCGCTCACTGGCGGTCACCAGCGTGCGCGTGGTCGAGGTGATCCCGGGCAAGACCACCGTCGGTATCGAGATCCCCAACGAAGACCGCCAGATCGTGCGCTTCTCCGAGGTGCTGTCGACCCCTGAATACGATAATGCCAAGTCGCCGGTCACCCTGGCGCTGGGCCACGACATCGGCGGCAAGCCGGTGATTACCGACCTGGCCAAGATGCCCCACTTGCTGGTGGCCGGTACGACCGGTTCCGGTAAGTCGGTTGGTGTCAACGCCATGATCCTGTCGATCCTGTTCAAGTCCGGCCCGGAAGACGCCAAGCTGATCATGATCGATCCGAAAATGCTTGAGCTGTCCATCTACGAAGGTATTCCGCACCTGTTGTGTCCGGTCGTTACCGACATGAAGGACGCTGCCAACGCCTTGCGCTGGAGCGTTGCCGAGATGGAACGCCGTTACAAGCTGATGGCGAAAATGGGTGTGCGTAACCTTTCGGGCTTCAACCAGAAGGTCAAGGATGCGCAGGATGCCGGGGAGCCACTTGCCGATCCGCTGTACAAGCGGGAAAGCATTCATGACGAAGCGCCGTTGCTGAGCAAGCTGCCGACCATCGTGGTAGTGGTGGATGAATTCGCCGACATGATGATGATCGTCGGCAAGAAGGTCGAAGAGCTGATCGCCCGTATCGCCCAGAAGGCTCGTGCGGCAGGTATCCACCTGATCCTCGCGACACAGCGTCCTTCGGTGGATGTGATTACCGGTCTGATCAAGGCCAACATCCCGACGCGCATGGCGTTTCAGGTGTCGAGCAAGATCGATTCCCGGACCATCATCGATCAGGGCGGTGCCGAACAACTGTTGGGCCATGGCGACATGCTATACATGCCGCCGGGCACCAGCCTGCCGATTCGCGTGCACGGCGCGTTTGTTTCCGACGAGGAAGTGCATCGCGTGGTAGAGGCCTGGAAACTGCGTGGTTCGCCTGACTACAACGACGATATTCTCGCCGGTGTGGAAGAGCCCGGCAGCGGCTTTGATGGCGGTGGCGGCGAAGGCAGTGAAGACAGCGAAAGCGACGCGCTTTACGATGAGGCGGTCAAGTTTGTACTCGAAAGCCGCCGCGCATCGATTTCCGCCGTGCAGCGCAAGCTGAAGATCGGCTATAACCGCGCAGCGCGCATGATCGAAGCGATGGAAATGGCTGGCGTCGTGACCTCCATGAATACCAACGGATCGCGTGAAGTTCTGGCTCCAGGACCGGTGCGCGACTGATTTTTATCACCCCGAACTGCGGCGGCAGCGTGCAAGTCACGCTGCCGCATCATCATCGACTTCAAAGAGGAATCCCATGCGTCTTATCCGCATGCTGTTGGCCACCGCACTGACCTTCTCCGTGATGTCCGCCCATGCCGACAGCAAGGACGTGGCACGCCTGACCCAGTTGCTGGAGAAATCCCAGACCCTGACCGCACGCTTCTCGCAATTGACACTGGACGGTGGCGGCACGCAATTGCAAGAGACTACCGGCGAAATGACGTTGCAGCGTCCAGGCCTGTTCAACTGGCACACCGATGCGCCACAGGAGCAGTTGATGGTTTCCGACGGCAAGAAAGTGTCGTTGTGGGACCCTGATCTGGAGCAGGTCACCATCAAGAAACTCGATCAGCGCCTGACCCAGACCCCAGCCTTGTTGCTGTCCGGTGACGTGTCGAAGATCAGCGAAAGCTTCGATATCACGGCGAAAGAGGCGGGTGGTGTGATCGACTTCGTGCTCAAGCCCAAGACCAAGGACACCCTGTTCGACAGCCTGCGTTTGTCATTTCGTAACGGCATCATCAACGACATGCAACTGATCGACAGCGTGGGCCAGCGCACCAATATCCTGTTCACCGGCGTCAAGGCCAACGAGCCTGTTGCGGCCAGCAAGTTTCAGTTCCAAATTCCCAAGGGTGCTGATGTCATTCAAGAGTAAAAGGGTTAATTCCTGATCATGGATCTGTTCAGCCGCGAACCGATAGCTCAGCCTCTGGCTGCACGTTTGCGTGCTACCAATCTGGATGAATACGTCGGTCAGGAGCACGTGCTTGCCCACGGCAAGCCTCTGCGTGAGGCGCTGGAGCAGGGTGCGCTGCATTCGATGATTTTCTGGGGCCCGCCCGGTGTGGGCAAGACTACCCTGGCGAGGCTGCTGGCCAAGGTGTCGGACGCGCATTTCGAGACTGTTTCCGCCGTGCTGGCGGGGGTCAAGGAAATTCGTCAGGCAGTGGAAGTCGCCAAACAGCAGGCCGGGCAATATGGCAAACGCACGATTCTGTTCGTCGACGAAGTGCACCGCTTCAACAAGTCGCAACAGGATGCGTTCCTGCCTTATGTCGAGGATGGCACGCTGATTTTTATCGGCGCTACTACCGAAAATCCTTCGTTCGAACTCAATAATGCCTTGTTGTCCCGTGCCCGTGTCTATGTGCTCAAAAGCCTGGACGAGGCGGCGCTGCGCAAACTGGTCCATCGTGCTCTGACCGAGGAGCGCGGGTTGGGCAAGCGCCAACTGACCCTGAGCGATGAAGGCTTCACGATTCTCATGGCCGCCGCTGATGGCGATGGTCGGCGCATGCTCAATCTTCTGGAAAACGCGTCCGATCTTGCCGAAGACGGCAGCGAGATCGACGTCGAGCTGCTGCAGAGCCTGCTGGGTGACAGCCGACGCCGCTTCGACAAGGGCGGCGAGGCGTTCTATGACCAGATATCGGCCTTGCACAAATCAATACGTGGTTCTGACCCCGACGCAGCCCTGTACTGGTTTGCCCGGATGATCGACGGCGGCTGCGATCCGCTGTATCTGGCGCGTCGCGTGGTGCGCATGGCCAGTGAAGATATCGGCAATGCAGATCCGCGCGCCTTGCCGCTGTGCATGTCGGCCTGGGACGTGCAGGAGCGTCTGGGCAGCCCCGAGGGCGAACTGGCGGTAGCGCAGGCCATCGTCTATCTGGCCTGTGCGCCAAAAAGCAACGCGGTCTACATGGCCTTCAAGGCAGCAATGCGCGAAGCCGGCGAGCATGGTTCGCTGGAGGTTCCGCTGCATTTGCGCAATGCGCCGACCAAGCTGATGAAGCAGCTCGGTTATGGCGAAGAATACCGATACGCCCATGACGAGCCTGAAGCCTATGCGGCGGGTGAGGACTACTTTCCGGACGAGCTGGAACCACGGCAGTATTACCAGCCTGTGCCACGCGGTCTGGAACTCAAGATCGGTGAGAAGCTCAGGCATCTGAGCGCATTGGACGATGCCAGTCCCCGCCAGCGGAGAAAGTGATGATTCAGACCATTCTTGCGGTGTCGATTGCCGGGATCGCTGGTACATTATTGCGTTTTGCAGCGGGTACCTGGGTAAGCGCCAACTGGCCACGACATTTTTACGCAGCAACGCTTGCGGTCAACATCGTAGGGTGCCTGATAATCGGCGTACTGTATGGATTGTTTTTGCTGCGCCCGGAAGTGCCCATCGAAATTCGTGCCGGCTTGATTGTCGGCTTTGTAGGCGGTCTGACGACCTTTTCATCCTTTTCACTGGATACGCTGCGCCTGCTGGAAAGCGGGCAAGTACCGCTGGCCCTTGGTTATGCCGGTATCAGCGTATTCGGCGGGCTGCTCGCAACCTGGGTTGGCCTGTCCCTGACCAGACTTTGATAGACGAGAGAACGATATGCTCGATTCCAAACTGTTACGTACTCAACTTCAGGACGTAGCGGATCGCCTGGCTTCCCGTGGCTTTACACTGGATGTGGCGCGCATTGAATCGCTGGAAGCCCAGCGCAAGGTGGTGCAGACCCGCACCGAACAGCTGCAGGCCGAGCGCAATGCACGTTCCAAGTCCATCGGTCAGGCCAAGCAGCGCGGCGAAGACATTGCGCCGTTGATGGCTGACGTCGAGCGCATGGGCAACGAGCTGAGCGAAGGCAAGGTCGAGCTGGACGGCATTCAGGCCGAGCTGGATGCGCTGGTGCTGAGCATTCCGAACCTGCCTCACGAATCGGTGCCGGTCGGTGCTGACGAAGAAGGCAACGTCGAAGTGCGTCGCTGGGGTACGCCGACTGCCTTCGATTTCGAGGTCAAGGATCACGTCGCTCTGGGCGAGAAGTTCGGCTGGCTGGATTTCGAGACCGCTGCCAAGCTGTCCGGTGCGCGTTTTGCGTTGCTGCGTGGCCCAATCGCGCGCCTGCACCGTGCGCTGGCGCAGTTCATGATCAATCTGCATATCAACGAACACGGTTACGAAGAGACCTACACGCCTTACCTGGTGCAGGCACCTGCGTTGCAGGGTACGGGCCAGTTGCCCAAGTTCGAGGAAGACCTGTTCAAGATCACCCGCGAAGGCGAAGCTGATCTGTACCTGATTCCGACCGCGGAAGTATCGTTGACCAACATCGTGTCGGGTGAAATTCTTGATGCCAAACAGCTGCCTCTCAAGTTTGTTGCCCATACCCCTTGCTTCCGCAGCGAAGCGGGCGCGTCGGGTCGTGACACGCGGGGCATGATCCGCCAACACCAGTTCGACAAGGTCGAGATGGTTCAGATTGTTGCGCCTGAGGACTCCATGGCTGCGCTTGAATCGCTGACCGGCAACGCCGAGCGCGTTCTGCAGTTGCTGGAACTGCCGTACCGTACGCTGGCGCTGTGCACCGGCGACATGGGTTTCAGTGCCGTGAAGACCTACGACCTGGAAGTGTGGATTCCAAGCCAGGACAAGTACCGCGAAATCTCTTCGTGCTCCAACTGCGGTGATTTCCAGGCGCGCCGCATGCAGGCCCGCTGGCGCAATCCGGAAACCGGTAAGCCGGAACTGGTCCACACCCTCAACGGGTCGGGGCTGGCGGTGGGTCGTACACTGGTCGCGGTGCTGGAAAACTACCAGCAGGCGGATGGGTCGATTCGTGTGCCCGAGGTGCTCAAGCCTTACATGGGCGGCCTTGAGGTCATCGGTTAAATGGAATTTCTGCCGCTGTTCCATAACCTGCGTGGCAGCCGGGTGCTGGTGGTCGGCGGTGGTGAAATTGCCCTGCGCAAATCACGCCTGATTGCCGACGCTGGCGCAGTGCTGCGCGTGGTTGCGCCAGAAATCGAGGCCCAACTGAGCGAGCTGGTCGTCCAGAGCGGCGGTGAGATGATCCTGCGTGGCTACAGCGAAAGCGACCTTGATGGTTGTGTGCTGATTATTGCCGCGACCGATGACGAGCCGCTCAACGCCAAGGTTTCCCATGACGCCCGGCTGCGCTGCGTTCCGGTCAATGTGGTGGATGCCCCGGCGTTGTGTACGGTTATCTTTCCGGCGATTGTCGACCGCTCGCCATTGGTGATCGCTGTGTCCAGTGGCGGCGATGCGCCGGTGCTGGCACGTCTGATCCGTGCCAAGCTGGAAACCTGGATTCCCTCCACCTACGGGCAGCTCGCCGGGCTGGCTGCGCGCTTTCGCAATCAGGTCAAAGGTCTGTTTCCGAATGTGCAGCAACGCCGAGCGTTCTGGGAAGATGTTTTTCAGGGTGCCATTGCCGACCGCCAGTTGGCCGGGCAGGGGGCCGAGGCCGAGCGTCTGCTGATCGCCAAGATCGCTGGCGAGCCGCCGCCGGAGACCGGCGAGGTGTATCTGGTCGGTGCTGGCCCCGGTGATCCTGACTTGCTGACCTTCCGTGCCTTGCGCCTGATGCAGCAAGCGGATGTGGTGCTGTATGACCGCCTTGTCGCGCCGACGATTCTTGACCTGTGCCGTCGCGATGCCGAGCGTGTCTATGTCGGCAAGCGTCGTGCAGAGCATGCTGTTCCGCAGGAGCAGATCAACCAGCAGTTGGTTGCACTGGCCAAGCAAGGCAAGCGGGTAGTGCGCCTCAAAGGCGGCGATCCGTTTATCTTCGGCCGTGGCGGCGAGGAAATCGAAGAACTGGCTGCGCATGGCATTCCGTTTCAGGTGGTTCCAGGTATTACCGCCGCCAGCGGTTGTGCGGCGTATGCCGGTATACCGCTGACGCACCGTGATCATGCACAGTCTGTGCGTTTCATTACCGGTCACTTGAAAGATGGTACAACAGACCTGCCTTGGTCAGAGCTGGTTGCGCCTGCTCAGACGCTGGTGTTTTACATGGGGCTGATCGGTTTGCCGGTCATCTGTGAAGAGCTGATCAGGCATGGTCGCTCTGCCGATACGCCTGCTGCGCTGGTCCAGCAGGGCACGACGGTCAATCAGCGTGTGTTTACCGGCACTCTGGCCAATCTGCCGCAACTGGTTGCCGAGCATGAGGTGCATGCGCCAACGCTGGTAATCATCGGCGAAGTGGTCAAGTTGCGTGAAAAACTGGCATGGTTCGAAGGGGCTCAGGCGACTGTCTGAAGCCGATTGCGGATAGCCCGTTCGGGCTATCCATCCTTTTTTGCCAATCTGTCAATTGCTCCAGACACCCTCACCGGACAGCCGCTGCCGGTCGTGACCTGCCTGCAGATCAAGCGCTGGCCCCTTGGGTATGATGCCGGTCGGGTTGATGGTGCGATGGCTCGCGTAGTAGTGGCCCTTGATGTGCTCGAAGTTCACGGTCTCCGCGATACCTGGCCATTGGTACAACTCACGTAGCCAATTGCTGAGGTTCGGGTAATCCGCGATGCGCCGCAGGTTGCACTTGAAGTGGCTGTAATACACCGCATCGAAGCGCACGATGGTGGTGAACAGGCGTATGTCGGCTTCGGTCAGGTGCTTCCCTGTCAGGTAGCGCTTTTCCCCGAGCAGGTTTTCCAGCACGTCCAGTTCGGCAAACACATCATTGAATGCATCTTCGTATGCCCCCTGTGAGGTGGCGAACCCGGCCCTGTAGACACCGTTGTTGACGTTCGGATAAATCTGCTCGTTGAGCTCGTCGATGCTCGCCCGCAAGGCTTGCGGATAAAAATCCAGCGTGTTGCCGGTCAGTTCGTCGAATGCGTCATTGAACATGCGAATGATTTCCGCAGACTCATTGCTGACGATGCATTTCCGCTGTTTGTCCCACAGCACAGGGACAGTAACGCGTCCGGTATAGCTGGGATCATCGGCCGTATAGCGTTGGTGAAAGAACTGGAAATCATCCAGCGCATCGCCGCTGGAGCCTTTCTGCTGATCAAAAGTCCAGCCATTTTCCAGCATCAGCCAACTGACCACTGAAACACCGATCAGACTTTCCAGGCCTTTGAGCTTGCGTACGATCAGCGTGCGGTGTGCCCACGGGCATGCCAGTGAGACATACAAGTGGTAGCGGCCGGCCTGTGCAGCAAAACCGCCCTCACCGGATGGCCCCGCTTGTCCATCGGCTGTGACCCAGTTGCGTCGTTGCGCGTTTTCTCGCTGAAAGGCGCCATCTTTGCTGCTTTCGTACCACTGGTCTTGCCAGTGTCCTTCGACCAGAAGGCCCATGTCTGACTCCCATTTCCAGGTTATAGAGCTTGGAGGTCAGCCAGGGCGCATCGGTTCGACCGAAAAAGCGCAAGATTATGGGGGCTGGTGATCGTCACAGCCGATAGGTCAGAGGTTCTTGTCGCGGCGATCCCAGAACACTCGGGCTTGCTCGAACGCTTCGTCGCGAGCGACACCCAGGCCGCGCAGGGCAAGCGCGATGGTCGATATCAACGCCAGTTGCGGGTAGCTGTCTTCGATTTCCCCGCGCCACAAGGCCAACAGTTGCTGCGGGTCGAGTGTCGCTGGTTTTACGTGACGGCGCGGCGAAAGCGCTGGCCACTCCTCGTCCCAAGGCTGGCCGCCAGTGGTGCCGTACAAATGGCTGATAGTGTCCGGGTTGATCTCGATTTCGCCACCGTCACCCTTGACCACAATGGCGTTGTCGCCCAGCAGGCTGCTGGCATCGCGATGCACGCTCTGATAGCCCGGATGAAAGATGCTTTGCAGGCCGCAACGGGCCTGAAGCGGGTTGAGAATGCGTGCCAGAGAATGAATGGGGGAGCGCAGGCCCAGCGTGTTGCGTAGATCAATCATGCGTTGCAGCTGTGGTGCCCAGTCCCCTAGCGGAATGAACGCTATATTGCCTTGCTCAAGCGAGGTTTCGACTGCCGACCAGTTGCGGCACAGGGGAATATTCAGCAGGCCGAGCAATTGTTCGGTGTACAGGCGTCCCGCAGTATGGGCACCGCCGCCGTGCAGGAGGATCTTCACGCCGTTTTGCGCCAGACACTTGGCCGCCAGCAAGTACCACGGCAGATGACGCTTTTTCCCCGCGTAGGTCGGCCAGTCGATATCGACCTGAATCGCCGGAGCATTGAGGCGTTCGCGCACGGCTTCGGTAAACCCCGCCAGTTCCTCGGGGCTTTCTTCCTTATGGCGCAGCAGCATCAGAAAAGCCCCGAGCTGGGTGTCCTCGACTTTTTCATCGAGCAACATACCCATGGCCTCTCGCGCTTCTTCGCGCGTCAGGTTGCGCGCACCGCGTTTGCCTTTGCCCAGGATGCGCACAAATGTCGCAAAGGGATGTTCTTCAGGTGTTTCGGTAACAAGCGCGGTGTAATCGTTCATATGCAATTGGTCGGTTTAGGCAGGCCCGCCAGCTTGGCGGCGAGTTTGGCGGGAGTGCCGTTGAACAGGCGGTTGAGGTGCATGCTGTTGCCTTTTTCCGTACCCAGCTTCAGTGCGGTGTATTTGATCAGCGGCCGAGTGGCCGGCGAAAGCTGAAACTCGGCGTAGAAATCCCGCAGCAACTGGAGGATTTCTACGTGCTCGGCACTCAGGGCGATACCTTCCTCGGCGGACAGGGCGTGGGCGACGTCAAGCGACCAGTCGTTGAGGTCCTGCAGAAAGCCATCCTTGTCCAGTTCGATGCTGTGCCCGTCAATCGTCAACTGTTTCATAGCCAGGTATTGACCTTGTCGAAGCGTAAGGACAGTTCCACGAAGGCAGGGTAGTCGATGCTGTTTACTCCGGTGGGCAGTGGCAGATTGCGTGCCTTGATGTCTTCATCAAGCACAAATAACTGCAATGAATCGACCAGGGGCTGTAGGGATTTCAATGGTGCGCATGACGGCGTCAGTGCATAAGTAGCGTCGCCACAGAGCAATACGCCGTCGTCACGGCCCAGCAGGCGCAGGCAGCTGTCCAGTCGGGTGTCGGCAAAAGGCGAATGGGAGAGAACGTGCAAAGTAGCCATCAGATCGTAATCACCTCGTCGTAGCGGTCAAAAAGTGCCGACAGTTCGGAGCGTGTGTACAACTGACTGATTTCTTCGCTCAATGCGCTGGCAGGGATGCCGCGCTCGGTCAGGCTTTGCCCGCAGGCATACAGGTCTTCAACGCCGAACATCGACAGGGCCTTGAGGTTTGCGGTCAGGTCTTTCTGTTGCAGGGCGGCGGGCAACTGCTTCGGCGACAACTGGAAAACCCCGTCATCCAGAAACAGCAGTCCGACCGACAGATCGAATGCACCACCCGCCAGCACGATGTCCAGCGCTTCACGGGCACCGGGACCGGACCACGGCGACTGGCGGCTGACTACCAATAATGATCTGGGCATGTCACGGCCCTCCAAAGCAGATCAAACGATCAGCCGATTGCACGGCATCGTGCAACTGCCCCAGCCCAGACAATTCCCAAGGCTCCCGCAGATTCGCCGCTGGCCGCTGATAACGCTCGGCCTCTTGGGCATCAAGCACGCCACGACGCAGCGCGGCGGCGATGCATACCACGCCATCCAGGTGGTGTTCGGCGATGAAGTCACGCCATTGCAGGGCCATATCCTGCTCATCCTGAGGCGTCACGACATTGGCCGACGCGCTGTGTACGCCGTCCTGATAAAAAAACAACCGGACGATCTCATGTCCGCCTGCGAGTACGGCTTTGGCGAACAGCAAGGCTCTTCGCGAGGAGGGCGCATGGGCGGCGGAAAAAAGTGAGATGGCGAATTTCATGATCGGCTCTGCCAACAAAACATCCGCAATGATAAAGAATTCAAGGGCCGACGTGTGAGTTTGGCGCGGTTCGACCTGTAAGCGCTGGGTCAGGGCGCAACCGTCTGAGTGTCGATTGATGTTAATCGGGCATCAATCGATGAAAACATAGCACTTATCGTTTCAAAGTGTGTCCGGCAGACTCCTTCCCCATAAGCGCTTACAACACTCTAATAAGATCGCTGGAGAACACTGATGCACAGCTCATCCCCATCAGGAACAGGCAACACCCGGTCGAAGGCCGGAGCAGTATTTCGCGTCACTTCAGGCAACTTCCTCGAGCAATTCGACTTCTTCCTGTTTGGCTTTTACGCCACCCAGATCGCCTCCGCATTTTTCCCGGCCAGCAGTGAGTTTGCTTCGCTGATGATGACCTTCGCGGTCTTCGGTGCGGGCTTCCTGATGCGCCCGTTGGGTGCCGTTATTCTGGGCGCTTACATCGATGACGTGGGCCGGCGCAAAGGCTTGATCGTGACTCTGTCGATCATGGCCAGTGGCACGTTACTGATTGTCCTGGTGCCCGGTTACGCGAGCATCGGCTTGTGGGCACCGGCATTGGTGCTGGTCGGTCGCTTGCTGCAAGGCTTTTCCGCAGGCGCGGAATTGGGCGGCGTGTCGGTGTATCTGGCAGAGATGGCGACACCCGGCCGCAAGGGCTTCTACACCAGTTGGCAGTCAGGCAGCCAGCAGGTGGCAATCGTTGTCGCCGCCGCGCTGGGTTACGGCTTGAACCAATGGATGACACCTGCTGCTGTCGCCGACTGGGGCTGGAGAATTCCGTTCGCCATCGGCTGCCTGATCATCCCGTTCATTTTCCTGCTACGCCGCAGCCTGCAGGAAACCGAAGAGTTCGCCACGCGCGCTCACCGTCCGACCATGCGACAGGTGTTCGCGACGCTGCTGCAAAACTGGCGCGTGGTGATTGCCGGCATGCTGATGGTGGCGATGACTACCACCACGTTTTACCTGATCACCATTTATGCACCGACATTCGGCAAAACCGTACTCAATCTGAGTACCTCCGATGCGCTGCTGGTGACGTTGCTGGTCGGTGTCTCCAACTTTATCTGGCTGCCGGTCGGCGGCATGTTGAGCGACCGTTTCGGACGCAAGCCGCTGCTGGTAGCGATGACGCTGCTGACCATCATCAGCGCTTATCCGGCGCTGTCCTTTCTCGCTCAGGCGCCAAGCTTTGCTCATATGCTGGAAGTGCTGTTGTGGTTCTCGTTTCTCTACGGTTTGTATAACGGCGCGATGATTCCGGCGCTGACTGAAATCATGCCGGTAGAGGTGCGGGTGGCCGGTTTTTCTCTGGCCTATAGCCTGGCGACAGCAGTTTTCGGCGGTTTCACCCCGGCAATCTCGACCTGGTTGATCCATCTGACCGGTGACAAGGCTGCACCTGCTTACTGGATGACGTTCGCTGCAGCTTGCGCGCTTGGCGCGACCCTGGTGCTCTACCGGCACCTTTCGGTTCGCCCGCAACTGGCTGTTTAATAAAGGAAAAAACTATGAAACTGTTGCATAAACATCAATTGGCGGTGCTTTTTCTGGGCTGTATGGCAGTCAGCGTTGCCGCTCAGGCTGAAGAGCTCAAGGTCATGACATCAGGCGGCTTTACTGCTGCATATAAACTGCTGGGGCCGCAATACGCGACGTCTTCCGGGGATACACTGGACACCATCCTTGGCCCGTCGATGGGCAAGGCCCCCGAGGCCATTCCAAACCGCCTGGCTCGTGGCGAGCATGCCGATGTGGTGATCATGGTCGGCTATGCGCTGGATGATCTGATCAAGCAAGGCAAGGTAGACCCGGCATCACGTGTCGAGCTGGCGGATTCGCGTATTGGTATGGTCGTGAAACAGGGCGCCGCCAAGCCTGCAATCGGTACCGACAGCGAGTTGAAAGACACGCTGCTCAAGGCGAAGTCGGTTGCTTACTCCGACAGCGCCAGTGGTGTGTACATCGAAAAAGAGCTTTTCAAAAAGCTCGGTATCGAGAAGGAACTCGCGCCGAAGGGCAAGATGATCGAGCGCATCCCGGTTGCTTCAGTGGTTGCCAAGGGCGACTACGAAGTGGGCTTTCAACAGGTGGCCGAACTGTTGCCGGTTCCCGGCGTGACATTCGTGGCGAAGATTCCGGAAGACGTTCAGTCGGTTACCCGCTACGCCGCTGGCATTCCGGTCAATGCCGAGCACCCGAAGCAGGCGAAGGCATTGCTCGATTACCTGGCGTCCCCAAAAGCGCAGGCCACGGTGCAGTCTACCGGGCTGGATTCAGTTCCCCGCTGAACGTAGCGGCATCTTCCTGACCAGTCGTTCCAGTTCAAGGGCTGCAGGCGTCAATGTCCTCCCGCGACGTTTGATCAGCCCTACGTTGCGAACCACTTCAGGTGCAACCAATGGCACGCTCACCAGAAACGGGTGAGCGGTCATCGGCATGGCAATCGAGGGCACCGCCGCCACGCCGAGGCCGGCCTCCACAAGGCCGATCATGGTGGTGACATGCCGCGTTTCGCAGATACTCTCCTTGTTCGGGCGTGAGAGCGCCAGTGCCTGATCCAGTACCAGACGGTTACCTGACGTTATGTCCAGAGCGATGTAGTCGTGGCGGTACATTTCCTCCCAGCTCACGCTGGCGCAGGTCGCAAGCGGGTGATCCCGGCGGCAGGCCATCACGTAGCGTTCCTGAAGAAGCAATTCGAAGTCGACCTCCGGTGCCAGATTGCCGCTGAAACTCACCCCGAAATCTGCCTCGCCAAGGGCAACTGCGCTGTTGACCTCGTTGGCGCTGGCATCCATGACGCGGATTCTGATTTTTGGAAACAGCTTATGAAACTCGCTGATGACCTGCGGCATGAAGTAGTAGGCGGCTGACGGCACGCAAGCAATGGTGACGCTACCCATCCGGGTGGAACCGACGCCATCGATGGTCATCAATGCGATATCGAGGTCATCCAGTATTCGCTCGACCTGAGGCAGAAATGCACGGCCCACCGTGGTCAGGCTGACCCTGCGGGTGGTCCGTTCGAACAGCTTCACGTTCAGCGCAGACTCAAGCTTTTCTATACGGCGGCTGAGTGCAGGCTGGGTGATCTGTACGGTTTCAGCGGCCTTGCGGAAGCTGCCATTCTCGACCACGGCACGAAATGCCTGGAGGTCGTTGAGGTCGAAATTGATGGGCATTGCATGACCAGGATTATTGATTCGGTATGGACATCAATATATCAGGTTGCGCGGGCAGGGCAGTCAGGCCGTCAAGGTCTTCGCAAGCGCAATCGCGTTCGGTATATCAAGCTGGCTGGAGGCAAATGATTTGATCAGCAACGAATTTGGCAGGGCCCAGTCCCACTTCTCCCGTATCAGATTCTTCACATCTTTCAGCAGTGGTTCCACGTCGGTTGCGTCCAGTTCCGCAATCCTGCCCAGTGCTGTCAGCACGCTTTCCTGAGAGGCGCTGATTTCGAGTACTAGTCCCGAAGCTGTGCACATGACCCCAGCCTGGTTAAGCAGCAAGCACAGCGCATCATTGGTGTAGTCGCCCGCCCAGGTCAGCAGATAGCTGTTTGAGGTCGATCCCGTCAGACACTGGTCAGCTAGTCCCAGCCGGTGAAATGTCTGGCGCGCTTCCGCCAGTAGGACTTGTGCATTGGCATCGAGGAACGGGCAGGGGGTGACCTCCGTCAGTACCGCGCGCATTTCTTTACGCACCCGGTCATGGATCTTTGCGCCCAGTCCGTCGAATACCGGAGGTTCGCCGCCACGGGCGCGTTTGACAGTAATGACTTTCTTTTCCAGGTCCACATCCATGACCTGCCAGCGTTTGCCTGCGAAGATGATGCGTTGCCCGAGGGTCAGCGGGCGGCTGACAGGAATGGAACCTAGCGGCTTGCCATCGAGAAGCAGTCTGAATTCTTCGTCGCTGCTGAACGCGCTGTAGAACTCGTAGTGGTTGACCAGCTTTTCGCCGATCTCGCCAGGCAATAGCAGGCCAGAGCTGTCCTGGACGATCAGTTTCTTTTCACCCAGAGCCTTGAGAAGGGCCATGAAGTCGTTTTTATCAACGGCCGCGAATGTTCCGCTCGCGATCAGCTCATTCCAGAGCTGTGAAGCATGTGCACCACCTTGCTGCGCAATCGTAGACAGGCATTGCTGGACCAGCGTAGAGGCGTGCAGGCCGTTTGCTCTTGGAGGTTCGAACCACTTTTCGATCAACAATCGAATCATGGCGATTGTCTGCACCAGGTTTTGCCGGAGCTGATCCGAGAGGTCTGAATCAGGTGTCAGGGTGTCTTCCTGGCAGTAGGCGCGAAGTGTGGCGGGCTCACCTGCGCGACGCCCGGAGCGGCCTAGTCGCTGGCGCAGGCTCGCCACTGATGGCGGAGGTCCGATCTGCGCGACCGCCTTGATGTTACCGATATCGATGCCAAGTTCGAGGGTCGTGGTGCAGACGGCCGAGGCGGGCGGGCTGCCGGCCTTTAGTGCTCGCTCCGTATCTTCACGCAAGTCTCGGGACAAGCTTCCGTGGTGAGGCAGGAACTCGTTCGGCAAACCGTCGTTTTCGCACAAATGCCGCAGCCGGTCGGCGTACCATTCAACTTTGTCGCGGCTATTGGGAAAGATCAGATTGTTACTGCCACGTAACACCTTGTACATATGCGCGGCTATAGCGTGTCTGGTCCCGGAGACATCCTCTTCCTGCTCTTCATCCTGATCGTTGTCGTCGTCTTTTGTGACGACCATCTGCAGGTTTGCCGCCAGTTTCTTCATCGGCAGCATGGTGTAACCACGTACCTGAACCTGAAGGTCCTGGCCCGACGTTTGAGAAATGATTTCGTCCATGCGCTGGCCTTGCCCCGGACGCAGGAACTCGCGCGCGAGCGCCATCTCGCCCAGGGTTGCGGACAGCCCTACGCGTGGCAGCTTTTTGCCGACGACCGTTTCCACGCGATGCATCAGGGACTGCAATTGTTTGCCGCGCTCGCTGCCGATGAAAGCATGTAATTCGTCGATGACGATGTAGCGAAGGGGCTGAAAGAGGCCTGCAAGCGCCGAGCCCCGGTTCACGAACAGGGCTTCCAGCGACTCGGGGGTTATGAGCAGTACACCGCTGGGCGATTTCAGAAAACGATGCTTTCTGCTTGCCGAAACATCCCCGTGCCAGCCGACAACCGGGATCTCCAGACGCTCGCAAAGACGTGTCAACCTGTCCCACTGATCATTGATCAAGGCTTTGAGCGGGCTGATATAGAGCACAGCGCCCGGCGCATCGGTATTGTTGAGCAAATGGGTCAGAATGGGCAGAAATGCCGCCTCGGTCTTGCCCGCTGCGGTGGAGGCCGCAATTATAACGTCGCGATCAGCGTCGATCAGCGCAGGGATGGCCCATTCCTGAGCATCCCTTAGCGATGTCCAGCCTTGCGACCACACCCATTGCTGTACATTGGGGTGAAGCCGTTGGAATGCGGATGAGTCAGAGCTTGAAGCTTGTGAGTTCATCATCGGCCTCTACAGTGAAATCACTTTTGCCGCCGTCATCCCTGGCAATGTCAATGGCGCCCAGAAGGTTTCTCCAGCTGGCCTCAGGGTTTTGCTCCAGAACCGCCAACAGGTTGATAAACGCGGTAATGGTGGTGCGTGGCGTTCTAAAGTAAGCCTCACCCAGACGCTGACCGCAGTGCTCGATAAAGGCCGGGATCGCCTCTTCCGGAAGCAGGTATTGTTTCGCGTCGCCGTATGCATAAACGTTACGCAGGTTCAGCAGCAGGACATAGAAGTCCTCCGGGGTCAGGCTGGTCAGCCGAATGACAGGGCCGGAAAGATCAACGTAGCCTGTCTTGGCAAAGGTGTTTTCTGCAAGGCGCGATTGCAGGGCCGGGTAGCTGTAGAGGCCGCGGCGAGTGTCCATCAGAAATTCCGGCGTGCCGCCCAGAACAAAGCCCAGCCCGTCAGTCGATCCTTGCAGGGAGTCATTGAGGATGCGCAGGATCTGTTCATAGTTCGCATTGCGAGCCTGCGTGTTGGCAAGCTTGTAGAGGTTGACCAATTCGTCCAGGCACACCATAAGCCCGCCGAAGCCTGCCAGACGCACAAATCGGGAAAGCAGTTTGAGCTGATCGTAAACGGACGCGTCGTCAACGATGCTTCTGACTCCCAAGGCCGCGCGAGCGTCCGTCCTGGTTGTGAATTCTCCCCGAAGCCAGCGGATTGCATCGGCTTTCAGCTGTTCGTTCCCTTCGTTAAAGCCTCGGCAGTAAGCGGCTATGACTTCGGCAAAGTCATAGCCGTTGACCATTTCCGTAAGCTCGGCGAGGTTCTGGCGTATGACCGTCTCGCTGTCTACGCCTTTGCTACTCGCGTGGGTTCTGGCCTGGGAAATAAACTTTTCGACAATGCCCTGAAGTGCGCCACCGTCCGGCTTGGTGCGTGTAGACATGTTCTTGGCAAGCTCGGCGTACAGGGAGCGGGCCTGACCGCCCGAGGCGTGCAGGCGTCGATCGGGGTTCAGATCGGCGTGCATCGTCACCAGCTTGCGTTCCATCGCAATGCCTCTGACCAGGTTGAGGAAGAAAGTCTTGCCCGCGCCATACTCGCCGACCACGATGCGAAAGGCAGAACCGCCTTCGGCCAGCCGGTCTACATCCTTGATAAGAGCTGCCAGCTCACCCGCCCGTCCGACCTGGATCAAGTGCTGCCCGACACGAGGAACGACACCCGCGCGCAGTGATTGAATGACCGCATCGCGATCCTTGGCTCGTATCTTGTTCATAGGGCAAGCTCGCTTAAAATATCCGGATTGATTTCGATAGGGTCATCGCCCTCGGAAACCGGCATGTCGAACAATTCGAATGCCATATCGTTGATTTGCTCCAGCGCGCCGTCGAGCATCAACGCCATCTCTGCCGTTGCGATTTCCAGCTCTCGTCGACTCCATTGGTTGCGCGAAACCAGCAGGCGCAGAAACGCAGAGTGGCCCGCATCAAGCCCATGAAGATGGGCGTCAGTGTCTGGAGTGTCTTGTGATGCATCGTCTTTGGCTATCTGCTTGTCATCCTGCTGCTCGTCCTCCTGATCGTCGCGAAAAACATCAGCCAGCAGCGCCGACGCCTCTGCCGTTTCACGTCGCAATTGGGCAACCCTGCCCATGTCCAGCACGATTCCGGAGCCTGGCTTCTTGTCGGGCCCTGTTGCTGTAGTGGCTGACAGCGCTGTCGATACCGGGCCTGTCTGCGAACCGGCCGCAGCACCATGAAGGTTGCTGTAAAGGGTGTGAGGATCGAGTCCAAGTGCCCTGTATATCCGCTCAAGCAGTCTGACTTTCTCAGGCGTAACCGCTCCGTCAGCGTGGGCCAGGTGAGTCAGGCAACCGACGATGGCCTGCTTTTCGTCCTGATTTAGCGAGCTCAGCTTCTTTTTCAGGCTTGCCAGGTTGGGCGGCTGCTGCATTTGCATCAACAGATATGCCTTGAGACGTGTTCGATGCGAGATACGCAGATGACCCCATGAGTCGATATGCTGTTCGAGCAGTGCAACTGCACGCTGGCTTGTGCCTCTATCAACCGTTGCAACACTGCTGGCGAGATCCAGAGTGACAACAGCCGCATTGTAATCCACTGTCACCCTCGACATGCCTGGATCTGGCTCGGTCACAAACAGAACGATGCTGTCCTCAGGTTTGGGCGCACGATTGCCTGCCAGCACATCCGGCTCCATACCTATGTGCATACCTTCAAGCACTTTTGTCAGCGCGACGATCTGGTTGCGTGCCTGGGCACCGTCAGACTTGAAACGTATGGCCAGTTGATCAAGCGTCGTCAGCTTCGTAGCAGTCCTGACCTCCGATTGAAGCTGTCGCAGTTCATGTCTGGCGTATTCGGGCCATAGCGACACGGGCAGCAATAGCAGCGCCTCCAATGACTCATGCTTATCGAGATCATCGGCATTGCGGCCCATGTACCGACTGAATGGAGCAAGTACTGAAGCACAGCTCTGCACGAGGAGTTGAATTTTCTTGCGAGTGGCGGACGTAATGCTGACGTCTGGCAGGTCGCCCACCGGTATTTCCGGTACATCGAGGTAGGCGGACGATGGGCGATAGGCGACCCATAGTCTGGTCTTGTTTCTCAGCAGCTTCAGGCCATCGGGAAACTGTTCTTCATATTCGGCCCTGAACAGCCGCTGAAACAGATCTGTGCATCTGCCAACAGGTTTGCCACGCGAGATATTCGGATCCGTCAGCGCCCAAGACAAGGCCCAGGATGCATTCAGCGGGTGTTTGTCGATGGCCATCTGACCTAGCGCCACTCGCAGCACGATGGGCATTTCATAGTAGTCGGCCGACTCCATTGGTGGCTCGCGCAAATACATCTGCCCTGAAATGACAGGCATGCTCAGGTATTCGAGAAGCCGCGAAGCCTGGTTGCAAAACGAAAAATCCCGATGATAAACAGTCCGCAAACGCTCGATTTCCTCTCTTAACGCGGGAATTTCTTTTCGTGCGTCGGGATCAGAAAGGCTGTCGATCAGTAAACGCCGTTCAAGGCCGTGGAAAAACATGAACAGGTAACCGCTGCTTGCTTCAGGATCGCAACGTCCCCCTGCCAGCCACTGCAGATAGCCCCGGCGTGCCGCAGGTTCGAGGTCTTTATAGGTCGACCAATAGTATGCCGACCGTGCAGCGGGAGGCGCATCGGAACCGGCCACCGGCAAGGCAGCGTCTATGAAAGAAGGTTCGGATAGCCTGAATTCCGGGTTTTGCGTTCCTGTGTAGATCATGCCGCCGGGCAAGGTGATATCGGCCACGTTGAACGGCTCCCCTGGACGCAGCCATCTGGCCTTCGCCGGACGATCAGGTGCCTTGGGAATGCTGAAAGAGTTGGTGCCGGGAGAGTCCTGCCGGATGGTAAAGAACTCAGACTCGCGCTCTGGATGGCGCATTTGCGGAGCGAAGGCCGAGGGCGCCTGTTCCGACGCTATGTCCGCCTGCGGTTGTGTACCGCCAACAAGGTTGGGAGACGGTCTGCTGAAGCGCGCATAGCGCCCTATGGCCAGGTCGGAGAAGTCCTCATCGGAAGCCGTTGTATGGATACGGTCGGGATAAGGCTGAGTGCCGCCCGCGAGATTGCCTGACGCTCGACTGAAGCGGGCATATCGACCGATCGCGAGGCGTTCGAGCTCTTCATCGATAAGGCGTATTTCAAAGGTGTCTGACACTGAGCCGTGACTGTCAGACTCGGCAGCATGCCGAATCTCGCCCGCGTGGGGTTGCGTGCCTCCAACAGGATGGACAAGCGTTCGGCTGGGTGCCATTGGGATCTTCCATGGTTCATCGGCTGGCAAACTGGCAGTATCCACATTTTGTCAGCGCGGGCCAAGCGTGGGCGGATGAGCTTGCGATTGCATTAGCCAAACCCCAGAAACGACAAAGCCCTGAATAATCAGGGCTTTGCGCTACCAAATATGGCGGAGGCATAGAGATTCGAACTCTAGGACCTGTTACAGTCGGCAGTTTTCAAGACTGCTGCCTTAAACCACTCGGCCATACCTCCACTATCGTTGCGGGCGCCATAATACCGGAATGAAACAAGCTGTCAAACTCTGTGACTAGCCAGTTGCAGCGCCTCTGTTATGATCTTTGCAACTCAACATTTCAACAGGAAGGAGTTTCGCCATGCGCGAACAGGATTACAGCCTTAAAACCGGCATGCAGGCCGACCAGCTAGAGGTTAGTCGTGTCCTGCGCAACACTTACGGTCTTCTCGCTCTGACGCTGGCTTTCAGCGGTGTCATGGCATTTGTCGCTCAGCAGATGCGCGTCGGCTATCCGAACATTTTCGTGGTACTGATCGGCTTCTATGGTCTGTTTTTCCTGACCAATAAATTGCGTGATTCGGTCTGGGGCCTGGTTTCGACCTTCGCCCTGACAGGTTTCATGGGTTTCCTGCTAGGCCCGATCCTCAATCGTTATCTGGGCATGGCCGGTGGCGCTGAAGTCGTCAGCTCCGCTTTCGCGATGACCGCACTGGTTTTCGGCGGTCTGTCGGCTTACGTGTTGATCACCCGCAAGGACATGAGCTTCCTGGGTGGCTTCATCACCGCAGGCTTCTTCGTTCTACTTGGCGCAGTAGTGGCCAGCATGTTCTTCCAGATCAGCGGTTTGCAACTGGCGATCAGCGCAGGCTTCGTGCTGTTCTCGTCGGTCTGCATTCTGTTCCAGACCAGCGCGATTATTCAGGGTGGTGAGCGCAACTACATCATGGCGACGGTCAGCCTGTATGTATCGATCTACAACCTGTTTATCAGCCTGCTGCAGATTTTCGGCATCATGAGCCGCGACGACTGATGACTTCGGCCTGAGTACTCAGGCCGTTGCGCTTCAAACGCGTTAAACAAAAGCCCCGATCTTTCGGGGCTTTTGCGTTTCCGGGATTTGAGAAGTGTCAGGATCCCAGGTGATGGCGATATGCTTTTCCGGCAGCCTGGGAAGGGCAAGCCGGATTGGTCAGAGACTGTCCGTCCAGTCAAATTACGCATGGTAGGCAATCTGACCGATCAGTCATCTTTATCAAGATTGTCCTCGTCTGCTCACGCACTTATCAGCTTTTGATCATCACAAAAAATAATATCGGACGATTCCCCAAGGCCTGTGGGCACTTCCTCGTTTTGGGCTAATTGACATCATGGAACAGAGCTGGACACAAGATTTCTAAATGTGTCAGCTTTGTTACGCTTCAATGCATTACGCACCACAAGGCGAGTGACTGGACTCTCTCGCTACAGGGGGAGTCCCGCCGTACCTAACCTGTTAATCAGCAAACAAGGAAGTGTCATGACGAAAGTCAAAGAAAATGCTGCAATTCAACTCTCTGCTGCTACCAGCACCTCTTTCGACCAGATCAATACGTTCGCTCACCAGTATGATCGTGGCGGTAACCTCACGATCAATGGCAAGCCTTCGTACTCGGTCGATCAGGCCGCCGATTACATCCTTCGCGACAACGCTGCGTGGACTGATCGCGATGGCAACGGCACTATCAACCTCACATACACCTTCCTGACCGCCAAACCTGCCGGGTTCGACAATTCGCTGGGGACTTTCAGTGCGTTCAACGCACAGCAGAAAGCACAGGCCGTATTGTCGATGCAATCCTGGGCAGACGTTGCCAAGGTCAGCTTTACCCAGGCCGCTTCCGGCGGCGACGGGCACATGACCTTTGGCAACTACAGTAACGGCAGCGCTGGCGGAGCGGCTTTTGCCTATCTGCCCAGCGGCAACAGCCGTACTGACGGTCAGTCCTGGTACCTTGTCGATAACAGCTACAAGGTCAACACGACACCGGACAATGGCAATTACGGTCGTCAGACCCTGACCCATGAAATTGGCCACACCCTGGGCCTGTCTCACCCTGGCGACTACAACGCTGGCGAAGGCAACCCGACCTACAAGGATGCCAGCTACGCAGAAGATACGCGTGGCTACAGCGTCATGAGTTACTGGAGTGAGTCCAACACCGACCAGAACTTCGTCAAGGGCGGCGTTGCCGCGTACTCCTCGGCACCGTTGCTGGACGATATTGCGGCTGTTCAACAGCTCTATGGCGCGAACATGAGCACCCGTGCCGGTGATACGGTCTACGGTTTCAACTCCACAGCCGGGCGTGATTTCTACAGCGCCACTTCTGCCTCTTCCAAGGTGGTGTTCTCGGTGTGGGACGGCGGGGGCAAGGATACCCTCGACTTCTCGGGTTTCACCCAGAACCAGAAGATCAACCTCAATGCGGCCTCGTTCTCGGACGTGGGTGGCATGGTGGGCAACGTCTCAATTGCCAAAGGCGTGGTGGTTGAAAACGCGGTGGGCGGTTCGGGCAACGACCTGTTGATCGGCAATGCCGCTGCCAACGACCTCAAAGGTGGTGCCGGCAACGACATCATCTACGGTGGTGGCGGTGCCGACAGCCTGACCGGTGGTGCTGGTGCAGACATTTTTGTGTTTGGTGCCAGTTCCGATTCCAACCGTGCAGCGCAGGATACGATTCGTGACTTTGTCAGCGGTCAGGACAAAATCGATGTATCGGCCATTTCCACGCTGAGCGCGCTGCAGTTCGTCAACGCGTTCAGCGGCCATGTCGGCGAAGCGATCCTCAGCTACAACCAGAGCAGCAACCTGGGTAGCCTGGCGATCGACTTCACAGGTCAGGGTGTGGGGGACTTCCTCGTAGGGACTGTTGGTCAAGCGTTGGCTACTGATATCGTGGTTTAATCTGTAACAATCATGGACGACCCTGCTGTCGTCCATGATCTGGAAAGTACCCCATCATGAAGATCAATCACGTTGTTCGAATCGTGCCAGTGGCTTTTGCGCTGCTGGTGGGTATTTCTGGAGCAAGCATGGCCATGAGTTTGAAACTGCCCGACCCAGCTGAGCTAAGTGGCAAGTGGCGACTTTCGCTTCAGGGAAAGACGGACGAAGTTTGTGAGCTGCACCTCAACACTGATGTACCGAAACTGACGGGCGATCTCGCCTGTGCAGTAAAGTGGTTGCACGAAGCCCCCACTGGCTGGTTTCCGACTCCGGATGGCCTGGCATTTACCGACAAGGAAGGCAATCGCCTGATTCACCTCAATAACATGGGGGAGCAGATCTATCAGGCGCGTCTGCCCGGCGGTGAAGTGCTGGTTCTTGGACGGCTCGCCGATTAAGCGTTTCATGGACCTGCGCGAGTTGTTTGTTAAAACCCAGGGATGTCACTCCGTCACCAGCAAGACCATCAAGGAACAACCATGAGTGCGTTGCCCCAAAGCGCCCGTCCGCCGCTTTATAAAGCGCTGGCTGACTACAAGAGCGCGTTGATTGGTGTCGGTTGTTTTACCGCGCTGATCAACGTGTTGATGCTCGCTCCATCGATTTACATGTTGCAAGTCTATGACCGTGTACTGACGTCGCAGAACCAGACTACCCTGGCCATGCTGACGCTGATGGTGGTCGGGTTCTTTGCGTTTATCGGCCTGCTGGAGATGGTCCGCAGCTTTGTGGTAATCCGCATCGGCAGCGAGCTGGAGAGGCGTTTCAATCTGCGCGTCTATCAGGCTGCGTTCGAGAGCAACCTGCACGCCGGACAGCGTCAGGCTGGGCAGGCGCTGGGTGACCTGACCTTTATCCGTCAGTTTCTCACCGGGCCGGCGTTGTTCGCGTTCTTCGACGCCCCGTGGTTTCCCATCTACCTGGCGGTGATCTTCCTTTTCGACCCTTGGCTTGGCGTGCTGGCCAGTGTGGGGACAGTGTTGCTGGTCGGACTGGCCTGCCTCAACGAATGGCTGACCCGCAAACCGTTGGCCGAGGCCAGCGGGTACTCGCAGCAGTCTGCGCAATTGGCGACCCGGCACCTGCAACAGGCCGAGGCGATCCAGGCGATGGGCATGCTCGAAGTGTTGCGGCGTCGCTGGTTCCATGTGCATGGGCGCTTTCTGGCCTTGCAAAATCGTGCCAGTGACACTGGAGCGGTGATCAGTTCGATCAGCAAGGCCCTGCGCCTTTGCCTGCAGTCGCTGGTTCTGGGCCTGGGCGCACTGCTGGTGATAAACGGAGACATGACCGCAGGCATGATGATCGCCGGTTCGATCCTCATGGGAAGGGTCCTCAGCCCCATCGATCAACTGATCGCAGTCTGGAAACAATGGAGTTCTGCACGCCTGGCTTACGGACGTCTGGACCAGTTACTCAAGACCTACGCCGAGCCCGCGCCGCGCATGCCACTGCCAGCACCGCGCGGTCAGATCAGCGCGGAACAGGTCAGCGCTGCGCCTCCGGGCAAAACATCGCCGACGATTCAGCAAGTGAGCTTTCAACTGCAAGCTGGTGAAGTGCTCGGTGTACTGGGAGCATCCGGTTCCGGCAAATCGACCCTGGCACGCGTGCTGGTCGGTGTCTGGCCGGTGCTGGGTGGAACGGTACGTCTGGACGGGGCCGACATGCATCGCTGGGACCGCGAGGCGCTGGGCCCCTATATCGGTTATCTGCCGCAGGACATCGAGCTTTTCGGTGGCACCGTGGCAGAAAACATCGCGCGTTTTAGCGAGGGCGACGCGAGCGCCGTGGTTGCTGCTGCGCAACTGGCGGGCGTACACGAATTGATTCTGCGCCTGCCGCAGGGCTACGACACGCGGCTGGGCGACGATGGCGCTGGCTTGTCAGGCGGTCAGAAACAGCGCGTCGCGTTGGCCCGAGCATTGTATGGCGATCCGCGACTGGTGGTGCTTGATGAGCCCAATTCCAATCTGGACGCCGCGGGCGAAGCGGCCCTGACTCAGGCGATCGCTGAGCTCAAGACCCGCGGCTGTACCGTCGTGCTCGTCACTCACCGCACTCAGTCGTTGAACCAGACCGATCGTCTGCTGGTGCTGAGCGAAGGTCGCATGCAGGCATTCGGCACCACGGCTCAGGTGTTGCAGGCCTTGTCCGGACAGGCATCGCCCGGGCAAGCACCACAAGCGCACCCTCAATCGCAATCTCGCCCTGCACCCGCCGGGCTTTCCATGAGCCGTCAGTACGGCACGCAGAACAGGCAGTCCGACGTATGAACAGCCCCATCGACACTCATTACGCCGTGCCGGGCAAGGAGCGCGGCGTGCAGTTCTTCGTTCGCGCAGGCTGGATTCTCATGCTGGCAGGGGCGGGCAGCTTCTTTCTGTGGGCCAGTCTGGCCCCGCTGGATCAGGGCATTGCCGTGCAAGGCACCGTCGTGGTGTCGGGCAAGCGCAAGGCCGTGCAGTCGCTGGATGGCGGCGTTGTAAGCAAAATTCTCGTCAGCGAAGGCCAGTCGGTAAAGGAGGGCGAGCCGCTGTTTCGCCTTGATCAGACTCAGGTCGAGGCCGACGTGCAATCGTTGCGTGCCCAGTATCGAATGGCCTGGGCCAGCCTGGCCCGCTGGCAGAGCGAGCGCGACAACCTGGATGAGGTGCACTTTCCCGCAGAACTGATTGCCGCCGGGCAGGGGCAGAACCCCGACCCGCGTCTGGCGCTCGTGCTTGAGGGCCAGCGGCAACTGTTCAGCAGTCGGCGACAGGCGCTGGCTCGAGAGCAATCCGGTTTGCAGGCGAGTATCGAAGGTGCCGGGCTGCAACTCGCCGGTATGCGCCGCGCTCGATCGGACCTGCTGGCTCAGGCTGACTCGCTACGCAAGCAACTGAGTAACCTGGAACCCTTGGCGCAGAACGGTTTCATTCCGGGCAACCGTCTGCTGGAGTTTCAACGCCAGCTTTCTCAAGTGCAGCAGAGCCTGGCGCAGAACGCAGGCGAAACCGGGCGGATAGAGCAGGGGATCGTCGAGTCGCGGTTGCGTCTTCAGCAGCAGCGCGAGGAGTATCAGAAAGAAGTGCGCAGCCAGTGGGCCGATGCCCAGGTCAAGGCGCTTACCCTTGAGCAACAACTGGCTTCGGCAGGTTTCAGTCTGCAGCACAGTGCAATTCTTGCCCCTGCTGATGGCATCGCCGTCAACCTGGGCGTGCACACCGAAGGCGCAGTGGTGCGTGCCGGTGAAACCCTGCTGGAAATCGTACCGCAGGGCACACGGCTTGAAGTCGAAGGGCGTCTGCCGGTGCAGTTGATCGACAAGGTCGCCAGCCATTTACCGGTCGATATCCTCTTCACTGCGTTCAATCAAAGTCGCACGCCGCGGGTTTCCGGTGAGGTAAACCTGATTTCTGCCGATCAGATGCAGGATGAGAAAACCGGCCAGCCCTATTACGTGCTGCGCACTTCGGTGGGCGATGCGGCACTGGAAAAACTCAACGGGTTGGTGATCAAGCCGGGCATGCCCGCTGAAATGTTTGTGCGCACGGGTGAACGCTCGCTGCTCAATTATCTGTTCAAACCTTTGCTGGACCGTGCCGGCTCCGCGTTGACGGAGGAATAGGATGTCTCGTCATCCCCTGAAAGCCGCTTTGCTGACGGCCATCCTGCTGGGCACTGCTTCATTGAGTCATGCGATGGGCCCGTTTCAGGTCTATGAGCTGGCGCTTCGCAACGACCCGACTTACCTGGGCGCGCTCAAGGAGCGCGATGCGGGCCTGGAAAACCGGGTGATTGGTCGTGCAGGCTTGTTGCCGCGTGTTTCATACAGCTACAACAAAGGGCGCAACGACTCCAAGGCCACCCTCAAAGGCGGCCGTGAAGACACCACTGACCATCGCCACTACAACAGCTTTGGTTCAAGCCTGACGATTCAGCAGCCGCTGATCGATTACGAAGCCTATGCCAATTACCGCAAAGGCCTGGCCCAGGCGTTGTTTGCCGACGAGACCTTTCGCAGCAAGAGTCAGGAATTGCTGGTGCGGGTTCTGACCCTTTACACCCAGGCACTGTTCGCGCAGGACCAGATCAATATAGCCCGCGCCAAACAGCAGGCGTTCGAACGCCAGTTTGCACAGAACCGGCAAATGTTCCAGCAAGGCGAGGGTACCCGCACCGACATTCTTGAAGCGGAATCGCGCAACGAGCTGGCGATTGCCGAGCAGATAGAAGCCAGCGACGAGCAGGACGCGGCCTTGCGCGAACTGGCCGCGTTGCTGGGCGAGTCGAGTATCGATGTTGCGCAGTTGGAGCCGTTGAGGGACAGTTTTCAGGCGCTGGTGCTGGCACCGTCCAGCTTTACCGAGTGGCATGCGCTGGCTATGGCCAACAGCCCGATCCTGGCCTCGCAACGCCAGTCGCTGGAAGTGGCGCGATACGAGGTGGAGCGCAACCGCGCCGGGCATCTGCCGACGGTGAATGCTTACGCGAGTATCCGTCAGAACGAATCGGACAGCGGCAACACCTACAATCAGCGTTACGACACCAACACGATAGGTATCGAGCTCAGTCTGCCGCTGTACGCCGGAGGCGGCACCAGCGCCTCGGTGCGTCAGGCCAACAGCAAGCGCGAGCAGGCGGAATACGAGCTGGAGGGCAAGACCCGCGAAACCCTGATCGAGCTGCGTCGCCAGTTCAACGCCTGTGCGTCAGGGGTGAGCAAGTTGCGCGCTTATCAGAAAGCACTGGTCTCTGCGCAGGCACTGGTCGAGTCGACACGTCAGAGCATTCTCGGCGGCGAGCGCATCAGCCTGGACGCACTCAACGCCGAACAGCAGCTCTACAGCACCCGGCGTGATCTGGCGAAAGCCCGTTACGATTACTTGATGGCCTGGATCAAACTGCATTACTACGCCGGTACGTTGCGCGACACCGATCTGGCGCGTATTGACGAGGCCTTCGTTGTGGCACGCTGAGTGTCGTTGGTCAGTTCTGCGCGGTGAAACGCGCCAGCGAGAAGGCTGAAAGGTCTACATCGCTGGTGCCGTGAATACAGCATTGTGCAAGGGCCAGCCCGAGCCCGGCTGAGTGTTTGAAGCCGTGACCGGAGCAGGCCGAAACCACTGTCACGTTTTTCAGATGGGGGTGTTCATCAATGATGAAGTGATAGTCCGGCGTGACGGTGTAAGCGCAGACCGAAGACTTGACCACGTTTGGCGTCAGTCCCGCAATCTTGCCCTTCACCTGGATCTGGAACATTTCCTGCTCCTCGCTTGCCGTAACAGTGCGATCCAGCTGGTCGGCAGCGGATGTCTCGATGTATTGCTCGGTGGCGACCTTCATACTGTTTTCACCGGGCAGGGGCGGGAAGCCATAGTTGACATCATCCTCCCCGGGCCCGTGAGTCAGAATGAAGCTCGGCGAACGTGGTGCTAAAGCGGCATTCTCCTGCAATTCGAACCAGAACAGCTTTTGCCGGCACACCCGCAGCAGGTCGCTGAACGGTGCGCCGAGCAATTCGGCTGACCACATGCCCGCACTGACCACGACTTTGTCAGCGATGATCGAGCCCTTGTCGGTGGTAATGCGCACCTGATCACCCTGTGCCTGTAAGTGCGTAACCGTCTCATGGGTCAGCAACCTTGCGCCGTGTTGCCTCGCCAGCCGCAGCTGTACTTCGATGCAGCGCTCTGGCCGGACAAATCCGCCTTCAGGCTCAAAGTAGCCAACGGCGGTGTCCAGAACAGGGGTGAACTGGGGAAAGCGCTCGCGAATGGCCGCCGCCGACAGCACTTCGTGCGTCACGCCATAGGTGCGGGCCAGGGCGATGGTCTGGTGGGTGAAGTCGTTACTGTCTTCAGGATCGTACGCAGGGCTGGAAGTCATCACCAGTACACCGCACTGCTCGAACAGCGACTCGCCGCTCAGCGCCTCAAGTTCGCGCCAGATGCTGTGCGAACTACGTACCAGCGGCAGGTATTGCGGGCCCTCGCCAACCGACAGTCGTGTGATGCGGGTATCGCCGTGGCTGGAGCCTTGTGTGTGCGGAGGGGCGTAGCGATCGACGCCAATTACATCGACTCCGGCCTTCGCCAGTTGATAGACAGTGGCTGCACCCATGGCACCCAGACCGAGCACGGCCACTTCACAACGCTGCTGCATAATCGGAATGCCTCGATAAATCTCTTATTTCACGCCGGACAGCCTGCCGAATCAACCGCCAAACGTGCATAAGGTTATGTCACGAAGCCCCAATGGCCATTACCAGTGCCATCACTCATGAGGGTGTGGGGAACCTGTAAAAATTTACGCTTGCGCTGCTCAGGGTTTTTAAGGTCCGAAATTGATGAAAAGTTGTCCACGGAAATCGTGGGTATGTCTGTGGGTAACTTTTTGAAACCCTTGTTACACGTGGCTTACAGCTGTGTGGTTATTTTATGAACAGCTCATGTCTTGCACTTCCATGGTGCTGCCACCAGGCTGAAAAACAGGTCCGCTATAAGCGATTTAAAGCACAAAAAAGAAATATTTTTCAAAAAAAAGCGCGACCCTCATCAGGTCGCGCTGCTTTTTTTACGAGTCAAGCGATGGTTGTTACACGAGAGGCTGATCGCTCCATTCACCGTTGACCAGACGACGCAGACCCAGCGGGTTGGCATTCTGCAATGCAGGCGGCAACTGGCTGTCGGCCAGGTTCTGATAGCAGACCGGGCGCAGGAAACGGTCGATGGCCAGAGTGCCCACCGAAGTACCGCGTGCGTCCGAGGTTGCCGGATATGGACCGCCGTGAACCATGGCTTCACAGACCTCGACACCGGTCGGGTAGCCGTTGAACAGAATACGCCCGACTTTCTCTTCGAGTATCGGTTGCAGCCAGCTGTACTGGCTCAAGTCCGCAGGCTCGCCGATCACGGTCGCAGTCAGCTGACCACGCAAGGCCTGCAGCGCGTCTTTCAACTGCGCATCGTCAGCGACCTCGATTATCAGCGTGGTCGGGCCGAAGACTTCTTCCTGTAACAACTGGTCGCCGTTCAACAGCAGACTGACGTCAGCCTTGAACAACTGAGCCTGCGCCTGTTTGCCTTCCTGCGGCTTGCCAGCCAGATGCGTCACGCCCGGATGCGACAGCAAATGCTCGACGCCTTTGCTGTAGCTGCGCAGACCGCCTGCGTTGAGCATGGTCTGCGGTGCCTGACTGCCCATCTGTTCGGTCAGTTGTTCGACGAACGTCGAAAACGCCGGGGAGCGCAGGCCGATGACCACACCGGGGTTGGTGCAGAACTGACCGGCACCCATCACCACCGAACCGGCGAGCTCTTTGGCCACGGTTTCGCCGCGTGCCTGCAGGGCACCTGGCAGCAACACTACCGGGTTGATGCTGGACATCTCGGCAAACACCGGAATCGGCTGTGGACGCTCGGCGGCCATTTTGCAAAGAGCGTTGCCGCCGTTCAGCGAGCCGGTGAAACCGACGGCCTGGATAGCCGGGTGTTTGACCAGACCTTCACCCACGCCGTTACCGAAGATCATGTTGAATACGCCTTTCGGCATTTGGGTGCGTTCTGCGGCGCGGATGATAGCGCTGGCCACCAGATCGGCAGTCGCCATGTGGCCACTGTGCGCCTTGAACACCACCGGGCAACCGGCAGCCAGTGCAGCAGCGGTGTCACCGCCAGCAGTGGAAAACGCCAGCGGGAAGTTGCTCGCGCCGAACACGGCAACCGGGCCCACACCGATGCGGTACTGGCGCAGGTCGACGCGTGGCAACGGTTTGCGATCCGGCAGGGCCAGGTCAATGCGTGCACCGACGAAATCACCGCGACGCAGAACCTTGGCAAACAGGCGCATCTGGCCGCTGGTACGACCGCGCTCACCCTGAATACGTGCCTGGGGCAGAGCGGTTTCCTGGCAGACGATGGCGACGAAATCATCACCCAACTGATCCAGTTCATCGGCAATGGCGTCGAGGAAGTCGGCGCGACGGGCCGGGCTCAGTTGACGGAATTCTGGAAAGGCAGCCTTGGCGGCGAGGGCGGCAGCGTCGATTTCGCCGTCGGTAGCCTGATGGAAGCTGTAAGGCAGTTCTTCGCCTGTTGTGGCATCCAGACTTTTTTGCAGGCTTTGGCCAAGAGCGCTGCGGCCGCCAGCGATGAAATTCTGGCCGAGAATGTTAGGCATCGGTATCTCCTGTTGTTTTGAGGTTGGAGGTCGGTATGGAAGGTATCCGGACCGGCGCTCCTTATGGGTTGCCGAGTTGCTTTACAGATTGTCAGTGATGTGGCGTGTAAAAGCAGGCCAGCGATCATTTTTTCTAAAACCAGTGGGCAGTCATCGTACAACCTGATTCGCTGCTGATGCAACTGTCGGCCTGATTTGCCAAGTCAAGCGCCGCTGCTCTTTATAGCGCATGGGCGCGATCAGGCTTCTATCGTGGCGCGCTTTTGTGACCTTTTAAGGTGGTGTGGCGTTGAGGTTGTGCAATGCATCCAGCACCTGGCGCAACGCCTTGCTGACCGGTTTGTCCTGGCGCAATGCAATTCCCAGCGTACGGCTCAACCCCGGCACCAGATGCAGCACCTGCAAACCGCGGCGGTGATGGACTGCAGCAACCGCCATGCGCGGCACGATGCTGTAGCCCAGGCCCGCAGCGACCATTTCCTTGATGGCCTCGATGCTCCCCAGTTCCATGACCGGTTTTATCCGGATCCCGGCCTGCAAGAACCATTCATTGATCAGCAGCCGCGTACTGCTGCCTGCTTCGAAAACCACCAGCGGTAGTTCGCAGAGGTGCTCCGGGGTCATTTCAGCGGCAATCGGCTGCTGGCTGCTGGCGAAAATCGCCACGAACTCATCCTCAAGCAGCGGGGTGATATGCAGACTGCGACCCGAGGCGGGCAGCGTCACCAGTGCGAGATCCAGACGGTTTTCTTCCACAGCCTTGAGAATGCCGTCCGTGTTGCCGGTGCTGACCCGCACATCCAGTTGTGCAAAGCGACGGCGCAGTGCCTGCAACATGGGCGGCAGCAGATGAATGCAGGCGGTCGCGCCGGTACCGATCGCAACCTTTCCGGCAACGCCGCTGGCGTGACTGGACAACTCCAGCAGGGCGTCTTCGACCACCGCATCAATGCGCGCAATATGCTCCAGCAGCGTAGTGCCCGCCGAGGTGGGCTTGAGCCGCTTGCCTACGCGCTCGATCAATTTCAGGTTCAACTGGTCCTCCAGCTGCCGAATTTGCAGGCTTACCGCTGGCTGGGTCAGGTGCAGTCGCTCGGCCGCTGCGGAGAAGCTGCCGTGCGCTATGACCAGCGAGAAGGTGTGCAAGTGATTCAGGTTGAGTCGGCGCATGGCAAAGTATTTCTTATGCTGTGAATGATAAATCATAGCTTTTTTAACGGTTTGGTGAGCGGCATGATTGCACTCATTCAACGACATTTGCCCAGAGCCCGATATGACCCCGACCTTTATCCTGCGTGATGCGTGTGATCAAGACATGCCTGCCGTACAGGCGATCTACGCCGATCATGTGCTGCATGGCATTTCCAGTTTCGAACTCGATCCGCCGAGTGTCGCCGAGCTGCTGCAGCGCCGTGCGCAGGTGCTCGTCAACGGCCTGCCATATCTGGTGGCCGAGCTCGCCGGAGAGGTGGTTGGCTATGGCTACGCCACACCCTATCGTCCGCGTCCTGCCTACCGCTTTACCGTAGAAGACTCGGTTTATATACGGGACGGTATGGGCGGGCGGGGCATCGGTCTGGCATTGCTTGGCGAGCTGGTACAGCGCTGCGATCAGGGCGGCTGGCGGCAGATGGTCGCGGTGATCGGCAATAGCGAGAATATCGCGTCGCTGCGTCTGCACGAGCGCCTGGGTTTTCGCCGTGTCGGGGTATTCGAGTCAGTCGGCTTCAAGCACGGTCGCTGGGTGGACACCGTGCTGATGCAGCGCATGCTCGGCGACGGCTCGGGCAGTGCACCTTCCGAGCGGGCCTGACTGACGTGGACCGCGCTGATCTGTCCAGGCTGGCGGTAGTCAAACTGGGGCTCGCGCAACTGATCAGTTGGGGTGTGACGTTTTATCTGCCGGGGGCTTTCGGCAATGCGATTGCCGATGATCTGGGCTGGAGCGGCCAGCAGGTCTTTTCCGGGCTGTCAGTCGCACTGTTGATCATGGGCCTGGTTTCGATCTTCAGTGCGCGTTTGCTCCAGCGTCTCGGTGCACGGCAGGTATTGCAATACGGGGCCGGGCTCAACGCGCTTGGCTGCTGCATGCTGGCTGTGTGCGAGACACCTCAGTCGTGGTTTTTTGGCTGGGCAGTGCTGGGCGTCGGCATGCGTCTTTCACTTTACGATGCGCTGTTTGCTGCATTGGCAGCGCTGTTCGGTGCACGCTCTCGGGCGCTGATGGTGCAGATTACCTTGTTGGGCGGGCTGGCTTCGGCGGTATTCTGGCCGCTGGGCCACGGCTTGTTGAATGCGTTGGGCTGGCGTAGTGCGGTTGCTGTCTACGGCTGCCTGGCATTGCTCAGCGGGTTATTGGTCAGCGGCCTGCCGGACTCCCGGTTGCCAGTCTTGAACGCCGGGTCAGCCGCGCCTGCGCCCGCTGACACCACGGCCTGGATACCTCAGTTCGGCTACGCCCTGAGCATGTCCCTGATCGCGTTCCTGTCAGCCGGCTTGTCTGCCCATTTACCCGCGTTGCTGGCTGGTTTGGGCGTGCCGGTCGTGCTGGCAGCGCTGTGGGGCATCGGTCAGACCTGCGCGCGTCTGGCGCAGGCTTTGTTGGCGCAGTCGATGCCTGCACTACGCCTGAATGTCTGGGTCGCTGCCGGAATGGTGCTGTGTTTTACCCTGGGGCTGCTCAGTCAGGGCCATACCCTGCTGGCCTGCATGTTCCTGTTCGGTTATGGCGCGATGAACGGGCTGGCCACATTGCTGAGGGCGAATCTACCCTTTGAGCTGTTTGCACATTCGCATTACGTACACCTGCAGGGCCGATTGCTGGCTCCTGCCTTTCTGCTGTCAGCTGGCGCTCCGTGGTTTTTTGCGTGGGTGCGTGAAGCGCAGGGCGGCAGCGGCCTGCTGTGGTTGTCGCTGGCGATCAGCCTGGTGTTGATTACAGTGGCAATTGCATTGAATCTAAATGGCCGCGCAAAATGAAATTGTCCAACAATCCGGTTCAATAGCGTTGCCAGTAGTCGCCTGAATGGTTAGGGTACGCGGCTGTTCAAGAAGGAGCCTGATATGACTCTGCATGACCCCACGGAAACGGGCACGGCAGTCACCCGGCAGCGGCGCGCGCCAAAGGGTGAAAAGCGCCGCAAAGAGCTGCTTGATGCGGCCTTGCAAGTGTTTTCCCTTGAGGGCTATACCGGCGCTTCGGTGGCTAAGGTAGCGGCCATCGTCGGTATTTCCGTCGCCGGGCTGCTGCACCATTTTCCCAGCAAGATTTCGCTGTTGATGGGCGTGCTGGACCGACGCGATGAGGTCAATAGCCGAATTGCTGCCGAGGTGCGCACAGACAACACGTTGACCGGCCTGCTTGGCGGCCTGCGCGCAATCAACCGTTCAAACGCCACGGCGCCCGGCGTGGTGCGTGCCTTTTCGATTCTCAATGCTGAAAGTCTGCTGGAAAACCAGCCAGCCTTTGAATGGTTCCAGACGCGCTACGAGCGTATTCACGCGCACTTGATGGGACAGTTTGCAGGTTTGGTGGAGCGCGGGGAGGTGCGTGCGGATGTGGATCTGGACAAGATCATCCGGCAGATTCTGGCGATGATGGATGGCTTGCAGATTCAGTGGCTACGCTTTCCCGATCAGGTGGACCTGGTCGAGTGTTTCGATACCTACATTGCGCAGGTCGATGCAGCGGTAAGGGCTCGTCCCTGAGCCTTTATTTGTCCGTTTACCCTTCAGTCAGCTAACGCTTACTCGACGGTCTGCTTGAATACACCGCCGGTCTTGACCGGTGGTTTCTCGACCAGAACCGAGTTCAGAGCGGAGCGTGGCAGCGGGTTGCTGGTGGTGGTCGACAGTTCCTGACGGAACGAGTTGACCAGCTTGGCGTTCAGGCGGATGTCCTGCGACGAACCACCGAGCGACAGGTTGAAGGTGTCGGCATCGACCACCCACTGATTGGTTTTCACGTCGAAGTAGGCCAGCGAGCGGTCATTGAGCTCAATGGTCACGCGCTTGCTTTCGCCCGGCTTGAGAAACACTTTCTTGTAGCCTTTGAGTTCCTTGATCGGACGCTCGACTTTCGGGTTCTGCTGGCCCACGTACAGCTGAGCGACTTCAGAACCGCCAACCTTGCCGGTGTTGGTCAGATCGAAGGACACCTTGATCGGCGTATTGCCCACCGCAACGCCCGGCGTCACTTTGATGTTGCTGTAACCGAACGTGGTGTACGACAGGCCGTAACCGAACGGGTAGAGCGGCTTGATGCCTTTCTTCTCGTAACCGCGATAACCCAGCATCAGGTCATCCTTGTAATCCATGTCGGTCAGAGTGTTCTGATTGTCGAATTTCGGGAAGGAAGCGTAAGCCGGGTTATCTTCGATGTTGCGTTCGATACTGATCGGCAGCTTGCCCGATGGGTTGACCTTGCCGAACAGAATCTCGGCCAGGGCCTGACCACCGTTCTGACCCGGGTAGAAGGCATGCAGCGCTACCGGAACCTGTTCGATCCAGTCGCTCATCTTCAGACCCGTACCGCCATACATGGTCACCACGGTGTTCGGGTTGACCTTGGCGATGTTCTGGATCAGCTCGTTCTGGAACTCAGGCAGATCGAAGCTGTGGTCGAAACCTTCGCCTTCGTATTCGTTGCTGTTACCCACTGCAACCACGACCGCATCGTAGCCGGACAGGTCCTGAGGAGCGTTCAGCGAAGCCGAACTCAGCTGCACACCTACCAGGCCACCCATGGTCGACAGGTAACCGGCGCGACGCGAGTACTCGAGCTTCACATCGTAAGACTGGCCAGCTTCCAGATTGATCTTGGCGAATTCTGGAATGGTCGGCGGGATGCTGTTGCCCGGCAATGGCTTGCCGTCACCGTTGTCGATGATTTTCTTGCCGTTGACCCACAGACGCACGGCGCCGTCGGCACGAACCTTGAACACCTGCTCGCCGCTCTGGGTCGGGGTGACCTTGCCGGTGTAGCGAATCGAAGTCGACGATGTATCGCCATTCAGTTCGCCAGCGGTCGAACCTTTGCTGGTGTACGGATCGGACGTCGAAGTGTTGCTTTCGAACGGCAGGTTCTTGTCGTTGGCCCAGTCCAGGTCAACATGCTTCTCGGTACGGGTGACCGCTGCATCACCAGACCAGTTGGTGTTGCTGAAGTACTCGACTTTCATGCCCTGGACTTCATTGCCAGTTGCGTCGGTGGTGGTCCAGGCACTGGTGCTTGGGTCCAGCGACAGGCCTTCGATGAAGTCGACTTTGGCGTTGGGCGCGATTTGTTGCAGACCGCTCAATTCGCTGACGTAATGGCTGGCCATGACGTTGGCGCTGCCGAAACCGGTCGGTGGCGAGTACTTGGCCAGGGTGCCGACAACGGCGATTTTCTTGACCTTCTGCTTGTCCAGCGGCAACAGATCGCCCTGGTTTTTCAGCAGCACGATGCCTTCACGCGCAGCATTCAGAGCAACCTTGTTGCTGGTCGAGCTGTTCATGTTGTGCGTGGTCAGCGGCGTCTTGCTGTCGAACTTGTACAGGTAGATCTGCTTGAGGATGCGGCGGACCTTGTCGTCGATGGTCGCAGCGCTCAGGTCACCGGCGTCCAGATGAGGCTTCAGCACGGAGCTGTTCATCTGGTAGCCCATCATGTCCAGATCGGCCCCGGCGCGGGCGGCTTCGAAGCCGTGCACGACAGCGTTGTAGTCGCTCTGTACGAAGCCCTTGAAGCCCCATTCCTTTTTCAGGATCTGCGCGATCAGGTGCTCGCTTTCGCAAGCGAAATCACCGTTCACTTTCTGAAAGGCGCACATCATCATCGCAACGTTGCCGTTCTTCGAGGACGACTCGAATGCAGGCAGCGACATTTCGCGCAGGACGCGCTCTGGCATCTTCTGGTCCAGGTTGAAGCGGTTGCTTTCCTGGTCGTTGGCCGCGTAGTGCTTGGCGTTGGCCCATACACCACGAGACTGGATACCGTTGATGACGCCCGGTGCCAGGCTGGCACCCAGGAACGGGTCTTCACCGGAGAGGTATTCGAACGCGCGGCCGCCGTAAGGCATGCGGTACAGGTTGACGCCGGGGCCAGTGATGAACTGGTAGCCGCCGACGGCAGTGTCATAGCCCAGCGCACGGCCGAGGTCGATGGCACGACGCGGGTTGAAGGTGGCTGCCAGGTTAGGGCCGGACGGATAGACCACGCCCTGATCGTTGCCTTCGCTGGTGTAGCGCACGCCCACGCCGCCGTCGGCACCGTGAATCTGCGGAACGCCGTAGTTGGTCAGCGGCTTGACATCCCAGCCGCCGGTGCCGCCGATGTAGGCCAGCTTTTCTTCCATGGTCATCTTCGCCAGGGTCTTCTGCGCGGCTTTTTCAGCGCGGTCCTCGCGACCTTGTTGCACAGTAGGGTCAGCGGCGTGCACCTGGGATACTGCCAATGCCAGCAAGGCCAGCGCCGAGTGCGCGCCTATCATCTTTCGCTTGTTCATATTGCTCTCCAACTACGTTTCAATTAACTGGTTGCCTGCGCACGTGCGAAGGACTAACTCGTCGTCATTTGCCTTTGCGGCTTACTCTTTTCTCCGGGCAAAAGTTGCCCGCTGTCGCGTTTTTTCCCCTCTTAACAGGGGAGCGACTTATGGCTGTTTAATTACTGTTTCGATGTTTTATTTATTATCTTTTCTACTTCTCAAGCGCCATCAAATCGCTATCACATGGTGGCACTTTGAATCTCAAAACCGTTACAATTAACCCTAAAACAAGGCATAAATGTCAAATAAAAGCGTATTTTTCTTTCATTTCGTATTTTTTCTTTACAATTTAGGAACTCTTGTTAAACCTACTGGTCGATGGGTTTAAGATTTTTCAGGACGAAGAAAGACAGCTCGCAAGTTGCGATGCGTGCTGTACGCTATTTCTTGCCCGGCCTTTATCCGATTTCTGCCTTTTGCAGAATTCACTTCTTTTTTCTGTGGAGTTAACTACGATGAAATTCTCTGTAATCAGTGCGGGCGTTGTTCTGGGTCTGGCCCTTAGTGGTGCAGTAGTTGCCGCTGAAGCGACCGATGACGATGCAACATCCGGTGCAAGCGATTCGACGGTCATGACTCAGACCCAGGACGCCAAGGCAGCGCAGAAGGCGCAAAACCAGAAGACCGAAACGACAAAAGGTGGTCGCCCGCAGAACGCAACCCCTCAAAAGCAGTCAAATTGATCGTTTGAAGCCTTTGAGCACAGCACTTTCCAGTCGGAGAGTGCTGTAACATGTCCCTCCGAAGTAGCAAAATGCCCTCATTCATGCCGCCAGTTCCCGTCGATGTTTCCCGCCTCCTCATTCCGGATGCCGCGCAGGTTTGCGCCTGGCTGACCGAGCACGCGGGTCTGAAAATGGCCGATCTGGAGCGGGCGCAACGTTTGCAGCAAGAGTCTGAAGGCACCGAGCTGCTCGGGCTGTTGACTCGTCTGGGTCTGGTTTCCGAATTTGAACTGGCCCGCGCATGGGCAGCCCTGTTGCAGGCACCGCTGCTACTTGCTGACGCTGTGCCGCCGCTGCTCGACCCCTTGCCGCCTTTGACCGAGCGCTTCATGCGCCACTATCAAGTCGTGCCCGTAGGCTGGAGCGATCAAGGGCTGCAAGTGCTCAGCGCCAACCCCGGTACGCTGTACCCGTTCCAGGCCATCGCTTATGCCTGCGAAGTGCCGGTGCGGCTGTCCATCGGGCCGCGCAATGAAGTCGAAACCCTTATTGAGCGTTATTACGGACAGGGTCGCTCGGCAATGGGCACCCTGATCGAGAACCTGGATGAGGAGGGCGGCTCGCTGGAAGACATCGAGCACCTTAAGGATCTGGCCTCCGAAGCGCCGGTCATTCGTCTGGTCAACCTGATTCTGCAACGCGCGGTCGAACAGCGTGCGTCAGACATTCATATCGAGCCGTTCGAGAGCCAGTTAAAAGTGCGCTATCGCATCGACGGCGTGTTGCATGAGGCCGAAGCGCCACCGTCCAGTTCTTCGGCGGCGGTTATTTCCCGGGTGAAGATCATGGCGCGGCTGGACATCGCCGAGCGTCGTTTGCCGCAGGATGGCCGGATCATGCTGCGCATCCAGGGCAAGGAGCTGGACCTGCGGGTGTCTACGGTGCCCACCAGCTTCGGCGAATCGGTGGTCATGCGTTTGCTGGACCGGCAGACCATCAATTTCGATTTCCCCAGCCTGGGTTTCGACGGCGAGCGGCTGGATGAATTTCTCGACGTGCTGGAGCGTCCGCACGGCATTCTGCTGGTCACCGGGCCGACCGGCTCCGGCAAGACCACCACTCTTTATACTGCGCTCTCACGGCTCAATACCGCCGAGCGCAAGATCATCACCGTCGAAGACCCGGTCGAGTATCAGCTCGAGGGCATCAATCAGATTCAGGTCAAGCCTTCCATCGGCCTGGACTTCGCCGGGGCACTGCGCTCCATCGTGCGTCAGGACCCGGATGTCATCATGATCGGTGAGATGCGCGACCTGGAAACCTGCCGCATCGCCATTCAGTCCTCGTTGACCGGTCACCTGGTGCTCTCGACCCTGCACACCAATAGTGCGGCGGCGAGTATTACCCGTCTGCTGGACATGGGCGTCGAAAGCTACCTGATCGCCTCGACGGTCAACGGCATTCTGGCCCAGCGTCTGGTCCGCCGTCTTGATCCGGCAACGCGTGAAGCCTTCGATGCGCCGCCGGAGTTGATTGCCGAGCACGGGCTGGAGCGCTTCACTGACGAACGCCCGATTCGCCTGTATCGCCCGCGTGCCGATGCACCTGGCGGCGGTTACCGGGGGCGCAGTGCAATCACCGAGTTGCTGGTTATGAACGAAGAGCTGCGCAGTCTGTTGATGCGCCACGCCGACGCTTCGACGCTGGAAGAGGCTGCCCGACGTGGCGGCTTGCGCACGCTGCATGAAGAGGGCCTGCGCCAGGCCGTGGCCGGGGTGACCTCGCTGGAGGAAGTGCTGCGCGTCACCCGAGGTGAAGGCACATGAGCCTGTTCAAGTACCGCGCACTGGATGCTCAAGGTGCGCCGCAGAACGGCACGCTGGAAGCCCGCGACCAGGATGCTGCAATCGCCGCGCTGCAAAAACGTGGCCTGATGGTCTTGCAGATTGACGCGGCCGGTATGGGCGGGTTGCGCCGCGCACTGGGCAGCGGCTTGCTCAATGGGGCAGCGCTGGTCAGTTTCACGCAGCAGCTCGCAACGTTGCTCGGTGCCGGACAGCCGTTGGAACGATCTCTTGGAATTCTGCTCAAACAGCCTGGACAACCGCAGACCAAGGCATTGATCGAGCGCATCCGCGAACAGGTCAAGGCCGGCAAGCCATTGTCCGTTGCGCTGGAAGAAGAGGGCACACAGTTTTCGCCACTTTATATAAGCATGGTCCGCGCCGGTGAAGCCGGGGGCGCGCTGGAAAGCACGCTGCGTCAATTGAGTGATTACCTTGAACGTAGCCAACTGCTGCGTGGCGAGGTCATCAACGCGCTGATCTATCCGGCCTTTCTAGTGGTCGGCGTACTGGGCTCGCTGGCCCTGTTGCTGGCCTATGTAGTGCCGCAGTTCGTACCGATCTTCAAGGATCTCGGCGTGCCGATTCCGTTGATCACCGAGGTCATTCTCAACCTCGGACAATTTTTGAGCAACTACGGCCTGGCTGTTCTGGCGAGCCTGATCGCGCTGATCTGGGGCATGGCCATTCGCATGCGCGACCCACAGCGCCGTGAACGCCGCGACCGCCGCATACTCGGCATTCGGGTAATCGGTCCCTTGCTGCAACGCATCGAAGCAGCGCGTCTGACTCGAACGCTTGGCACGCTGTTGACCAATGGAGTGGCGTTGTTGCAGGCGCTGGTGATCGCTCGCCAGGTCTGCACCAACCGCGCCTTGCAGGCGCAGGTGGAGCAGGCTGCCGAGTCGGTGAAGGGCGGCGGCACGCTGGCCAGTGCGTTCGGCGCGCAACCGCTGCTGCCGGATCTGGCGCTGCAAATGATCGAGGTCGGCGAACAGGCGGGCGAACTGGACACCATGCTGATGAAGGTCGCCGATGTGTTCGACGTCGAGGCCAAGCGCGGTATCGACCGCATGCTGGCCGCGCTCGTACCGGCGCTGACGGTGGTGATGGCGGGCATGGTCGCGGTGATCATGCTGGCGATCATGCTGCCGCTGATGAGCCTGACCAGCAATATCTGAATCCATGAAAGAGGAAACCACTCCGATGACTTTTAGCCGCACACGCTTCAAACCCGCACGCCGACAGGGCGGTTTCACTTTGCTGGAAATGCTCGCCGTTATTGTATTGCTGGGCATCGTTGCGACCATCGTCGTGCGTCAGGTGGGCGGCAACGTCGACAAGGGCAAATACGGCGCAGGCAAGGCTCAGTTGGCCAGCCTGGGCATGAAGATCGAAAGCTATGCGCTGGACGTCGGTTCGCCACCCAAGACTTTGCAGCAATTGACCGAGAGACCGGGCAACGCCTCGAACTGGAATGGCCCTTACGCCAAGCCTTCGGACCTTAAAGACCCGTTCGGCCACGCGTTCGGCTACCGCTTCCCGGGCCAGCACGGCAGTTTCGACCTGATTTTCTACGGCCAGGACGGTCAGCCGGGCGGCGAAGGGTACAGCGCCGACCTGGGCAACTGGGAGTAACGTTCAGCATGAGAACGCCTGTCGCAAGCCGGGGTTTTACCCTCATGGAAATGCTGGTAGTGCTGGTGTTGATGAGCATTGCCGTCGGTCTGGTGGGTTTCGGTCTGCAACAGGGTTTGAGTACCGCCAGTGAGCGACGCGCGGTCGGCGACATGGTCGAGGCGCTAAGGGCAACCAGAGTGCGCGCGATTGTTACCGGTCAGCCTGCGCGCACCGAGTTCAATCTGCGCAAGGCGACTTTCAAGGCGCCCGGCAAGCGTGAGGTGCACTGGCCTGAAAATCTGCATGTGACCATGCAGACCGCGTCGGATCTCGGCTCGTCCGTGGAGTTCTACCCGGATGGCGGTTCCAGTGGCGGCAACGTGGTTGTCGCCGACGGCGACCGGCGCTGGCGTATTGATATTGGCTGGCTGACCGGTAGCGTTCAGGTACGGTCGCTTTAATGAAAACATCGCAGTCGGGGTTCACCCTGCTGGAGATGCTTGCTGCATTGACCGTCATGGCAGTGTGCAGCGGCGTTCTACTGGTTGCATTCGGGCAGAGCGCCCGCTCCCTGCAACAGGTGTCGCGCAGTGACCGGATCAGCCATGCAGCACGCACGATTATGGATCAGGAAAGCGCTGGCCTACTGGAAAACGGTACGCGTCAGGGAACACTCGCAGGCATCGACTGGACCCTGGATATCCGTCAACTGTCGGGTGCCAATGGTGAGGCACGGATGTTTCGCCTCGACCTGATGCTCAGCGAGCACCAGCGCAAAGCGCAGTTCAGTACGCTTAAACTGCGCGGCGCTGTCAGCGGGGCCGGATCATGACCCGTACCCAACGTGGTTTCACGCTGCTGGAAGTACTGTTGGTGATCAGTCTGTTGGGCGTGCTGCTGGTGTTGGTTGCGGGGGCGCTGCTGGGTGCCAACCGTGCGGTGCTCAAGGCCGAACGTTACACCGTGAACCTGGACGAAGTCCGCGCCGCGCAGGCGTTTCTGCGTAGCTCGATTGGTCAGGCCCTGCCGCTGGATACGTCTGCCGAAGACGACGTCAACAGCGGTTTTTTTGAAGGCTCGGCGCAGCAGTTGCGCTTTGTCGCCACGTTGCCCGGTGAGCTGGGCGGTGGCATACAGGTGCACAGCCTGGAACTTGGAGGGCCGCAAGGCCATCGGTCTTTGCAAGTGTCTTTTGCTCAGGTCCAGTCTGGTGCAAACGGCATTGCCCTGAAACCGTGGGGTGAGCCTCAGGTGTTGTTGCAAAACGTCGAGTCACTGACGTTCAGTTATCGCGGGCTGACTCCCAAGGGCAAGCCGACAGGCTGGATGGCCGAATGGCCCTGGCCGAATCGTTTGCCCGGTGCTGTAAGGATCGACCTGAAGACCAGCGGGGCGGTGAAGTGGGTTCCTGAAGTAGTCGCTTTGCGTCTGGACCTGTCCGGTGGGGCGGGCGGCGAATGAATATAGCCAGTCGACAGCAGCGTGGTGTTGCGCTGCTGGTGGTGCTTTGGGTGCTCGCGCTGTTGAGCCTGCTGCTCGGCGGGCTGGCTGGGTGGGTGCAACTGGAAAGCCGGCAGGCACTCTGGTTGCGCCAGAACACTCAGGCACTGATGGCCGCCGAAGCTGGCATGAATATGGCTGTGCAGGGTTTGCTTGATCCTGCGCAGCGCAAACGCTGGATTGCCGATGGGCGTCTGGTGTCGTTGCGGATGGATGATACGCAATTGCTCGTCAGCATCAGGAGCGAGCGCGGCAAGCTGGACCTCAACAGCGCGCCGGTGGCGGATATATCGCGGCTGTTGCAGGCCTGCGGCGCAGCTAAGAATCAGGCCAGCGGTATTGCCCAGGTGCTGGAAGAGCAGCGCAACGGCGGTCAGTCACCGTTGCGGGTGGTTGAGGAAGTACGCCAGTTGCCGGGCATGAGTCAGGCGCTTTATGCCCGGCTGCTGCCGGAAATAACATTATGGAGCGGCCTGGATCGGCCCGACCCGGCATTCGCTTCGGCGTTGCTGCGACGGGCCTTGAACCTGCCGAACCAGAGCGCGGTCGGGGCCGATCCAGGTGAAGTGCTGGCCATCGACAGCCGCGCAGAACGACCGGGCGGTGTGACTGCCCTGTTACAAACCACTGTTTTATTGAGCCCATCGGAGGGAGGCGCACAGCCCTACAGGGTGTTGCGTTGGCAAGAATGAATTCATCAGTTTCTGCACGTCTGGCGCCTGTCTACGCGTTACGCGAACAGGTCGCCCGGCAGTGGCGTGGCAGTCCGGCGCAACACGGTTGGCAATGGTGGGTCGCGGAGCTTCGCGCCTGCCTGCCGCCGCGTGTGCGTCGCTGGCTGGGCCGCGAGACCCTGGAGCAGGCGCACTTCTGGCCGCTGGTCGAGCCGCTGCCCGATGCATCGCCTCAGGCACGACGCGTGTTGTTGCTGCCAGCGTCGGCGGTGCTGGTGCAGCCCCTGCAACTGCCAGCTGCCGCGGCGCGCAATCTGTCGACTGTCGTCGGTTACGAGCTGGACCGCTTCACCCCGTTCGACGCTGGCCAGTTGTATTTTGTGGCCCGTCAGGACAGTCGCAGCGCCAGCTTTGTGCAGGTCACACTGGTGGCGATATTGCGCGAGCGGCTGGACGCGATACTCAGTGAGTGCGCCGAGCGCGGTTTGCGTCCCGATGCGGTAGATGTCGTCACTGACATGGGGACTGCCGGGCAGCGCATGGGCATCGATCTGTTGCCGATGCCACTGCGCCCGCAGCAATCGCACTCCGGTCATCGTTTGCAGCGCTGGCTGCTCTGGCTGTGTGCCGGTTTGCTGCTGAGCGCCATGCTGTTGTGGCTGAATGACCGGCAGAGTCTGCTCGATGACATGCAGGCCAGTGTCCAGGCGCAGAAGGCCCAGGTGGGTGAGATTCAACAGCTGCGTCAACAGTTGACCAACACGCTGGGCGCAGCCAATTACCTGATCCGCCGCAAGGCTGCGCAACCGCCGCTGTCGGCGCTGCTCAGTGAATTGACCGCTTGCCTGCCTTCGGACACCTGGATCGAGCATCTGGAAATCAGTGACAGCGCCGAAGTTGCGTTTTCCGGGCAAAGCGCCAAGGCCAGTGCCCTGATCGGCCGCGTCAAGGATTGTCACAGTCTGGACAACGCGCAGTTTCAGGGCGTGATCCAGCCCGACACCAAGACCGGCAAGGATCAGTATTCACTGCGTGCCCATTTGCACCAGAACCAGCATCAGGAGAACGCCGATGCGCCGTCCACTGACAAGCCGTGAGCGGCGGGGCGCGGCCCTGATGATTCTTGCCTTGGTGCTGTGCCTGGCTTATTGGCTGTTGATCGACAGTTGGTTCGCCGGACCCTTGCGCGACATCAGCGAGCAGACCGACCAGTTGCGCGAACAGCAGCAGCGTTACGCCGGCCTTCTGCAGCAGGGCGACTCATTGCGTGAGCAATTGGAACAGGCCCGTCGTGACCCGGCCAGCAGCACCAGCTTGTTGCCGGGCGAAGACCCGAGCGCTGTGGCGGCGGATCTGATGCAGCGTATTGCCGACCTGATCAGCAGTCAGGCCAGCACCGGCGGCGGCTGCGAGCTGACCCAACGCATGCCGATCACGCCAGAGCAGGACAGCGCCGAGCCGTATCGGCAGGTCAAGGTCAGCCTGACCCTGAACTGCGCCATCGAACCACTGACGGCCATTCTGCATGCGCTGGAGTACCAGCGCCCGTTTCTGTTCATTGACGAGATGAGTATGCGTCGTGATGCCAATGCTCCGGCCAGCGGTGCCGCCGGCAAACTGGTGGTGCACCTGCTGGTGCGCGGCTACCTGCAACCGGCCAGCGCCGGGGAGGGTGAGCAATGATCGGTTCCTTACGCCCGCTGGAGTGGTCGCTACTGGCTCTGGCCGCGCTGCTGGCGGGGCTGATCGCCCTGATTTTCAGTGGCGCTGCACACTCGCCCGACTGGCTGCCGGAGCAGGCACCGCGCAACCCGATCGATCAGAAGGCGCAGACCCACAATGCGCCGTCGGCGACGCTGGACAGCCTGGCCAATACCTGGAAAACCCCGCTGTTCAGTCCTGACCGCAGCCCGGATGTGGCGGTTCGCAAAGCCGACGCGCAGGCCACTAGCCTGGCCGGCCTGACCCTGACCGGGGTGATCATGGACGGCTCGCTGCGTGTCGCACTGATCAAACAAGCCAGCGGTCCAGCGTTGAAGATCCGTCAGGGCGATCGCCTGCCCAACGGCTGGACGCTGGACCGTCTGGAGCCTACCCAGGCCACCTTTCAACTCGATGGCCGTACGCAAATGCTACGCCTGCCCGCGTTGCGTCTGCCGCCGCCGTCGAGTACACCGCCGATTACCTTAACCAACGATTCCACCCTGTGATGGGTACCTTTTCTGGAGTTTCTGCCATCGCTACCTTGCGCACACCCTTGCTTTGCCTGGCTACCGCCGTCGCCCTAGGCGGCTGCGCGTCAAAGCCCGACACTCTCGATCCCGACAATGGCATGCTGCAGGAAGCGCTCCAGGGAACCGGTTCACAACGCCCGCCGGTAGACCCGCGCAGCGAACGACCGCCAGTCGAGCCACCTTCACAGCAACCGGCGAGCTCGCCGCAGCGCCAGATCATCAAGGGCAACCAGCGTTTCATCCGCCAGCCCGCTGCTGCTCCGGCGGCGCGTCCGGCCGAAACCGGTGACATCGTCTTCAATTTCACCAATCAGCCGATTCAGGCGGTGATCAACAGCATCATGGGTGATCTGCTGCACGAGAATTACAGCATTGCCCAAGGTGTAAAGGGCGATGTCAGCTTCTCGACCTCCAAGCCGGTCAACAAGCAGCAAGCGTTGTCGATTCTTGAAACGTTGCTGTCCTGGACCGACAACGCCATGATCAAACAGGGCAATCGCTATGTGATCCTGCCCTCGAATCAGGCCGTTGCCGGCAAGCTGGTGCCGGAAATGCCGGTGGCGCAACCGTCGGCGGGCATGTCGGCGCGGTTGTTTCCGTTGCGTTATATCTCGGCGACCGAAATGCAGAAGCTGCTCAAGCCGTTCGCCCGGGAAAACGCGTTCCTGCTGGTTGATCCGGCGCGCAATGTACTGAGCCTGGCGGGTACGCCCGAAGAGCTGTCCAACTATCAGGACACCATCGACACGTTCGATGTGGACTGGCTCAAGGGCATGTCGGTCGGCGTATTCGGTCTGCAACGTGCCTCGGTCGGTGAACTGATGCCTGAGTTGCAGAAAATGTTCGGTCCGGAGAGCGGCATGCCGCTGGCGGGCATGGTGCGTTTCCTGCCGATCGAGCGGACCAATTCGGTGGTGGCGATTTCCTCGCAGCCTGAATACCTGCGCGAAGTCGGCGAGTGGATTCATACCATCGATGAAGGCGGCGGTAACGAGCCGCAGATGTACGTGTACGACGTGCGCAACATGAAAGCTACCGATCTGGCCAAATACCTGCGGCAGATCTACGGGTCGGGTGCCATCAAGGAAGACTCGGCAGCCAAGGTCGCGCCGGGGCTGCGCACCACCACCTTGTCATCGCTCAACTCCAATGGCGGCAGCGGTGTTGGCGGCATGAGCAGTTCCAACGGGCTGGGCAGCAACGGCGGTGGCATGAGTAATGGCGGCGGCTTTGGCAACAGCCAGGGCATGAACAACAGCCAGAACAGTGGCGACAGTGAATCCGAGAGCGACGATCAGAGCGGCGGTGAATCGGATTCGGCCAGCCAGGAAGGTGGAGGCGCGAACGGCAACAGCAAGTCGCTGGACGCCAGCACGCGCATCACTGCGCAGAAGAGCAGCAACCAGTTGCTGGTACGCACCCGTCCGGCGCAGTGGAAGGAAATCGAGTCGGCGATCAAGCGCCTCGACAATCCGCCGCTACAAGTACAAATCGAGACGCGCATTCTGGAAGTCTCGCTGACTGGCGAGCTGGACATGGGCGTGCAGTGGTATCTGGGACGCTTGGCGGGCAACTCGGGTACAACCGGCAACGTTACCAACACTGCGGGCAGTCAGGGTGCGATTGGTACCGGCGGGGCTGCGCTTGCTTCTACTGACGCGTTCTTCTACTCCTTTGTCAGCAACAACTTGCAGGTCGCCTTACGTGCGCTGGAAACCAATGGTCGAACCCAGGTCCTGTCGGCACCATCGCTGGTGGTGATGAACAACCAGCAGGCGCAGATTCAGGTCGGCGACAACATCCCGATCAGCCAGACTTCGATCAACACTAACACCTCCACCAACACCACATTGAGCAGCGTCGAATATGTGCAGACCGGTGTGATTCTCGACGTCGTGCCGCGCATCAATCCGGGCGGACTGGTGTACATGGACATTCAGCAGCAGGTCAGTAGCGCCGACACCAATTCCACTAACAACGACGCCAACGGTAATCCGCGTATTTCCACACGCTCGGTCGCTACGCAGGTGGCCGCGCAGAGTGGCCAGACCGTGCTGCTGGGCGGTTTGATCAAGCAGGATAACGCCGAGACGGTCAACGCTGTGCCGTATCTGGGACGCATTCCGGGCTTGAGGTGGCTGTTCGGCAGTACCAGTAAGTCCAAGGGCCGTACCGAGCTGATCGTGCTGATCACGCCGCGAGTCATCACCAGCAGTAGCCAGGCACGTCAGGTGACGGATGACTACCGTCAGCAGATGCAGTTGATCAAGCCGGAAGTTTCGCGGACCAGCATGCAGAACTGAGGCTGTGTCAGTTTCTGCTTCCGAGCCCACTCACGACGCTGCTTGCTGGCAGCGTCAAACAGAGGTCATGAACCGATGCTGAAATTTTTCACTGCCTTGCTGTTTGCCGTTGCCGGCATGGCGCAGGCGCAGGCGCAGGACATCCTGCACACTGATCTGCCGCTGGATTACCTGGCACAGGTCAACGTCGAAACCCCGAACCGGCCGCTGGTGATCTTCATTCATGGCTACGGCAGTAATGCGGCTGACTTGTTCGGGCTCAAGGAACATCTTCCGGCCGATTACAACTACCTGTCGGTGCAGGCTCCAGTGGAGTTGCGCGCTGATAGTTACAAGTGGTTCACCCAGAAACCAGGCGTGCCTGACTACGATGGTGTGACCGAAGACCTCAAGAGCAGCGGCAAGCAGTTGAGCGCATTCATCACCCAGGCCACCGGCAAGTTCCACACGCAGCCGGGCAAGGTGTTTCTGGTCGGGTTCAGCCAGGGCGCGATGATGAGCTACGAAGTCGCCCTGCGTCAGCCCAAGCTGGTAGGGGGGGTTGCGGCGTTGAGCGGGAGGTTGTTGCCAGTGGTGCAGTCCGAGCTAAAAGCCTCTGATGACCTCAAGCGCCTGAACGTCTTCATCGGTCACGGGGTACAGGATCGCCAGGTGGCCTACGCCAGCGGCCCGCAAGCCGAAGCCACGCTGAAGTCGCTTGGCCTGTCACCGCAATTTCATGGGTATGAAGGGCTGGGGCACAGCATCAACGAAGCCGAAGTCATTGACCTGGCTAACTGGCTGCAGCAGTCAGTCCGGTAGCGAATACGTGCGTCGTCATACTCAAGACGACGCACCCTCTATGTTTGCTAACTAATTGACCTTGACCTCGTTGAACTTGAGCACGTTGTCCTTGTTCTCGCGATCACGGAAGGTCAGCTTCAAAGCAGGTGACTGCTTGACCCGGCCCTTGGCCGCTTCAAAGATCAGCGTCACGCGGGTAGGGACGTTACGGATCAACTGGAAGCTGTCCCAGCGGTCGTATTTCGCATCGCCGACACGCAGTTGCGAAAGGCCCAGAGCGCCGCCTGTTTCTTCGAACAGGCTGATCGGGTTCAGAAAACGGAAGTCGCGGTCTGTACTTTTGTTGGTCAGCTCCAGCATGCAGGTAGGCGACTGGCCATTCTGATCACAACCCAGCAACTCCATACTCACGTTGTCGACCGTCTCGGAGCGTTTGCCGAACAGGTTGGCGCTTTCATTCTCGGTGAACAGTGTTTGACCGCGGGCGAAATCGACCGAAGGTTTAGCGTATTCGCCGCCCAGTTTGAAGAACACCGCGCAGAGAAACAGTGACAGCGCCAGCCACACGCCGAGCTTGAGCGGCGATGGAAGCTTTCTGGCCATGATTGCGATGTACAGCCCGCTTATCACCATACCGGTGCCGACGATAATGACCAGTGTCTTCCAGTTGATGAAGTCAATGCTGAGGCCAAGAACGGCCGGGTCCGGGAAAAGGTAGGTGAAGATGCTCCAGATAGCCCCGATCATGCCGCTGATGCCGAGCGATATCCTGGCGAAAATCGCGGAAATTTTGCTTGTTCGTGGTGCTGCGTCCATTGCTGTTTTGCCTTGTTCGGGTTGCGCAAGTGCGTACCGATGCGCTTGAAAAGCAGTATCGGCGGATTCGGGGCCTTGGGATGAGGCGTCTGTACAATCCGTGTTCAATCGCGCAGATCCAGAGGTGCCGGATACGCGAGCCTTGAGGTGCGAGAGAGAGCCAGAAGGGCGATGAGCCATGCCATCGCCGCGGCATTATCCTGCAAATCAGTTACAAAGTGCAGCGTTTACGCATTCTGTCTGGATCGATCCCTGAGCAGCGCCAGCAAGGCAGTCAACGGCAGCACCGTGCCTGCGATCAGCACCCAGGTCCAGCCGCCATGATCAAACAACGGGCTGGCCACCGCCGAGCCAATCGCGCCGCCGATGAAAATGCTGGTCATGTACAGGGCGTTGAGCCGGCTGCGGCTGGCGGCATCCAGTGCATAGACGGTGCGCTGGCCCAACACCATGCTGGTCTGCACGCAGAAATCCAGCACCACGCCCGTTACCGCAAGGCCTATCACGCTGTAGGCAGGATGAATAAGGCCCGGAAGAAAGCTCAGTGCACCGAACAGAAGTGCGCCCAAAGACGCGATGCGGGTGTAACCGGCGTCTGCCAGGCGGCCGCTGATGGGTGCCGCAATGGCACCGATTGCGCCGATCAGGGCAAAGATCGCGATCTGGCTTTGCGACAGCCCGTGATTGCGTGACAGCTCCAGGGGTACGGCGGTCCAGAACAGACTGAAGGTCGCGAACATACATGCCTGATAAAAAGCCCGCTGGCGCAGCACCGGCTGGGTGCGCAAAAGCGTCCAGAGCGAGAACAGCAACTGGCCGTAGGATGCACGATGATCCGGAACGCGTTTGGGCATGGTGGTTGCCAGCACCACACTGATACCGATCATCACCACGGCCGCTGCCCCGAACACTGCGCGCCAGCCGAAATGGTCGGCCACCAGACTGGCAATCGGCCGCGCCAGCAGAATCCCCAGCAACAGCCCGCCCATGATTCCGCCCACCACTCTGCCGCGGGATTCTTCCGGTGCCAGATGCGCCGCCAGCGGGATCAGCATCTGCACCGACACCGAACTGAAACCCACCAGCAGCGACACCAGCAGAAACAGATTCGGCTGCTCGGCAAACGCAGCGCCCAGCAGGCTGAGCACCGCAACCGCAGTGGTGATCAGCATCAGCCTGCGGTTCTCCAGCAAATCCCCCAGTGGCACCAGAAAGAACAAGCCCAGCGCATAACCGATCTGCGTTAACGAAACGATCAGACTCGCCGCCGTACTCGACAGCCCGATGTCCGGGGCAATCAGCTCGATGATCGGCTGCGCATAGTAGATGTTGGCGACAATCGCGCCGCAGCAGAAGGCAAACAGCATGACCATGGCCGGGGTCATGCTCACGGCTTTGTGCGCCGCGTGGGACGAGTGGGGCATGAAGATTCTCGCTTGAGCGTATACCTGACAGGCACGCGAGGCGCATCTGTCAGGCGGGTTTTTGACTGATGGCAAGCAGGCTAACGGTTTTGTCGGGGATTAAGTAGGTGCGGCGAGTTGATACAGGATATTTCCAGGAATGATGATTTGATGTAAGTCGTTTTATGGCGAGGTCTTCACGGAGCGTGCAGGAGTGCCATAATGCCGACCGTCAGTGTGTTCTGGATCAATCCCCTCAGAGACCTTCATGGAAATCAAAAGCTTCAGGCTCGTTAATGTGGGGCGTTTCAGCGATCTTGAAGTCGCTCTGGCGCCTACCGAAAGATATGCGTCGAAGGTGACCGTGCTGGTCGGCAATAATGGAGCGGGGAAGACTACGCTGCTCAAGTCTGTCGCTACATCGTTGAGCTGGTTGGTGGCGAGAGTCAGGACGCCGAAAGGTGCTGGCAGTCGTATCGATGAGGGTATGGTTCAGAACGGCACCGCTACCTCCTCGATTACCATTCGGATAGAGGATGTGTTGATTTCGGATGACGAGATCAATCCACTTGAATCTGAATGGGCAATTACCGCTACTCGGAAAGGCCGAAACGCCACCTCATCCACAGTATTAAGCGAGCTCAACAGACTTGCTGATGGCTATCGCTCAAAGTTGACTGAAAAAAGTGATACGTCTCTTCCTCTTCTGGCTTTCTACCCCGTCGAGCGCTCTGTCATCGAGATACCGCTCAAAGTCCACGCCAGACATACCTTTGATCAACTCGACGGCTACGACAACGCCTTGGGGCGTGGCGTGGATTTTCGCCGCTTTTTCGAGTGGTTTCGGGAGCGCGAAGACAGCGAGAATGAAACGGGTATCTCGACAGAGTTGCTGAATGAGCTGTCTCAAAAGATCTTGATTGATACAGAACTCTGGAAAGTGCTGACCAGGGAGCATGCCTCTTCACGTGACCGCCAGCTGACTGCGGTCAGAACTGCGGTTGAGGCGTTCATGCCAGGTTTCACAAAACTGCGTGTCAAGCGTAAGCCGCGCTTGCACATGGCTATTGATAAAGAAGGCAAGACGCTAAACGTATCCCAGCTGTCCCAAGGCGAAAAATCGATGATGGCGCTCGTCGGCGACATCGCCAGACGCCTCGCCATGATGAACCCGGCGCTGGAAAACCCATTACACGGCAATGGCATCGTCCTGATCGACGAAGTTGATCTGCACCTGCACCCCAAATGGCAACGCAGTCTCATCGCACAACTCACTACAACGTTCCCCAATTGCCAGTTCCTCCTGACCACGCATTCGCCGTTGGTCATCAGCGACAGCAAGGATGTGCTGGTGTACGTCATGGACAATGGCGAGTTACATGAGCAGGACAGTCTTTATGGCCTTGATGCCAATCAGGTGCTGTCGAGTGTCATGGACACTGATATTCGAAATGAGGAGATTCAAACAGTTCTGGATAAACTGCAGCACTTTTTGATGAGAGGAGAGCTCGATGAGGCTCGGACGCTCTACGCAGGGTTGACTGACGAACTACCTGCAAATCACATCGAACTAGCGAAAGCTTCGCTGCTGATTCGTAAGCTGGAAGTGCGCCGTGAGAAAGATTGAAAAGGGAAGTCTCGCGGTGCTGGAAAAATGGAAGCGCGCGAACAAGGGAAAGAAATACGGCGACCTGGTGGGGCATGAAGATATAAAGGATGCCATTCGCCACGCCTGTGTCACTGAGCAGCATGGCTTGTGCGCCTATTGCTGCTGCAGGATCACCGCAGAGAAAGGCAGTGCCTGCAATGAACATGTTGAAGCGCAGCATCTAGCACCGCATCGCACTTTGGATTTCGGCAATATTGTCGCGAGCTGCACTAACGCCAAGCGGTGTGACAAGGCTCATGGCCGTCAGCTTTTGCCGCTTACGCCGCTGATGATCGAATGTGAAAAAGAGTTGCAGTTTGAGCTTTCGGGCCTGGTGGCAGGCACCACGCTTCGGGCGTGCGCAAGTATCAACGTGCTCAATTTAGGCGATACCCATGAGTCGAACCGGGGTCTTGTGGGAGAGCGCAAGCAGATGATTGATGCGCTGCTGTTTTCTTGCAGCATTGACCCTGCTGAGCTGTTTATTGAGGAAGATGATGTTCTCGATCTGTTAAAAAATGACCTGCTTGAGGTAGATGCTCAGCAGTTTCTTCAGCCCTTTTCTCCGGTTTTGGTGAATGTAATTATCGGCATCCAACGCGCTCGTCAGCGTTGACCAAGGCTATTTCCGCACCACCAAGAAACCTTTTGAATTCATATCCTTGATCTGACGTCCTGACTATCGGCCCTTGACGCCCAACGGCGACGTGCCAATAATCCGCTCAAATATTCATATATATGACTGGATAACTACAACAATGAACAAGCTCTCCAGCGACGAACGCCTTCCGCTTTATCAACGCCTGCGCGACAGTCTGGCCGAACAGATTGCCAATAATCGTTGGCGTCCGGGTGAAGCCATTCCTACTGAAGCGGCGCTGTCCGCTGAGTATTGCCTGTCCACCGGCACCGTGCGCAAGGCTATTGATCTGCTGGTCAGCGACAACGTTCTGGAGCGCCAGCAGGGGCGTGGCACGTTTATTCGGCGTGCCAGGTTTCAGTCGTCGCTGTTTCGTTTTTTCCGTTTTCAGACCGAAGCGGGCGAGCGCCGTGTACCGGAAAGCCGGATTTTATCAATAGAGCCTGTGGCTGCGCCTTCAGCGGTCAGTCAGGCGCTGGGTCTGGTGGCCAATGCGCCGGTCATTCGGATGATCCGGCTGCGCTTGCTGGATGGTCAGCCGGTGCTGGCTGAAGAAATCTGGCTGCCTCGGATCCGCTTCCAGGCGTTGCTGGATCTGGATCTCGATACTCAGGGGCCGTTGCTTTATCCGATCTATGAAGAGGCTTGCGGTCAGGTTGTGGCTTATGCGCAAGAGAGCCTGACGGCTGAAGCGGTCAACGAGGTGTACGGCCGGTTGCTGCAGGTTTCGGCCGGCAGCGCGGTAGTGGTCATTGAACGACTGGCGCGTAATTACGCCGGTGAACCTCTGGAGTGGCGACGTTCACGAGGGCACGCCAGCCATTTCCGCTACAGCGTGGAAATTCGCTGAGCGCACTGCAATCACCCCGACTCATTCGACGCTCATAAGGATAGGAAGCCATGTTCAACTGGTATCGCGAAGTCACTCCCAAGGAGCGCAAGACCTTCTGGGCCTGTTTCGGCGGCTGGTCGCTGGACGCTCTGGAAGTGCAGATGTTCGGTCTGGCCATCCCTGCCTTGATTGCCGCCTTTGCCCTGACCAAAGGCGACGCAGGGTTTATCAGCGCCGTGACGTTGGTGACGTCGGCACTGGGTGGCTGGGTCGGCGGAACGTTGTCGGATCGCTATGGCCGGGTTCGCACGTTGCAATGGATGATCCTGTGGTTTTCCTTCTTCACCTTTCTGTCTGCCTTCGTGGCCGGCTTCAATCAGTTATTGATCATCAAAGCGCTGCAGGGCTTTGGCATTGGCGGTGAGTGGGCGGCAGGCGCGGTGTTGATGGCCGAAACGATCCAGTCGCGCTACCGCGGCAAGGTCATGGCAACGGTGCAAAGCGCCTGGGCTGTCGGCTGGGGGCTGTCGGTGGTGTTGTTTACCCTGATCTATTCGTTTGTGCCGGAGGATATTGCCTGGCGGGTAATGTTTTTCGTTGGCCTGCTGCCGGCACTGATGATTATCTGGGTGCGCCGCAACGTCGAGGAGCCGGACAGCTTCCAGCGCATGCAGAAAAACGCTGCGCCGAAGGGTAATTTCTTCAAGTCGATGGCCGGAATCTTTCGCCCCGAATTATTGCGCGTCACTTTGCTTGGCGGCTTGCTGGGCCTTGGTGCGCACGGCGGGTATCACGCGGTCATGACGTGGCTGCCCACCTTTCTGAAGACCGAACGTAACCTGTCAGTGCTGAGCTCCGGCGGCTATCTGGCGGTCATTATCGTTGCATTCTGGTGCGGTTGCGTATGCAGCGGTCTGTTGATCGACCGCATTGGCCGACGCAAGAACATCATGCTGTTCGCGCTGTGCTGCGTGGTCACGGTGCAGTGCTATCTGATGCTGCCGTTGAGCAACACGCAAATGCTGTTTCTTGGCTTTCCACTGGGGTTCTTCGCCGCTGGCATTCCGGCCAGCCTGGGTTCGTTTTTCAACGAGTTGTACCCGGCAGACGTACGTGGGGCAGGGGTTGGCTTCTGCTACAACTTCGGGCGCGTATTGTCGGCGGTGTTCCCGTTTCTGGTGGGCCATATGAGCGAATCGATGTCGCTGGGCACTGCCATCGGCATCGATGCCGGTATTGCCTATGGCGTGGCGATGGTGGCTGCTTTCTGCCTGCCGGAAACCCGTGGACGCAATCTTGATGCCACGCTGATTGCTGCCGACCCGCTGGATAAGGGCGCAGCGCAGCAGGCTTGAATATCCTTTCACCCGCGGTGTTACGGCACTGCGTTGACTACAGATGAACTCATGACCGACCCCTGTACCACGCCAATCCTGGGCATTGATGCCCATGCTCATGTCTTCAGCAAGGATTTGAGTCTGACGTCAGGACGACGTTACAGCCCGGACTACGATGCCACTGTGCAAGCGTATCTGGCCCACCTGCACGAACATGGTTTGAGTCATGGCGTGCTGGTGCAGCCCAGTTTTCTGGGCACCGATAACCGATTTCTGTTCGACGCTCTGGCGCAGGCCCCTGATCGGTTGCGCGGTGTGGCGGTGGTTGATACCGATATCAGCCGTGGTGCCTTGCAGCGTATGGCGGGGCTGGGCATTGTCGGTATTCGCCTGAACCTCATCGGCAGGGCATTGCCTGACTTCACCGCACCTGAATGGAAGTCGTTGTTCAAGAACGTCTGGACCCTTGGTTGGCATGTTGAACTGCACCGTGAGGTTGCGGACTTGCCGGGGCTGATCCGGCAGTTGCTGCCATTCGGTTGCAAGATTGTGATCGACCATTTTGGTCGACCCGATGCGCGCCTTGGTATTGATGACCCGGCGTTCCAGGCATTGCTGGAATTGGGCCTGAGCGGGCAGCTGTGGATGAAAGTCTCGGCAATTTATCGACTGGACGGCACTGCCGAGCAAAATGCGGCGTTTGCCCACGCTGCATTGCCTCTGCTGCTGCAAAGCTTTGGTCCGCGCCGGTTGGTATGGGGCAGCGACTGGCCACACACCCAGCATGAGCAAGAGGTCAGTTACGCCAGTGTGGTCGAGCAGTTCCGGGCGCTTGAGTGCCCGGAACCGCTCAAAAACATGTTGCTGGTCGAGGCTCCTCAGGCGCTGTTCGATTTTCTGCCAATCGAAATCTGACCCGCTAAGCCGCAGGCGGCCTGATCCTGTAGCTCACCACATACAGCGCAGGCAGAAAAAACAACGTCAGCAAGGTGGCGATGGCGATACCGCCGATCATGGCGATCGCCATCGGGCCCCAGAACACCTCGCGGGCAATCGGGATCATGCCCAGGCTTGCGGCTGCTGCGGTCAGCAGAATCGGCCGGCAGCGATGTTCGGTGGCCTTGACCACCGATGTCCAGGCACTCTCACCGGCAGCGATGAACTCGTCGATCTGTGTGACCAGAATCACCGAATTGCGAATAATGATGCCGATCAGCGCCAGCACGCCAAGAATCGCGACGAAGCCCAGCGGATAGCCGAATATCAATAACGCTGCGACCACGCCAATCAGGCCGAGCGGCACCACGCTGACCACTAGCAGAAGTTTTTTGACACTGTGCAGCTGGATCATCAAAAAGCTCACCACCAGCAGCAACATCAGTGGCACGACCTTCAATATGGGCCCTTGCGAGCGGGCGCTGGCCTCGACCGCACCACCAGTAGCCAGCGAATAGCGTAGTGGCAGGCTGGCGCTGAAGGCGTCGACTTCCGGTTTCAATTGCCTGACCAGCGCGGCCGGTTGCAGTTTTCCGAGCACGCTGGCTTTAAGGGTGATGGTCGCCAGCCGGTCGCGACGCCAGACCAGCGGCTGTTCCTGCTCGTAGCTGAGCGTGGCGAACGCCAGCAGCGGCACGCTCGCACCGTTGGGTGTCGGGATCTGCAGGTTGCCGAGGCTTTGTACCGAGTTGCGCTCATCGTTTTCTGCGCGCGCGACCATGTCGATCAGGTAGGTACTGTCGCGCACCTGAGTGATGGTCGTTCCGCTGACCATACTGTTGAGGATTTGCGCCACGTCTTCCGAAGACAGGCCGAATTGACGCACCTTGTCCTGCGCGATATCAATCTTCAGCACTTTGCCCGGCTCGTTCCAGTCATAGATGACCTGGCCGATGTTTGGGTTGGCGTCGAGGATGGCCGCCAGTGCCATCGCCTGGCTGCGCACTTGTTCGATGTCCGGGCCGCTGACCCGGTATTGCACCGGCCAGCCCACTGGCGGCCCCATGTTCAGTGGCTGGACGTAGCCGCCCACCCCGACATAATCGTCACGAAAGCGCTGGCGCAGACGCTCGATCAGGCGATCACGCGCTGCGCCGCCCTGGCTGACGATCACCAGTTGCCCATAAAAGGGATTGCTCAGTTGCTGGTCCAGTGGCAGGTAGAAACGCACCGCTCCTTTGCCTACATAGGAACTCCAGCGCAGCACATCGGGATCGTTCTTGAGCGTGGCCTCAAAGCGATCCATGGTCTGGCGTGTGCCTTCGATGGAGCCGTTTTGCGGCATATAGATATCCACCAGAATTTCTGGGCGGTCGGAGTCCGGAAAGAACTGGTTCTGCAGCATTCTGGTGGCAAACAGTGAGCCGATGAACATCAGTAACGTGATGCCGATCACCCACCAGCGGTGCTCCAGGGTTTTGACCAGCAGGCCGCTGAAACCGCGCATCCAGCGCCCCGGCGCGGCATGCGGCGCCGACGCCTTGAGAATGTGCACGCCAATCAGTGGCGCAAACAGCACCGCCACCAGCCAGGACAGCAACAGCGCCACTGCGATGACTGCGAACATGGTGAACACGTATTCGCCCGCTGAACTGGAATTCAGGCCGATGGGCACGAAACCGGCAACCGTCACCAGCGTGCCGGTCAGCATCGGGAAGGCCGTCGAGGTATAGGCGAAGGTCGCGGCCTGTGGCAACGAATCGCCGCTTTCCAGGCGGGTCACCATCATTTCGACGGTAATCATTGCGTCGTCCACCAACAGCCCCAAGGCGATGATCAGCGCACCCAGCGAGATGCGCTGCATGGTGATGCCGCTGTACTCCATGAACACAAAGACCAGCGCGAGCACCAGTGGGATCGAACAGGCCACCACCAGACCTGCGCGAATGCCGAGGCTGATGAAGCTCACGACCAACACAATCAGGATTGCTTCAAAGAGTGCATGGGTGAAGCCGCCGATGGCTTTTTCAACCACGTCGGCCTGGCTGGACACCAGATGCACGTCGATGCCCAACGGTAGCTCGGTGGTCAGCTGGTCGATGCGCTGCTGCAACTGCGTACCGAATGCCTGAATGTTGCCGCCTTGCTTCATGGCCACCGCAAGCCCGATGGCCGGTTGGCCGTTGAAACGGAACAGCGAGGAGGGCGGGTCAGCGTAGCGGCGTTCGATAGTCGCCAGATCGCTGAGGCGAAAGAACCGCTCGCCGAAGCGCAGATTGACGGCCTCAAGGTCCTCTTCACTGCTGAATTGACCGCTGGCGCGTACCGCAATGCGTTCCGGGCCTGACTCAATCACCCCGGCGGGCGTTACCGAGTTTTGCGCTTGCAGGCTTTGCAGCACCTGGCGCTGATCGATGCCCAACGCCGCGAGCTTGCGGATCGAAAAATTCAGATAAATGACTTCGCGCTGGGCACCGAGCAGCTCGATCTTGCCCAGGTTGGGCACGCTGCGGATATCGGCGCGCACCTGTTCGACGTAATCGCGCAACTGGCGGAACGACAGGCCGTCAGCGGTGAACGCATAAATACTGCCGAACACATCACCAAACTCGTCGTTGAATGCAGGGCCCTGAATGCCGCTGGGCAATTCGCTGCGTACATCGCTGATCTTCTTGCGTACCTGATACCACGCTGCCGGGATGTCGGCGCTACGGGTCTCGCTTTTGAGGAAGACAAAAAGCGTCGATTCGCCGGCCAGCGTGTAGCTTTTCACGTAATCCAGCGCGTCGATTTCTTCGAGCTTCTTCTCCAGCCGGTCGGTGACCTGTTGCAAGGTGTCGGGCAACGTAGCACCCGGCCAACGCGCCTGAATGACCATGGTCTTGATGGCAAAGGAAGGGTCTTCCTCGCGGCCCAGATTCAGAAACGACCAACTGCCCATCAGCAGTGAAACGAACATCATGTACCAGACCAGCGTGCGATGCCTGAGCCCCCAGGCCGACAGATTGAAACGCTCCCTCACAAACTGACCTCTCGCTGCATGCGTATTTTCTGTCCGGACTGCATGCCGTTAACGCCGGCAGTCACCACTTTTTCGCCCTCGTGCAGCTCGCCGCTGATCCGTACCTTCGAGCCCGTGCGCGTCAGTACCTGCACCGTGCGCGCAACGAGTGTCGAGGTCGATGGGTCGATGACCCATACCTGAGACAGGCCGTCGCGCTCCACAACGGCGCTACCGGGCAGCTCGTGAAACGGCGGTGCGTCGCCGCTGATTTCGACCGTGACCGTCGAGCCCGGACGAAAGCTGTCGGGCATGTGCTGCAAGGCCAGACGGACACGTTGAGTGCGGGTTTCGGCGTTGATTTGCGGTGCAAGCTGGCGGACTTTTGCGGCCACTGAGACTTGCTCATCGAGTTGCAAAATCACCCTGATGCGCTGATTGTCATCCAGTGCCCCCAGCGGCAAATCGACCACCGCTTCGCGGCTTTCCGGACGCGCAAGGCTGACCACTGCCTGACCGGTCGCGATGACCTGACCGACTTCGGCTTGCCATTCGGTGATCAGGCCGTCGAATTCGGCTGACAGGCGCGTGTAGGACACATGGTCAGTAGCTTGTTGCAGCGCAATGCTGGCCTGACTGCGAAGTGCGTCCTGAGTGCGCACTTCACTGTTCAACTGGTCCAGACGCGCCCGCGAGCCGATACCGCGCTCGTAGAGTTGCTGGTAACGCGTTTGCTCATCGCGCGCCTGCTGCCAGGCAGACCGGGCTCTGCCGAGTTCTGCCTGGCGGGCACGCAAACGATGTTGCTGATCGCCTGGCTCCAGCGTGGCGAGCAGATCGCCTTTGCGCACTCGGTCACCGACCTCTGCGTGCCGGGTTGCCAGTCGTCCGGCCACACGAAAACCCAGTGCCACCTCGTATTGCGGCTGGATGACTCCGGCGAAGCGTGCATAAGAGGCGCTGCGCTGATCGGCAATTTCGGTGAACAGCACGGGCCGCTCGACCGCTTCGCGAAGCGGTTTGTCGCGGCAGCCCGGCAGCGTCATGATCAGCAAACAGAGCAGCCAGCAAGCATGTGTCGGTCGTGGTTCTGCAGGTGTGCTGCTCATTGCCCTGGTGCCGATGACGCCAACGAGACGGCCACCTCGACTGGCACTCGCTCGGCGACCTCGACCCGTTGCCCCGGGTAGAGAAACTGCAGCCCTCGGGAAACCACCCTATCCCCCTCGGACAGCCCCTCGGAAACGATCACCTGGCCCTGTTCATAGCGCAGCACGTTGACCCGCGTCAGCTTGACCCTTGCCTGAGCGTCCACCTGCCAGACTGCCGGTTGACCCTTGGAGCGGCTCAGCGCTGACCAGGGCAGAGCGTACGCCCGTTGTGATCGAACCCGCAGGCGGGCGCTGACCACTGAGCCGAGTGCAGGTGCAACGGCGACGTCCGGCAGCGCAACGCGCACTCGCAATGTGCCGTTAGCGGCGGAAACGATGGGCATGATTTCCCTGATGATGCCGGTCAACTGAAGGCCCTGTTCAGCGATAGGGCTAATGATCACCGTAGCGCCTGTCTGATCGGAGCGCAGCAGCGATTCATACACGGAAAATACGGCCTCGCGTTCGCCATCGTGAGCGACACTGAACACCGGTGCGGCGGCCTGGACCACCTGACCTTCTTCGGCATGCCGTGCAGTGATGACGCCATCTGCTACTGCGAGCAGTTCGGTGTAACCGACTTGATCACGTGCATTGGCCTGTTGAGCTTGCAGCGCTGCCAATTCAGCTCGCGCACTCTCAAGGCCGGAGCGTGCCTTCTGGTATTCACTGAGGTTGGTATAGCCCTTGGGCAGCAGTAACTGCTGACGCAGGTAATTTTGTTCGGCGAGGTATAAGCGCGACTGTCGCATGGCCACTTCGGCATTGGCCGACGCCAGCTCGTTCTTCTGTTCTTGCGGGTCCAGCCTGGCAAGCACTTGCCCGGCACGCACGCGGTTCCCGACATCCACGTAGCGTTTGATCAGCTTGCCCGACACGCGAAACGCTTGCTCGGTTACTTTGCGCGCCTGGATATCGCCTGTCAGCGTCACACTGCTTGAGACGTCCACCAAGGCAACTGGCTGTACCTCGACTCGCACCAGCGCCTTTTCTGCAGGTTTCCCTGCGGAACAAGCGCTGAGCGAGAGCAGTGAAATGAACCCCAGCACCAGGCCGGGCTGAACAGGTATAAGGTGCGATAGCCGGACATTTCCGGTAGCACGGCAGTACCAACGCAAGCGCGTTGCAAAGGGAAAAGTCATCAACGAATAGCACTGCCCGATCAAAGAAACCAACACCGGTGAACCACTGCGTCACGCCGGAAAAGCTGCACGGCTTCCCGGGCGCAGGCGAGCGTATTTCAGGCCATCGCGGTGACGCTTGGCCACACCTGTTGAGTGGCTTCGGTGCCCAGGAAAGTCAGTGCGGTGCGTTGCGAGTGGTGCCACGCCGCCTTGCTCTCCAGATCCAGAAAGTGCCCGGTGTCCGGAACGACGTTGAAACTGCTTTTGGCGATGTAGTTGGAAAACATCCGCGCATCTTCAACGGTGGTGTACTCATCTTTTTCACCGTTGATGAACAGCACCGGAATCTTGATCGAGGAAAAACGCTCGACGTAGTTAGTGGCGCTTAGTTTGCGAATCTGGCTGATGTGAAAGTCGATCTGGCGATATTCGTGTTCGGCAAGGCTGATCAGGTGCTTGTAGTTATAAAGTTTGAACAGGCGCGGCAGGTACTTGCCCACGGTGTCATTGAGCAGTGAGCCGATCTTGCGCTTCTCGCGGGCGGCCAGATAGATCTGGGCGTTATCGATGTAATCGAGCATGGCCTCGTTGAGGACCGGCGAGAACGAGCTGATGATCGCCTTTTCCACGGATGGCGGGCACTCGGAAAGGGCCAGCAGGGCCGATACACCGCCCCAGGATACCGACAGCAGGTGGTTCACCTGATAAAGGTCGATCAACTGCAGCAGGATGTTTACTTCATCTTCCTTGCTGACAATCATGTCGTCCGGGTTGTGGGCTCGGGACTGCCCCGAAAACGGCAGGTCGAATAGTACAAGGTTGTAGTGCGGTTGCAGGTACTTGACGGTCTGCCCGAAAGAGCCGGTGGTCGATAACGCACCGTTGACCAGCAAGATGGTCTTGGCCTCGCTGCCTTTCCAGTAAGTCTCGGTGTAAACCTTATACTGACCTACGCTTAAAATCTTTGATTGTGCGCCCATAACAGCCTCCCAGCCGATGTTGATCCAACTAATTAGTACAGCGTTCTCTGCTTTGGCAGCCATGTCAAAGCCTCGCCTTGTTAGTGGCGAAATCCGGTGAGTTATTATTTTGGGTGCAGCCAAGCGGTGCAGCAGGAACCTTGTTTGCCCGGTTATAGATAGCGCAGTGCCAGCGAAGCGACAAGACGCTGACGTCATAAAAATGTCTATTCGTTCACATTTTGCCTGGAAGGCGAAGAACCGCCATCTGCTCGATGGGGTGATTTATTCGGGGAAAACCGTCATATAAAGCCAGAAAAGCGCATTTATTGAGTGGAACTTGTGAGCGCTGAAACGGTCAAGCTACAGCGTTTTTTGAAATATATTGTTACAAATTAGCGCTTGGCAGGCTGCGCCAGATAACTATCGAAAGCTCTGGAACCACTGACCCAGACGCTTCAAGCTCGTCAAAAAGCAGGCACGTAGTGTTTTGCGCAGGGGATCGCGATTGAATCTCAGGCCAGAGTGTTTACGGTGCGACATTCCAGCAACAAGCTTGCGCCGCCGTATTCGCTGATGCCTATTTGCAGCGTAAAACCATGCAGATTGACGATAGCGGCGACTACGGAGAGACCGAGCCCGAAGCCGCTCTGTTCAGTGCCGGTTTCGCTGCGATAGAAGCGCTGGAAGACGGCTGCGCGCTCGGCGACGGGGATGCCGGGCCCAGAGTCCTGTACTTCAATGCACGGCGTGATGCCGTCGCTGGAGGGGTAGGCGCTGATTTTTACAATCCCGCCGGAAGGGGTGAACTTGATTGCATTTCCCAGCAGGTTGGTCAGCGCTTCAAACAGCAGCGCTCGGTCGCCTACCAGCGTGGGTAATGTGTCGTGCAGGTCCAGCAGCAGGGTGATCTGGTCTTCTTCGGCCAGTGGCAGGTAGAAATCATGCAGTTCCTGCAGCAGTGGTTGCAGCTCCAGCTCAACGAACGCCGAACGTCGCTGGCGGTCTTCCAGTTCCGAAATGCGCAGCAGCCCGCGGAAACGCGCCATCAGCGTGTCTGCCTCACTGATGACCTGGGCAATCTGGGTGGAATGGGGCGAATCGTGTGCTGATTGCTGCTGAATGCGATAAAGCTGGGCGCGCAGCCGGGTCAGTGGCGTGCGCAGGTCATGGGCGATATTGTCGCAGACGCCCTTGACCTCGTTCATGAGCTTTTCGATACGGTCGAGCATGGCGTTGACGATCACCGCCAGCATGTCCAGCTCATCACGTCTGTTCGAGACCGGCAGTCGGCCAGCCATGTCGCCGGCGATGATTGATTCGGCGCTGGCCTGAATGGCGCGTATGCGGCGCAACGGGCGGCGGCGCAGCAAATGCCAGCCGGCGACCCCGGGAATAATGGTCAGTGAGATGCCCCACAGCAAGGCGTGCAGGATCAGAGTGCTGACGGCAAGCAACGAGCCATTCTCGCGCACCAGTACCAGCCAGCGCCCGTCGGACGTTCGGTTGACTATCGCATCACAGCTGCCTTGCGGCAGGCCCGGGTCATCCGATTCGATGCAGTCGCTCAGTACATGGATCTGGCCGTCGATGGGCAGATTTTTCGGCACACGGGTGATGGGGCCTGCCACGGGACGAAAGTTTCGGTCGAACAGGCCATAGGCGTCCACTGCGCGCGTATCGAAGGTCATGCTGGTGGCCAGAGCATCAACCAGGGCCTGGCCTTCAAAGCGCGAAAACAGCTGCTGGCGGTGAGTGAGTGACTGGCGGGCGAGGTTGTCCAGGTAGGAGTTGACCTCCCAGTAGAGGACGCCCAGCAGCATCACGCTCCAGGCGACAAACAGGGAACTGTATAGCGCCAGTAATCGGCTTGTTGAAGATCGCCAGCCCTTAGACGGGTTCGGCAATAACATAACCTGAACCTCGCACGGTCTGGATCAGCTGTGCGGTGCCAGGTTGGTCTATCTTCTTGCGCAGGCGGCCAATGTGCACGTCGATCAGGTTGGTGCCCGGATCAAAGTGATAGCCCCAGACTTCCTGGAAAATCATCATGCGGGTGATGATCTGGCCGCTGTTACGCATCAGGAATTCCAGCAGCTTGAACTCGGTGGGCAGCAGGGTCAGCGGCTCACCGCCACGGCAGGCTTCGCGGCTGATCAGGTTCAGTTCCAGATCAGCGACCTGTAGCACTGTCTTGCCCGCGCTGACCGGGTTGCTGCGGCGCAGGAGCACTTCGACACGCGCCGCCATTTCGTCGGAAGCAAACGGTTTGGGCAGATAATCATCCCCACCTGCACGCAGCCCGCGCACCCGCTCGTCCACGTCGGAAAGGGCGCTGATCATCAAGATTGGCGTGGAGATACCCTGGGCGCGCAGATGGGTGACGATGGTCAGACCATCCATCTCCGGAAGCATGCGGTCCAGAGTAATCAAGTCATAGTCGCCGCTCACTGCACGTGCAAGACCGTCACGGCCGTTGTCCACCCAGTCCACTTCCAGTCCGTGGTTGCTGAGTTCGGTCACGATTTCCTTTGCTGTGATGGCATCATCTTCGATTGCCAGAATTCGGGTCATGGTCCCTGCCTGAATAAGTGCGTTCAAAAACTCATTCTGCCTTTAAAAGCCACTGCGCTTCCTGAAAGAAAGTTTAATGATAGGGATCATATGTCATTCTGCATGCTGATATCGGCGTCCTTGAGCTTTTGCTGCTGCTTTTCCCGGCGGCTTTTTTCTGCCTTGTCCTGACGATCGCGTTCCAGTTTGGCGGTCGTGTCTTTTTCGCTGCGGATCTGTGCATGGCTGATCAAGGCAAAGATAAAGCTGCCACCAATGATATTGCCTGCCAATGTAGGACCGGCAAAGGTAAACCAGAAATCCTTCCAGCCCAGCTCTCCGGCAAATACCAGATAGGACACTTCGGCCGAACCCACGACAATGTGCGTGAAGTCCCCGAGCGCCATCAGGTAAGTGATCAGAATGATGATGGCGATCTTGGCATTTTCCATGGATGCAATCATCCAGACCATGGTTGCGATCATCCAGCCGGACACGATGCCCTTGGAAAACATCTGACTGACGTCGTTTTCCATGACCTTGTGGCCAATCTCCAGAAATGCCTTATCTGTACTGGTGTCGAAAATCGGCAGGTTGAGCATGACATACGCCACCAGCAGCGTTCCTGCGAGGTTGCCCGCCAATACCACCCCCCATAGCCGAAACAATCGACCGATGTTGGCCAGGTTCAACTTGCTCATGACCGGCAGAACGGCGGTAATAGTGTTTTCAGTGAACAATTGCTGGCGCGCCAGGATGACCGCGAGAAACCCGGCCGAATAGCCAAGGCTGCTGATGACGTGACTGCCGGGTATGCCTTCCAGCCGCGACTTGAACAGCCCCATCGCCATCAACGACAGGCCCATCGTCAGCCCGGCCGCGAGCGCCGACCACCACAGGGCGGCAACACTGCGCTCCAGTTCGTGATCGCCCTGAATACGGATGGTTTCGTGCAGCACCGCCGCGCGGGGCGGCTGGTTCTCATCAATCTCGCGCTCTTCCTCGGCTGACAGGCCGGGGGTCTTGCCGTCTACTTCGTGATCCATACAACATCCTCAGCGCCAGTGATGAAAGGGACCGGCACGGGCATTGCCGGTCCGATGGTTCAGACAGGCGCCGCGCGCGGTCGTTCGCTAACAGCGGGGCGTATCAACGATTGTTTGCGCCGGTTGCAGGGTGCGCCCGTCTAGCCCAGCAGATCTGAGCTTTGCACGCGTTCTACACCCATGCTCAGGAGGGTCTTCCAGGCATTCTCCAGCGAGCCGTTCGTGTCGATGGCGCGACAGCCATCTTCGATGACATACGTATTGAAACCGGCACTGCGTGCATCCTGAGCAGACCAGGCGACGCAGAAATCCAGCGCCAGACCGACCACGAATACCGTGTCGATGCCGCGCTCTTTCAGATACCCGGCCAGTCCTGTGCTGGTCGTACGGTCTGCCTCCAGAAATGCCGAATAGCTGTCGATATGCGTATTGCAGCCCTTGCGCAGGATCAGTTGTGCGTGAGGCAGGTCAAGATCAGCGTGCAACTGCGCTCCGTGGCTGCCTTGCACGCAATGGTCAGGCCACAGGGTTTGTGGGCCGTAGGGCAGGGTGATGCTCTCGAACGGCAGGCGCTGAGCGTGGCTTGAAGCAAACGAAATATGCCCGGCAGGATGCCAGTCCTGTGTAATGATCACTCGGGCAAAACGCGCGCCCAGACGATTGATCAACGGCAGCAACGCGTCGCCGTCAGCCACCGCCAGTTGTCCGCCGGGCATGAAGTCGTACTGCATGTCGATCACCAGCAAAGCACAACGCGGGTCGGCGGGCTTGTTGGAAAGAGGCATTGTCGGTTCTCTTGTCAGGTGCGATGAGCGCCAGTTTGCCTGTTTGTCCCCACGGTTGCGAAGTGTGATGCGCAGCATGGGCAAAAGATATTTTTGCGAATTTGTATCAGGTGTTAATACGAATCTGTACTATTCGCGAAAAATCCTGCCGGGTCCCAAGAGGCCTGGTTTCTTGCCAAGGGCTGCACGTCGATGCGTCGTACTCTCGTTTCACTTTGCGTCATTCAAGCGATCTCTCAAGCCGCCTGGGCTGACCAGGTTACTGCCGGGCAACCTTCCGTAGAGTTGCAGAATATCGACATCCAGGGCGCTGCCAATGCCGAAACGGCGCAAGGGCCGGTCGAAGGCTATCGGGCCACACGCTCCGCCAGCGCCACGCGCACCGATACCTCGCTGCATGAAACGCCACAGTCCGTCAGCGTTGTGACCCGCGACGCGGTAGAAGACATCGGTTCCACACGATTGCAGGACGCTCTGGACTACGCGGGTGGCGTCGGGCGGGCCAACAACTTCGGCGGTCAAGGGCTGACTACATTCACGGTGCGCGGTTTTACCACCGGCGAGTTCTATCGCAACGGCTTCCCGATCAATCGCGGCTATCCGAACATGCCGGATGCCAACACCATCGAGCGCCTTGAAGTGTTGCGCGGTCCGGCCACTACGCTGTACGGCCGGGGCGATCCGGGCGGCACCTTCAACGTGGTCTCCAAGCAGCCGCTGGCCGAGCGCAAGGTCACGCTGGGCAGCCAGCTCAATGATCAGGGCATGAAGCGCGGCACGCTGGACGCGTCCGGTCCGCTCGATGACGAAGGGCGTTTCGCCTATCGCCTCAACGTCGTGGGCGAAGGCGGCGATACCTTTCGTGATCACGTCGAGACCGAACGCTATGGCGTGGCTCCGGTTTTGAGCTGGGAGGTCAATGACGCCACGCGCATTACCTTCGAAGGCGACTTCATGCGCAACAATGCACCGCTGGATCGTGGCCTGACGCGTTATGCCAACCAGACGAGTACCGCCTCGCGCGATACGTTCTTCGGTGAGAAGAGCGTGGGCAAGCTGCATAACGACAACAACATGGCTCAGTTGCGCTTCGACCATGACCTCAATGCCGACTGGAAGCTGGGTGGCGGCGTCCAGCTTCTCGACGGTTCCCTGCAAGGCAATGCCATCGAGGCCAACGGCCTGGCGGCAGATGGTCGCACTCTCGGGCGCAACTTCAACTATCGCAAGCTGGAATGGACAGATCGCGATGTGCAGTTGAACCTGACCGGGCACTTTTCCGTCGGTGGTTTCGACCACACGCTGCTGACCGGGGTCGAGTATGAGGATTATGACTACAAGTCGATCATCCAGCGTTCCAGCGGCGCCGTCGGTGCCTACCCCATAGACATCTTCAACCCTGTCTATGGTCAGGCCCGGCCAGCACTTACCCGGACCACGACCCACGACAAGGAAAACCTCAAGACCTGGGCTGCCTTCGTGCAGGACCAGGTGGCGTTGACCGAGCGCCTGAAGCTATTGGGCGGCGTGCGTCTGGAGCGTTTTGAACATGACTACGATTCCTTTTTGCCCGGCACCAGCAGTTGGACCGCCAGCGATAATGCCGTCACACCGCGTGTTGGCCTGAGCTACGACCTGACCGACACCATCGCTGTCTACGCCAATACCGCACGTTCATTCAAACCCAACAGCGGCGCGAGCCGGCTGGGTGGCGGCTTCAAGCCGGAAGAGGGCAAGTCTTACGAAATCGGCACCAAGTGGGAAGCGCTGGAAGGCCAGTTGAGTGTTGATGCGGCGATCTACCAGATCGAGAAACGTAACGTGCTGACCACCGACCCGGTTGATTCCACATTCAGCGTAGCGGCAGGCGAAGTGCGCAGCCGTGGCCTGGATCTCAACGTGGTCGGCAACCTGACGCCCGAGTGGCGGATGATGGGCAGCTACGCTTACGTCGACGCCGAAGTGACCAAGGACAACACGCTGCGCTCCGGCACACGGTTGATGAACATCCCTGAGCAGACCTTCAGCCTGCTCAACGTCTACGAGTTTCAGGAGGGGGCCTTGCGCGGCCTGGGTCTGGGCGGCGGCGGTCGTTATGTCGACCAGCGCGCCGGGCGCACCGCCAATGTCGCCTTTTCGATGGACAGCTACACCGTGTTCGACCTGCTGGCGTACTACAAGGTCAACCAGCAGGTGAAGCTCAACCTGGACCTGAAGAACGTCTTCGATACCGAGTATGAGGAAGGTGCGTTTGGCAACGTCTATGCGTATCCGGGGGCGCCGCGGACGGTGCAGGTGGGGATTGCTTATACGTTGTGATGGTGCAAGTACCTGAGATGCAAAGCCTGACCCTTTGAGGGTCAGGTTCAGCAGCGTGTGTCATGGATACCGGACCCTGATCACGCGCCGTATTGAATCATAAGAACTGATCTGACTTTGAAAAGCCGGCACGGCGGCGAAGTTTGCCATCCTGGAACTGGTCCTTGCCAGGTAGAATGTCCGCTCCGGCTGCTTTGAGAGCGGTCATATTATCCTGCAAGGCTTTGGTGGCTTCGTCCTTTTGCTGGAACGTGTTTCCTACCAGAAATTTGGCGTTACCCACTTCGCCAATCTGGAATTTATAACCAGCCTCTCGCAGTGCCTTGATCTGTTTTCCGAGCCGGGAAGAGGCTTCGCTTTCCCTGGCGTACACATGAAAACTGCCAATCAGGGCAGGGTTGCCTTCGCCATTGGCGGCCTTTAATTGATCGGCAAACTTGACCAGGCCGCTTTGCGGGCCAGCAGTCAGGCCACCTCCCCAGTTGCTGTCCTCGACAACAATAGTTCCTTTATAGCCGGAATTGCGCGCGGCTTTAATTAATGTGGTCTGCATGTCAGCCCAGTCCTGACTGGCGCTTTTGCCGCCCTGATTGAAAGTGTCCAGTACGAAACTGGTACGACTGCCAAACTTTTTGACCACATTACTGATGTCGGCCGAGGCCTGCTTCAACTTTTCTCCGGTCAGCACGTTTCCGCCACCCTGGTTCGCATTGTCGCGAAAGGTGAACTGAACTTTCACACCCTGTTTGTCTCCTTCGCTAAGCAATGCCCTGAGCTTATCCATCTGCCTGGCGTCCTTGATCTGATCATGCGTCATCTGGAAGCGTAAGGTCCCGCCTCCAATCGTTTTCAGGTCCTGAATCATCTTCGTGGCAGCAGCAGGTGTGGCGATGTCATCAGGATTGGCGTTGGCTCCCCCGCGCGCGACGGTCTGGGCAGCTTTGGCTGCCTCTGAAGAAGCGGCCTTTTCTGCTTCCTTGGCTTTTTTTTCTGCGTCCGAAAGGGCCGTGCTGTCCTTCACCGCGGCCACTTCGCTTCCAACAGCCTTTGTATCGTTCTGGCTGACAAGCGCTTTTTGACTGGCAAGCAATGCCCTATCCGACGGGGATGCTTCGCTTTCCAGTGACCGAGCATTTCGACTGAGCATGGTTCTCGTGTAGACCGGAAAAGCTTCCGGTGCCTCGGCGGAGCGGCTGTCAGAGGCGGTGTAGGTGTCGAGCTTCGCCTGCGTATCCGGATTCGCTTCAGTAGCGCCAGCGCCCACAGCACGCGTGGTTCTACCGGCCATTACAGGCTTTTCCCTGGCGGCCATGAGGGGGTCATATGACCTGTCTGAGCGAATATTCATCGAATGTCTCTGTAGGCTCCGTGCGACAAGTGGCTGCGCCCTGCGAAACAGGAGAATAAGTCGCCAGGCCAGCTATAACTTAGTGGATTGCAGTATTCATATAACGGGGAGGGAAACTTAAGATGACGCTTTTATTAACGTTTTTCTTTTTCTGTTCTTCCTTGGAATATGGCGTCCTGGCGTAATCCTGTTTTGAGCGTTATCTGTTAGCGGAGCAGGGTCGCATAAACAGGGTTTTTAGAGCAACAAAAAGTCTGAGTGACTGAGCCGACAGATTACCGTTTTAACGGCGTACAACGTGTCAGCCAAGCAGCCGAATCGGCGAGCCCGCATGCCAGGCCTGAATGTCTTTGATCATCTGCCCATAAAAGGTCCGGTAGTTGTTTTCGGTGACGTACCCGATATGCGGTGTTGCCAACACGTTGTCCAGCGTGCGGAACGGGTGATCGGCCGGCAGCGGTTCGATGTCGAACACGTCGAGTGCGGCGCCTGCGATGTTGCGCTGTTGCAGTGTTTCAAGCAGCGCAGTCTGATCGATGATCGGGCCGCGTGACGAGTTGATCAGGTAGGCGCTCGGTTTCATCCAGCCCAGTGCCTCCGCGTCCACCAGGCCACGGCTGCGGTCGCTGAGTACCAGGTGCACCGAGAGCACGTCCGCCTGTTCGAACAGTTGCTGTTTGCTGACGTACGTGACGCCCGATTCGGCAGCCGCTTCGGGTGTCAGATTCTGGCTCCAGGCAATGACCTGCATGCCGAACGCCTGACCGTAGCGGGCAATCCATTTGCCGATACTGCCCAGCCCGAGAATGCCCAGGGTCTTGCCGTGCAGGTCGCTGCCCAGCCCGACCTGCCAGTTGCCCGCGCGCAAAGAGTTGGCCTCGGCCACCAGATTGCGGGTGATGCCCATGATCAGCGCCCAGGTCAGTTCCGGTGCTGCGTGTTTATAGCTTTCTGTTCCGCACACCACAATGCCGTGCCGCTTGGCCGCAGGGATATCAATCGCCGCATTGCGCATGCCGCCTGTGACCAGCAATTTGAGCGCAGGCAGTTGGCTGAGCAGTGCCTCATCGAACAGGGTTCGCTCACGCATCAGGCAAATGATGTCGAAGCCTTGCAGGCGTTGCACCATGGTTGCGGTGTCGGCCGGGAAGTCGTGCAGAAAGCTGATGTCGCCCACGGAGTCGAGCACCGACCAGTCCACCACATCGCTGGCTATGTTTTGCCAATCATCGAGCACTGCGATTTTCAACGGGGTCATTGTCTGAAGGCCTCTTGACGGGTTTGTATGAAACCGAGCACTAATTGAACAGGCTGGCAGCGATATTAATCGAAAAGCCCAGAATCGCGGTGTTGAACACAAAGCAGATCAACGACTGACCAAGCACAACCTTGCGCATTTCGCGGGTCGCGACGCCGACATCGGAGGTCTGTACCGCAACGCTGAGGGTGAACGAAAAGTACAGAAAGTCCCAGTAGTCAGGGTGCTTTTCTCCGCCGACAAACGCCAGCGCGGGCTCCTTGCCTTTCCAGGTATAAAACATGCGTGCGTAATGCAGGCTGAAGATCACCCCGATCATCAGCCAGGAACCGATGACGGTAAGACCGGTAAAGGCGTGATGGAGCATTTTGGCGTCGCTGGACAAGCCCTTGCTGCTCGCGACTTCGAAGATGATGGCCGCCAGACTCGCCAGTGCCGCCACGCAGACCGTTACCAGAATGACGCCCGCGTTTTCGTCTTCCATCATCGCGACTCGGCGGACATCGTCAGCATTGCTGCGCAGTGTGCGAACGAAAATAAGGATCAGATACAGCCATACCCCTGTGTCCCAGCCGGTCAGCAGGCTCTGCGTGAGTGTTGCGTGGGGGATCAGCCAGACCCAGGCAATGCCGGCGGTGAGGCCAACCAGAGCTGCGAGCGTCAGGCGAGGGCGGGTGCGGGCAAGATGGCGCATGCGGTCTAGTCGTTACAGGAGATTACGAGACAGTAGCATGCCCATTTTGCATGCCAAGCCGGATTTGAAAAAAACGGCGCGCAAGGGGGTTGCGCGCCGTGTGCCAGCCAGATTGTCAGCAGGCGGCGAGTGGTTTTTTAAGCTGGCTCAACGCACCAGGCAAGGCTGCTTGTTGTTGAATTTCCAGTCCGGTATCAGAAACTGCATGGCCACTGCGTCATTGCGTGCGCCCAGGCCCATGCCTTTGTAGAGTTCGTGAGCCTTGGCCAGCTGGTCCATGTCCAGCTCGACGCCCAGCCCCGCCTGCTTGGGCACATCGACCTTACCGCCGATAATCTGCAACGGGGCCTTGGTCAGGCGCTGGCCGTCCTGCCAGATCCAGTGGGTATCAATCGCCGTGATGTTGCCCGGTGCCGCAGCGGCAACGTGGGTGAACATCGCCAGAGAAATATCGAAATGGTTGTTGGAATGCGAGCCCCAGGTCAGACCCCATTCGTTGCACATCTGCGCCACACGTACCGAGCCCTGCATGGTCCAGAAGTGCGGATCAGCCAGTGGAATGTCCACCGATTGCAATTGAATGGCATGGCCCATTTCCCGCCAGTCGGTGGCGATCATGTTGGTGGCAGTCTTCAGCCCGGTAGCGCGCCGGAACTCGGCCATGACTTCGCGACCGGAATAACCGTTTTCCGCGCCGCACGGGTCTTCGGCATACGCCAGCACGTGATGCTGATCGCGGCACAGGCGGATGGCTTCCTTGAGCGACCAGGCTCCGTTGGGGTCAAGGGTAATACGCGCATCGGGAAAACGCTCAGCCAGCGCCGTGACAGCTTCGATCTCTGCGTCACCGCTCAGTACGCCGCCCTTGAGCTTGAAGTCCTGAAAGCCGTAACGCTGGTGCGCAGCTTCAGCCAGACGGACCACCGCCTGCGGAGTCAGCGCTTCTTCATGACGAATGCGGAACCAGTCATTATCGGCGTCGGGCTCGCTGCGGTAGGCCAGGTCGGTTTTGCGCTGGTCGCCGACATAAAACAGGTAGCCGAGCATCTCGACCTGATCACGTTGCTGACCTTCGCCCAGCAATGCAGCAACCGGTACGTCCAGGTGCTGACCAAGCAGGTCGAGCAGGGCGGCTTCCAGCGCGGTGACAGCGTGAATGGCAATGCGCAGGTCGAAGGTCTGCAGGCCGCGGCCGCCCGAATCGCGATCGGCGAAGGCTTTGCGTGCCGCATTGAGGATCTTCTGGTAAGTGCCGATGCTGCTGCCGACCACCAGCGAGCGTGCGTCTTCCAGCGTCTGGCGGATCAACTCGCCACCCGGCACTTCGCCGACGCCGACATGCCCGGCATTGTCCTTGAGTATCACGATATTGCGGGTGAAGTAAGGGCCATGCGCGCCGCTGAGGTTGAGCAGCATGTCGTCATGGCCAGCCACTGGCACTACTTGCATCTCGGTAATGACAGGGGCCTTGCTGGTGATGTTGGCTTGTTGAATGTTCATAGCTGATCCCGTAAAAAATATGGCCTGTAATGGCGTCGCTTCGAACCTGCATCAATGCGTGGCCGGGGTATGGATGGCGGCTACCGGCGTCGCGCCTGGCTTGGGCGTATTGCGCGCAGCGAAGACGATGATTGCGGCAATGATCGATGTGACCGTCAGACCATACAGCCCGCCCTGGATCGAGCCGGTGTGCTCTTCCAGCAAGCCGAAAGTGGTCGGCGCCACGAAGCCACCCAGGTTGCCCACCGAGTTGATCAACGCAATGACCGCTGCGGCGATACGTGCATCCAGATACGCTTGCGGGATGGGCCAGAACAGCGACGAAGCCGACTTGAAACCCAGTGCTGCAAAGCAGATGGCAACGAAGGCGAAGATCGGGCTGCCAGTGGTGGACATGAACATCCCGGCAGCGGCAATCAGCAGCGCAATCGCTACCCACGCCTGCTGGCGCTTCCACTTGGCGGACAGCGTGGCGAAAGCGTACATGCCGATGATCGACAGCAGCCATGGAATGGAGTTGAACATGCCGACTTCAAAGTCAGTCAGGCTGCCCATTTTGCGGATGATGCTCGGTAGCCAGAAGGTCGCTGCGTAGATGGTCAACTGAATGAAGAAGTAGATCAGGCAGAACAGAATGATCTGGCTGTCCTTGAGCAACTTGCCGATGGAGGCTTTGACTGGCGTCGCCGCTTCGCGGGCAGCCTGTTCGGCATCGATGGCGCTGACCAACGCGTCCTGTTCTTCGCGGGTCAGCCATTTGGCGTCGTGCGGTTTGGAGTCCAGCCAGAACCAGACGAAGAAGCACAGGCCCACCGAGAACATGCCTTCGATGAAATACATCCACTGCCAGCCTTTCATTCCGAAACCGGTGATCTGCAACAGCAGGCCTGACAGTGGTCCGGAAATCAGCGAAGCGATGGCCGAGCCGCTGAGGAAAATGGCAATTGCCTTGCCGCGCTCAACCCCGGGCAACCAGCGGGTGAAGTAGTAGATCACGCCTGGAAAGAAGCCTGCCTCGGCCACGCCCAGCAGAAAGCGCAGGATGTAGAAGTGGGTTTCGTTCTGGATGAAGGCCATGCAGGCAGCAACGATGCCCCAGGTAAGCATGATCCGCGTCAACCAGATACGTGCGCCGACTTTCTGCAGCAGGATGTTGGAAGGGACTTCGAAGAGGGCATAACCGATGAAGAACAGTCCGGCACCCAGGCCATAGGCAGCAGCACCGATACCCAGGTCATGCTCCATGTGCGAACGCACAAAGCCGATGTTCACCCGGTCGATGTAGTTGACGATAAACATGATGACGAAAAGCGGCAGGACGTGACGTTTGACCTTCGATACGGCTGAACTCAGAACCGAATCAGTGCCGTCGGCCATCCTGGAATTGGATGTGCTCACAGTTGAATCTCCCACTCGTTGTTTTTATGCGGGTATGTGCGAAGTGTGTCCCTCGCATTGTCGGTCATCATACAAGTAAAAAAGGCTTGTGCAATCCCCTGATGCTGATGATTTGGACGATTGGGAAAGTTTTTCTGGGTGCAGGTACATGCGCAGGGCACGTCAGTATGACGATGTTAATTTAATATTTTTACCCATTGATTGCTGGGTATTAGCCTTTTTTATGAGTCGGGTATGACCTATTCACGTGCCGTTTCTTTCAAGCTGTGCTGTTGAAAAAAACGCTTCGAGGTTAATCAAGAGCTTTGACAGTGACAGATAGCTTGTAATACAAGTAAGACAACCGCGCAGGCCGATGCCACCGGCCTTTTTGCGCACTCAACCTAACATTCGCGCAGTTATGACCGTGATACGGCAGCCCAACCAGACAAGTCAGGATTCATTCGCCATGCAAGAGCCTGTCAGCGCAGCGCCCAAACGTCGTCAGCACAGCCTGGCCACCGATCTGGTCACCGAACTGAGCCAGCGTATTTTGCTGGGCAAAATCGCACCCGGTCAGAAGCTGCCTTCCGAAAACCAGATCGTTCGTGAGCACGGCGTCAGTCGCACTGTCGTGCGCGAGGCCATTTCCAAGTTGCAGGCGTCAGGGCTGGTGGTGACCCACCACGGCATCGGTACGTTTGTGCTGGAGCGCAGTGACCAGACCGGCCTGCGTCTGAAGGTTGAAACCGTTTCACGGGTGCGCGATATCATCGAACTGCGTATTGGCCTGGAGACCCAGGCCGTCGCGCTGGCCGCTGTGCGCCGCACCGATGAGCAACTGGCGGCCATGCGTCAGGCACTGGACGATTATCAGGACCTGCTGGCCAATGACGACAGCTGTGTGGAGGCCGATAAACGCTTTCACATGCTCATCGCCGAAGCCACCGGCAACCCGTATTTCATGGAAATCATGCAGCACCTGGGCAGCGCGATCATTCCGCGTAGCCGCATTGCGTCAAGCGAGCGGGCGGGCAATAACCTCGCGCATCAAGGCTATCTGGCCAACCTTGAACACGAAGCACTGCTCAGCGCTATTCGCCGCAAGGACCCGGATGCAGCGCGTGCGGCGATGTGGACGCACCTGAGCAACAGCCGTGAGCGACTGGTGCCGCTGGAGTAAGAGCCTTTGAGTTTTACTGTGTTGCATTCAGCACGCCGAGCATCACTTGGGTTTGCCACTCGAAATACGGGTTGAAGGTCAGGCGTGCGTGGATCTTGCCCGGTTCGGTATAGCCCCAGTCCGAATACCACACCGGCTCGCCCGCCATGCATTTCGCGGTGTCCGGTGTGCTCTGGCCGTTCCAGCAGATGCGCTGGCTACCGGATACGCCATAAAGCGGGTTATCCGCTGAAAAAAGCAGGCCCATGTGGGAAAAGCGGCTGATGCGGTATTCCGGCAGGTAGTCCTTGCGCACCTCGACGCGCGGCGTATTGGCAGCGCGGGCGGGCAGGTCGCCGTACCAGATCAGGCGACTGGCGGGGTTACTGAAGCGCTGGCTGAAATTGTCCAGCACGTAATCAGTGTCGAGTACCGAGTCGTGCTCGGCGATGGCGATGAACACCGGCTTGTCATAGCGACGTTGATGCAGGCGGTCCTGAGCCAGCGCGCTGCTGCGATAGAACTGGGCGAAACCGTTGGTGGGCATGTTCATGTAACGAACCGGCGTCTGCATCGGGCGCAGGCCGTCGTTGGGGGCGGCAAGCCACGGCCTGGCCCAGCCGATCCACGGGGTCAGCCAGGCATAGCCGCTGTTGGAACGAAATGCCGGCGAGAACAACACCAGCCCGGCAATTTCTTCGTGGTCATAGGCGTAATCGAGCACCAGATTGGCCCCGGTTGAAAAGCCCCCCAGATAGACTTTCGGCACCTCGCGGCTTAGCTGTTGGGTCTGCTCTCGCACCACCTGCTGCCACTGCTCCAGACGCACTTCGAGCATGTCTTCGGGCCTGGTGCCATGCCCCGGCAGCAGCACGGTCCTGACCAGATAGCCCTGATCGGCGAGCTTCTGTGCCACGTCATTGAATGACCACGCTGAGTCACCCAGCCCGTGCACCAGCAGAACGCCGCCTTTGGGCGTTTCAGTCGGGGTCCATTGGCGCGGCGCGTTCCAGCCCAGTTCGGCCTCGTGGTCGGCGGTCTGGAAGTTGCGTTGCTTGCGGATCAGTTCAATGGTTTGTTGACGGTAGTCTTCAAAACGCTGCGTCGGTGCTTCGCTTTCCGCCATTGATGTGCAGGCTTGCAGGGTCAATAGCGAAAGCAGACTGGCGAGTCGGGATTTGATCAAAAGGGGCCTGTGCACGTGTGTGGAAATTCAAAAGGTCGACGCGGGCACTCTGCCATGTACGTCGCGCCGGTGACCACTTTCAGGCACACTCGGGCGTTCTATAACTTCAACAAAATGTATCCATATGCCTAACCATTGCAAGCCTTGCCACGCGTCTGGAGCTTTTCATGTTCGCCCTTGATCGGGCGCTGGCCCAGGACATCGTCGACCGGGCCATGGCCATTCTGCCCTACAACGTCAATGTCATGGACTACCTGGGCATCATCATCGGCAGTGGCGACCCCGAGCGCTTGTGTACCCGTCATGAGGGCGCGCAGCGGGTGCTGGCCAACCGGCAGGTGGTGGAAATTGATTCGCAGGCGGCTTTGCAGCTCGGCGGCGTCAAGCCGGGGGTCAATCTGCCGCTGATGCTCGATCATCAATTGGTGGGCGTGCTCGGCATCACCGGCGAGCCGGACGAGGTCCGGGTGTACGGCGAGCTGGTGAAGATGACCGCCGAGATGCTTATGGAACATCGTCGTCAGCAGGCTGACCTGCAATGGCGGGCACAGCGCAGCGAAGACCTGCTGGCTCGCCTGCTGCTGCCGGATTGCCCCGATAGCCTGGTGGATGAAGCCCGCCAGCTTGGTTTGCAGCCGCATGTGGCGCGTCAGGTGGTATTGATCCAGTTTGACCAGCAAGGGCAGGTTGCCAGCCAGGTGGCAACCTGGCTTGGCACGCGTTACGCCGACAGCTGGTGCGTGCTGCGCGAGCCCACCTTGTTGTACTGGTGCCGAGCGACGGGCAAGGAACGTGACGATGCGCTGCTGCTCAAGCAGTTCGATGAGCACCGCTGGCCGGTGCTGCGCATGGCCACCGTGGCTCAGTCTGCTGATCTGCCTGCCTTGCGTCATGCCTGTGCGGCGGCGCGGGATCTGCTCGATTACGCCAGTCAGGCTCTGCCGGGGCAACGCTTGCTGCGTCTTGAGGCGTACCGTTTGCCGGTGCTGTTCTGGCGCTACCGCCACGACTGGCTGGCTGAAGACGTCGCCGAGCCGATTGGCCGTTTGCATAACCACGTACAACTGCTTGACACCCTGTGCAAATGGTTCGAGTACAGCGGCGAAAGCCAGGCCTGCGCCGAAGCCCTGGGCATCCATCGCAATAGCCTGCGTTACCGGCTGGAGAAGATCGGCGAGCTGACCGGCTGCGATCCTTACAAGACCGATGACCTGCTGCGTCTGTATCTGGGCGCGCAGATGATCACTCGTCACGACTGAACACGGTTTTTGTTCAAATGCCCGATAACGGTTGCCGATCGTTGTGCGAAGGGCTGGCGGCAAACCCGGTGGCGGATGAGAGCATGCGAGCATCGGATATGGAGAACAACAATGAAAATAGTCATCGCCCCCGACTCGTTCAAGGACAGCCTCAGTGCACAGGCCGTTGCCGACGCCATCGCCAGTGGTCTGGCCGAGGTCTGGCCGCATGCCCAACTGATCAAATGCCCGATGGCAGATGGCGGGGAGGGCACCATCGAAGCGTTGCTGGCAGCCTGCAATGGTGAACTGATGAGCGCCCGGGTCAGCGGACCGCTGGGCGATCCGGTCCAGGCTCATTGGGGCTGGCTGGCCGAGAGCAGAACGGCAATCATCGAAATGGCCATGGCCAGTGGCTTGCAATTACTGACGCTGGCACAGCGCGATGCCTGTGTGACCAGCACAGCAGGTACGGGCCAGTTGATCTCGGCGGCACTGGATGCGGGTGCCCGTCGCGTGATTCTGGCCATCGGTGGCAGCGCAACCAACGACGGCGGCAGCGGCATGCTCTCGGCATTGGGCGCACGCTTTCTCGATGCCGACGATCAGCCCTTGCCACCGGGCGGTCTCGCGCTTGCCGATCTGGCCCGTATCGACCTGAGCGGCTTTGATCCGCGCTTGTCTGACGTGTGCGTCGAGATTGCCGCCGACGTCGATAATCCTCTGTGTGGACCGAATGGCGCCTCGCATATCTTCGGCCCGCAAAAAGGCGCATCGCCCGAGCAGGTTGTGGCGCTGGATGCCGCACTTGGGTGTTTCGCCGACCATTCGGCGCGGATCCTCGGTCTGGACCAGCGCAACAGCCCTGGCAGCGGCGCGGCAGGCGGAATGGGCTTTGCTGCCAAGGCGTATCTGAATGCCTCGTTTCGCGCAGGCGTTGAGGTGGTTGCCGAGCTGACCGGGCTGGAGCAGGCGTTGACCGGGGCCGACCTGGTCATCACCGGCGAAGGCCGTTTTGATGCGCAGACCTTGCGCGGCAAGACGCCGCTTGGCGTCGCGCGCGTCGCGAAGCGCCAGCAAGTGCCAGTGATCGTGCTGGCTGGAACGCTGGGCGAAGGCTACGAGCAGCTTTACCCGCACGGCATTGGCGCAGCCTTCGCGCTGGCCAGCGGGCCGATGAGCCTTGAACAGGCCTGTCGCGATGCCAGTCGCCTGCTGCACGACCGCGCGCGTGACCTGGCGCGGCTCTGGCAAATGGCGGCAGGACGCTGAAGGCTGCCCTTCGGGCAGCGCCTTGCACAGGCTCGGTCCAGTTGGCCGATCGGCCTTTTGAGTAAAAAACCTGATTATCACCAGCAATCCTAAAGAATTGTCGGACAAGGGCGATATGCTCTCGGTTGTCTGACAACTTGGCGTCAGATACTGCCCTCCAAATACAAAAGAGCACTGGTCATGAATCTACGCACACTCACAATCGCTCGTCGTGCCGGTCTGGGTTTTACCCTGATTTCCCTGTTGGTGGCTTTACTTGGATGGTTCGCGCTGGCACAGATGTCGACCATTCGCCAGAGCGAAGTGGCAGTGGAGACCAATTGGCTGCCCAGCATGCGAGTGGTCAACGATATCCGGGAAATCATGCTGCGTATCCGGACCATCTCCTTGCGCATGGCACTGGACACCGACCCTGCGAGCATTCCGACCTATCGCGGGCAACTGGACGTACGTCTGGGTGATCTGGACAAGAAGCTGGGCATTCTCAAGACGTTCGTCGACACCCCTGAAGAGAAGACCCTGACTGACCAGTTCATGGTCACCATGGGTCAATACCGCAGCGCGCTGGATCGCTCTTTTGTTCTCGCCGGGCAGGGCGACAGCACCGGTCTGAACAAGCTGCTGCTGGTCGATATGAAACAGATCGTCGACGGTTCCGGTAAACAGCTCAATGATCTGGCTGATTTCTATGTCACCAAAGTCGATGCCGAAGGCAAGTCGGCTGAAGCCCAATATGACAAATCACGTGACATCGTCATTGTCTTTGTCGTTCTCGCTGCATTGTGCACCATCGGTCTGGCGCTCTGGCTGACCCGCAGTATCGTGGGGCCGTTGCAACGTGCCGTGACTGCTGCCGAGCAGGTTGCCAACGGCGACCTGACCCATACCATCGAGGTCGACGGCGAAGACGAAGTCACCCGACTGTTGCGTGCCTTGGCAATGATGCAGGTCAATCTGCGTGAAGCCATGCGCCACATCGGCAGCTCGGCTACCCAGCTGGCGTCGGCGGCTACCGAACTCAACTCGGTCACCGAGGACAGCTATCGCGGATTGAACCAGCAGAATGCAGAGATCGATCAGGCCGCCACGGCGATCAATGAAATGACCTCGGCAGTAGAGGAAGTTGCGCGTAACGCCGTGTCCACGTCGGACGCCTCCACCCAGTCCAGTACCTCGGCACTGGCAGGCCAGACGCGGGTGATCGAGACGGTGCAGTCGATCCAGACACTGACCGACAACGTGCAGGCCACCTCGACACTGGTGCAGAACCTTGCCAATCAGTCTCAGGATATCGGCAAGGTGCTGGACGTGATCCGCTCGATTGCCGAACAGACCAACCTGCTGGCGCTCAACGCGGCCATCGAGGCGGCGCGCGCGGGCGAGTCGGGCCGCGGTTTCGCGGTAGTGGCGGATGAAGTCCGTGCGTTGGCGCATCGCACCCAGCAGTCGACGCTGGAAATCGACTCGATGGTCAATGCCATGCGCAGCGGTTCTGCGCAGGCGCTCGACTCGATGAACACCAGCCGCGACCGTGCCGATTCGACGTTGGCGCTGGCCAAAGGCGCGGGCGAGTCGTTGAGTGAGATCACATCGTCGATCAATCAGATTTCCGAGCGTAATCTGGTGATTGCCAGCGCTGCGGAAGAACAGGCGCAAGTGTCGCGTGAAGTCGACCGCAACATCGTCAACATTCGCGATCTGTCCATGCAGTCGACTCAGGGTGCCAACCAGATCAGTGCGTCGAGTCATGAATTGTCGCGTCTTGCTGCTGACCTGAATCAGGTGGTCTCACGCTTCAAGGTGTAAAACCCTACATTGATACAGGTTGTGTCCGCTTGCCGACGATCGACCGGGCGCGCATTATGCCCTCGGTCGAAATGACCTCCGGTACAGTCTGGGCACAACCTTATCGAAGGGGGCGGCATCGCGTCATGGATAATAATAATCACACCTTCAGCAGTTGGCTGCGCTCGCCAGCCCATCATCAATGGCTGGCACTGGAAGGCAACCGTCTGTTGACCTTCGCCAAGGCTTCCCGGCTCGACAACGGTTTTGGCAGTCTGGATGACTACGGCCGTCTGATGGTCGGCGCCACGGCCGAAACCATGAATACCGCACGTATGACCCACTGTTTTGCCATGGCCCATGCGCAAGGCATACCCGGCTGTGCCGCACTGGTCGATCATGGCATCGCCGCATTGCGTGGCCCGTTGCGCGATGCCGAACACGATGGCTGGTTCAGTGCTGCGCTCGAAGACGGCGGTAAAACCGACAAACAGGCGTATCTGCATGCTTTCGTCGCACTGGCGGCCAGTTCTGCCGTGGTGGCGGGGCGGCCTGGCGCGCAAGCATTGCTGTCCGAGGCCATCCAGGTCATCCAGACCCGTTTCTGGAGCGAGCAGGAAGGTGCCATGCGTGAGTCGTTTGCGCAGGACTGGAGCAACGAAGAGGCCTATCGCGGCGCCAACAGCAACATGCACAGCACCGAAGCCTTCCTCGCGCTGGCCGACGTAACCGGCGATGCTCAATGGCTCGACCGGGCGTTGAGCATTGTCGAGCGGGTGATCCATCAACATGCCGGGGCCAACAATTTTCAGGTCATCGAGCACTTCACACAAAACTGGCAACCGCTGCCCGATTACAACCGCGAAAACCCGGCTGATGGCTTCCGGCCGTTCGGCACCACGCCGGGGCATGCCTTCGAGTGGGCACGGCTGGTGCTGCATCTGGAGGCCGCGCGTCGCCATGTCGGGCGCGCAAATCCGGAATGGTTACTGGATGACGCCCGCCAGCTGTTTGCCAATGCCTGCCGCTACGGCTGGGATGTCGACGGTGCGCCGGGTATCGTCTACACCCTTGACTGGCAGAACCAGCCAGTGGTCCGTCATCGCCTGCACTGGACCCACTGCGAAGCGGCCGCTGCTGCTGCCGCGTTGCTGCAACGTACCGGCGAGCAACAGTATGAAGATTGGTATCGCCGTTTCTGGGAATTCAACGAGACCCTGTTCATCGATCATGAGCATGGTAGCTGGCGCCATGAGCTGAACCAGCGCAACGAGCCAAGCGCTGATATCTGGCCGGGCAAGCCGGACCTTTATCACGCCTATCAGGCCACGCTGTTGCCGGTGTTGCCGCTGGCACCCAGCCTGGCCAGTGCTCTGGCGGGGCATGAGTGAACGGCTGAGCCTGGCATCGGCAATCAGAGCGCAGGGATGCGTTTGTCGCTCAGGCGAATAATCTGCCGGGCCAGGAAGCTGCCGGTCAGGATCACGCCGAACAGGCGCAGGGTCTGCATGGCCAGCACGAAGCCGACATCGGCATGAGTATCGATGGCAATAATGGCCATGGTGTCCAGGCCGCCCGGGCTGGTTGCCAAGTACACCGATAGGTAATCCTTGCCCATCATCGCTGCAATCAGCCAGGCCGACAGGGCGCACAGAACGATCAGCAGCAGTGAGGCCAGAATCATCATCGGCAGCCGTCGCCACACGTATTGCACTGTCGGCCGGTCGAAACGCAGCCCTACATAACAGCCGATAGCACCATAGCCAATTGGCAGCAGCCAGTCAGGAATGCTGATCTGCATGACGCCGCTCAGTTGCAGCGCGCCGCCCAGTATCAACGGCACCAGTAAGGCACCCGCTGGCAGGCGCGAGCCCAGTGCTACGCCCGTTACGATCACTGCCAGACTCAGGGCGAGGTCGATCAGGTTCAGGCTATGCAAGGCGGCTGCGGTGCTGTGCAGGTCAGCCCCGGAATCCGGTGCGCCGATGAAATGGCTGACCAGCGCGCCGATGGTGACCACGCAGACCACGCGCACATATTGCATGGTGGCAACGACTCGCGAGTCTGCGCCGTAATCCTCGGACATGGCGACCATCGCCGAAGCCGCGCCGGGCGACGTGCCCCAGGCGGCAGTGTTACTCGGGATTCCGCCAAAGCGCACCAGTACCAAGCCCACCGCCGCGCTCAGCACCACAGTCAGGATCGTGGCCAGCAGCATGACGTGCCAGGACTGTAGCGCCGTGAGCAATACGCTGACTGACATCGCATGCGCAATCAGCACACCAACGGTGCCTTGGCCGAGCTGAAACGCCCGCTTGGGCATGCGGATGGTGGCGCCCGACACGCCAAAGCCGATAGCAACCAGCATGGGGCCGAGGAACATCGCAGCAGGCATATTGAACAGTTTGAGCAGTTGACCGGCAGCACCGGCCATCAGGATCAGGCCCGCCCATTGAGTGAGCGGGGCAAGGGTGGAAAGTGAAAAGCGTGAAGCGTTTGACAAGGACGTTCTCCTTGAATCGGGTGGATCACATGCAAACAGTATCGACTTGGCAACCGATCAAGTCTATTTTCTAATAATCATGAATTGATAACTTTGGTTGATAGATATGGACCTGCGCGATCTCACTTATTTTGAAACCATTGCCGAACTGGGCCACCTCGGGCGAGCCGCGGAAAAGCTCAATCGCAGTCAGCCCGCGCTGACAAAAAGCATTCAGCGGCTGGAGGAATCATTCGGAACGCGGCTGTTTCAGCGTGACGGTCGACGCATCAAACTGACCCCGGTGGGTGAGCTGTTGCAGGCACGCGGCAAGGAACTGCAGCAGAGCATTGCCCAGACCCAGCGGGAAGTAAGGGATTTCGCCAGTGGCATGGTGGGCAACATTCGCGTCGGCTGCGCCGCGACGATGGCGGAATACCTGATGCCGAAACTGACCTCGGCCCTGTTACAGCGTACGCCGGATGTCACTTTCAAGCTGGTGATAGGCCAGGATGACCTGTTGCGTGAGTCGCTGCGTTCAGGGCAACTGGACATGATCATCTGCGCACTGGCACCCGACAGCGAAGACGTCACCAGCTTTGCCATACTCAGGGACGAAGCCGTGGTGGTCGCCAGCAAAAAGCACCCGATCTTCAAGACCTCATTGAAGATGAGTGACCTCTGCGCATATCGCTGGGTACTGCCGCCGGTCAGCGTTTCATCACGCAAGTGGCTGGACGCGACCTTTGCTGCCAACGGCCTGCCGCTGCCGACAGTGCAGATCGAGGCGAACTCGATCTCCCTGCTGCCAGGATTGATTGCCCAAAGCAACCTGCTGAGCTTCATCGCCCGCGAGTCGCTGGAGTTTGGCAAGACCATGCAACACCTGCGTGAAGTGCCACTGGAACAGACCACGCTCAAACGCACCATCGGCGTGACCCTGCGCAAGGGCGGCTACCTGTCGCCAGCGGCAGAGGGCATGTTGCAGATGCTGCGTGACAACGGCGGGGACTTTCTGGGTTGGGGGTGAGCGCGTGCGTTCAGCTACTCGCCGGGCATGACCTTTAAGCCATTCAGGTACCTTGCCAGTGCCTCGGCACCCAGCTCCACGGTAGAGCTGGTACCCGCCCAGCTACAGGCGAGCATCAGGTTGCGGGGCAAGTCGAAGTCCTCAACCATAAAGCCGTCGCGGTCAAACCCGTGTTCATCATGAGAAACCAGTTCGCGCAACGAGGTCACTGGCTCGAAGTACGCCCAAACGGGCTTGTTCAATGCCACCGCCATACCGACTTCAAATGCGCTGCCCGAATCCGGCTCCAGACCGCGAAACACATTCAGGTTGACCAGTACGGCAGAGCAGCGATGAATCATCGCGATATTCATCGAGTAAATCTGCTGCGCAGTTTCATGCGGCGTGCGCCCGAGCGTCACTTCATTGTCGAAGGGGTACAAACCTTCAAGCCCGTGTGCCGAGCATAACGCCTTGAGGTAGCGTCCGTACTCGACGGCGTCTGGCCGGAACACGTCGAAGCCTGCGAGATAAACCAGTGGCGTTTGCATATCCGACTCTTGGCTATAGAGGTTATCCCACTGATTCTAAGGCCGACTGTCTGGCCGCGATACGTGCCATTGATCGGCCGACCGGCGCTCAGCAGGTATTTGAGCTGGAATCTGTACGGATAACCAGTATTCTTGTCCAGTCTGATCATTTTCATGTGAACGCTGGCCTTGAATACTGCTCCTCTCGACAATCCGTTCTATTACCTGGAAAACTTCCGGCAGGTCCTCGCCTGGATTGCCCTGCGCTACGACGACCTGCTCGACGCAGCCGAGCGCCGTTTCATCAGCGAGTTTGCCGAGGTGCCCGTGCGTGCCCAGGGTCTGCTGGTACGCATGGTGATGCGCAAGGGCGTATTGTTTCGGGCCAGCAAACTGAGTTACGTCGAAATCGGCGACCCTCGTGAGGCAGTGCAGCCGCTGCTGGATCGCGGCTGGGTCGTCACCAGCCCGCCGCTGGGTTTGAGCGAACTGTTCCAGTTGCTGCGCCGCGACGAGCTGACCCAGTGCTTCAAAGCCCATGCAGTCAAGGGGCCAGAGCGCAAGCAGGCATGGCTGGAGCGCTTGCAGCCGTTGTATGAAGCGCCACAGGCACTTGAGCAATGGCACCCGACGTTGTCTGACGCCGTGTTCGGCCTGAACATCATGCCGCTCTGTGACCGCCTGCGATTGTTGTACTTCGGCAATCTGTATCAGGAGTGGTCAGAGTTCGTGCTGGCTGATCTGGGTATTTACCGCTACGAAAAGGTCGAATTTTCGGTGCAGTCGCGCGTCATCAATCAGCGCGCCGACATCGATGTGTGCCTGCAATTGCATGCCTGTCGAGAAGCGCTGGAAACCTGCACCGATCTGCATGCGCTGGCCGAACAGGTCATCGCGGTCCAGTGCGGCAATGCGTGGTTGCATATGCGTCGCGCCAAACTGCTGTTTCGCATCGGGCAGCAGGCCGAGCGCCTGCAGGACTGGCCTCTGGCGATGGCAGTGTACCGTCAGTCCAGCTACCCCGGCGCGCGTTCAAGGCAAATCCGCGTGCTGGAGCGCAACGCCGAGTACACCGCGGCGCTGACGCTGGCGGAACAGGCCCGTCTGGCTCCTGAAAGTGATGCCGAGGTCCAGCACCTGTCACGCGTACTGCCACGGCTGCAACGCAAGCTCGGCCTCACGGGCGCGCGCAAACGCAATGTGCAGGCCGTTGCGCGGCTGGACGTTCAAATCACGCCAGTATCGGGAATAAGTGTCGAACGTCTGATACGCCAGCACCTTGAACAAGAGCAGGGTGGGGAAGTGCATTACGTCGAGAATGCGCTGATCAATTCCCTGTTTGGTCTGCTGTGCTGGAAGGCCATTTTCGCGCCCTTGCCTGGCGCATTCTTTCACCCGTTTCACAGTGCACCCAGCGATCTGTACAGCCCGGACTTCTATCAGCGCAGGGTGGCATTGTTCGATGCCTGCCTGATGCAACTGGAGTCAGGTGAATACCTGGCGACCATTCGCGAGCATTTTCAAAGCAAATTCGGCCTGCAGTCACCCTTCGTATTCTGGGCTGCGTTGACGCCGCAGCTATTGGAGCAGGCACTGTATTGCCTGCCCGCTGAGCACCTGCGTCATTGGTTTCGTCGTCTGTTGCAGGATGTAAAAGCCAACCGGACCGGAATGCCGGACTTGATCCAGTTCTTCCCGGAGCAGCGGCGCTATCGAATGATAGAGGTCAAGGGACCAGGGGATCGTCTCCAGGACAACCAACTGCGCTGGCTGGATTTCTGCGCCGAGCATGGTATGCCGGTGGAGGTGTGTTATGTGCAGTGGGCAACTGAGCATGCTGCCGACGTCATTGAAGAGCTGGCCTGCCATCAAGGCGCTTTGTGTTCATCCTGACTGTCTTGGTGACTGGCGTCATGCGGTTGTTTCGAGTCATGAGGCTTGTCAGCCGCACTGCCATTCTTTCCGGGCAGCGGGTCCATGCCTTTGGTGCCGGGGCTTGTGCCTGGCGCGCCGGGACTGGTTCCGTCCACGTTCTTTTCCGCTCCGGTGCCGGGTACTTTCGGACCGTCGCCTACCGGGTTCGTCGGGCCTGTAGAGCCTGCGAATGCGCTTGCGCCCGAGAGCGCCAGCAGTGCTGCAAGGCCTAATGCCCCCAATCTATTCCTGATCATGCTGCAACCTCCGTGAGTGCAATGGGGTAGAACGGTGTTACGGGGCCTGTCACTGACCCGCGAGCAAAACATGTTGTCCTGCCCGCGTCAGAAGCATAATTACTGAGTCTTGGTTTTTTCAGTAACGTTGCTCTTGTCGTGCGTGCCGTGTGCGCCCTTGTCATGATTCATCGACTTTTCGGCAGCCGCTTTTTTGCTGTCTGTTTGCGCGCCAGGAGTTTCGGAAGAGGTGCGGTCCATCGGCTGGGTGTTAGTGCCCGGCAGCTTGGTCGCATTCTTGTTGATTGGCGTTTCAGAGCTGGTGGTCGATTCGGCAAAGGCTGCACCCGAAGCGACGGCCATCAGGCCTGCCAGGGTGAGGGCAGTCAGTTTGGTCTTGATCATAATGCTTACTCCGTTGTTTTAAAGTAGTTCTTTAAAGTACGTATATTGGTCATTGGCCAGTGGCCATAGGTGCCCTTTAACCCGACGAACGGTAGCTGTGTGCCACGCGCGCGCACTTGATACCGACTCTTTGATTCGGCGGTTTCAAACCTTTCGCGTTCGTCTGTTTACATAGGCTTGATCAGCGCGTTTGGAACATTTTTAAGTTGATTTAGCTATAAGCTGACCGTCCGGTCATCCCCAACGATTCTTAAAATCATACTTTCTTACATTTTTATAACGCAGCTGGCGTTTAGCTATCCATCTAGAGGTGGCAAAAAGCTATTTAGCGCTTGAGGGTGTGATTTCGCCGTAAACACTGGGCTCTACGGGGTTTTTCAACGTCGACAGCGTAGGAAATCGCCTACAAAAAAGTTCCTTCGCTGACACGATTCGTTGGATTGTCATGAAACAGCAACATTTCAGGTTTTAAATCCGCCTCGGGCCTCCCTAACTGGGCCACCACACAATCTCCTGGACTGAGGTATTACCGTGATACTGCTGACTAAAAAACGCTTGTCGCTTCTGATCGCTTCGCTGTGCCTCAGCGGTGTGGCCCATGCGACTGATGTCACAGGTGCTGGTTCGAGTTTCGTCTACCCGGTTATTTCAGCGTGGTCCCAGGACTACAGCAAAACCAAGGATAACCGTATCAACTATCAGTCCATCGGTTCGGGCGGCGGTATTGCCCAGATCAAGGCAGCGACTGTTGACTTCGGTGCATCCGACGCCCCTATGTCCGCTGAGGACCTGCAGGCTGGCGGTCTGGGTCAGTTCCCGAGCGTCATCGGCGGTATCGTGCCGATCGTCAACGTCGAAGGCGTTGAAAGTGGCGAGCTGAAGCTGGACGGCCCAACTATCGCCAAGATCTTCATGGGCGACATCAAGAAGTGGAACGACCCGGCAATCACTGCCCTGAACTCGGGCGTGAAGCTGCCTGATACTGCGATCACCGTTGTTCACCGCTCGGACGGTTCGGGTACCACTTACAACTTCACCAACTACCTGAGCAAAGTCAGCCCGGAGTGGAACGAGAAGCTGAAGTTCGGTTCGACCGTGCAGTGGCCAGCCGGTGTGGGCGGCAAGGGTAACGAAGGTGTTTCTGCCTACGTGAAACAGATCAAGGGTTCGATCGGTTACGTTGAGTACTCCTACGCGACGACCAACAAGTTGTCTTACACCCAGTTGAAAAACGCTGCCGGCAAATTCATCAAGCCAGACGCCAAGGCTTTTGCTGCCGCTGCTGACACTGCCGACTGGGCGAGCGCCAAAGACTTCAACCTGATCATGACCAACGCGCCGGGTGAGGCTGCATGGCCGATCACCGCGACCACCTGGATCATCATGTACAAGAAAGCCAAGAACGAAGAGAAAAGCGCAGCCGCTTTCGACTTCTTCAAATGGTCGCTGGAAAACGGCCAGAAACAAGCCGAGAAACTGGAATATGTAGCATTGCCGAAATCGCTGGTTGAACGCGTGGAAAGCTACTGGAAAACGGAATTCACCAAGTAAGTGATTCAACCCGTACCACCCCTGTCATCAGCCGCGATATCGGCTCGGTGACAGGGGCTTTTCCTTGCGAGTGGCCTCAACATGACTGAAAACACCCAATACCTGTCCGCTAACGTCTCCGCTGGTGAGTCCGAGGGCGAGAAGCGCGCCAAACGGGATCATCGTCATGACCTGTGGTTCAAGCGTTCATTGCAGGCCGCAGCGATGCTGGTGCTTGCTTTGCTGGGTTGTATTGCCTTGTCGACCCTGTGGGGCGGCAGTCTGGCATTCCAGACTTTCGGGTTTGGCTTTCTGACCAGCACCGAGTGGGACGTGAACGCCGGCAAGTTCGGCGCGCTGGTTCCGATCTACGGCACCCTGGTTACCTCTTTTCTGGCTTTGCTGATCGCCGTCCCGGTGAGTTTCGGCATTGCAATCTTTCTGACCGAAGTAGCTCCGCCTTGGCTGCGCATGCCGATTGCCTCGGCCATCGAGCTGCTGGCAGGTATCCCGTCGATCATCTACGGCATGTGGGGGCTGTTTGTTTTTGGCCCGTTCATGGCTGAACACCTGTCACCCTGGATCACCGAAAACCTCGGCGCACTGCCATTGATCGGTCCGATGTTTCAAGGCCCGCCGCTGGGTATCGGCATGCTGACCGCCGGTATCGTGCTGGCGATCATGATCACGCCGTTCATTACCTCGGTCATGCAGGAAGTCTTCCGTACCGTACCCGTAGCCCTCAAAGAGTCGGCCTACGCACTGGGTGGCACCACCTGGGAAGTGGTCTGGGACATCGTGCTGCCTTACACCCGTTCGGCAGTGGTCGGCGGTGTGTTCCTCGGCTTGGGACGCGCGCTGGGCGAAACCATGGCGGTCACCTTTGTACTGGGTAACGCTCACCAGTTCTCTGCATCGCTGATGATGCCAAGCAGTTCCATCGCCTCGGTAATCGCCAACGAGTTCAACGAGGCTTATACCGACTTGCACCGTTCGGCACTGATCGCCCTTGGCTTCCTGCTGTTTGTGGTCACCTTCATCGTGCTGGCCCTTGCACGTCTGATGCTGTCGCGCCTTTCGCGTAAGGAGGGGTTATGAGTAAGGATGTGACAGGCAGCGAGAGCCTGTATCGGGTTCGCAGCATCAAGAACAAGATTGCGATGGTGCTCAGCTGTGGTGCCACTGCCTTCGGCCTGCTGTGGCTGGTGTGGATTCTGCTGACCACCATCATCAAGGGTATCGACGCGCTCAACCTGCAGTTGTTCACCGGTATGACCCCGCCACCTGGCACCGAGGGTGGCCTGGCCAACGCGTTCTATGGCAGCGTGCTGATGTCGGGCATAGGCCTGTTGATCGGTACACCAATCGGCCTGATGGCCGGTATCTGGCTGGCCGAGTTTGCTCGCTACACCAAGCTGGGTAACGCAGTACGCTTTATTAACGACATCCTGCTGTCGGCGCCTTCCATCGTGCTCGGCCTGTTCGTTTACACCGTTGTGGTACTGCCGCTCAACGCAGTCACAGGCCATCAAGTGGGGTTTTCGGCGATTGCCGGTGCGCTGGCTCTGGCATTGCTGGTCATCCCGGTGGTGGTGCGTACCACTGACGAAATGATGCAACTGCAACCCTCGACCATGCGTGAAGCCGCACTGGCGCTGGGTGTGCCGCAATGGAAGCTGACTCTGCAAATCGTCTTGCGCGCTGCCAAGGCGGGTGTGGTTACCGGCGTATTGCTGGCATTGGCACGTATCACCGGCGAAACCGCGCCGCTGCTGTTCACCGCTTTCGGCAACCAGTTCTGGAGCAGCGATCTGCTCAAACCAATCGCCAGTGTTCCGGTGGTGGTTTTCCAGTACGCCATGAGCCCGTTCGATGACTGGCACTCTCTGGCATGGGCCGGTGCGCTGGTCATGACGTTGTTCGTACTGATACTGAGTCTGCTGTCTCGCTTAATTCTTCTGCGCAATAGGGCGTCCTGATGAACAACCTTTCCCTGGCCAACGAAAAGACCAAGATCCAAGTGCGCGGTCTGGAGTTTTTCTACAACAACCAGAAGTCGTTGAAGTCCATCGACATGACCATCCCCGAGAAGCGCATCACTGCGATCATCGGCCCGTCGGGTTGCGGTAAATCGACCCTGCTGCGCGTTTTCAACCGTATCTACGCGATGTACCCGAAACAGGAAGCGCGCGGCGAAGTGCTGCTCAATGGCGAAAACATCTTGGCGCCAGGCTACTCGATGAACCGCCTGCGCAGTCATGTGGGCATGGTGTTCCAGAAGCCGGTGCCGTTCCCGATGTCGATCTACGACAACATTTCCTATGCCATCAAGCACCACGAAAAGCTGTCGCGTCGGGAAATGGAAGATCGCGTCGAGCAGGCACTGCGTGGTGCGGCGTTGTGGGATGAGGTCAAGGACAAGCTCAAGCAGAGCGCAACCGGTCTGTCCGGTGGTCAGCAGCAACGTCTGTGCATCGCCCGCACCATCGCGCTGCGCCCTCAGGTGTTGCTGCTCGATGAGCCCACTTCGGCACTTGACCCGATTTCGACCGGGCGTATCGAACAGCTGATCACTGAACTCAAGGAGCAGTTCACCGTGATCATCGTGACCCACAACATGCAGCAGGCGGCGCGTTGCTCTGACTACACCGCCTTCATGTTCATGGGTGAACTGATCGAGCACGGCGACACCGACACCATCTTCACCAAGCCCTCCAAGACCCAGACCGAAGACTACATTACCGGTCGTTTCGGCTGATCAGCCTGCCAGGGCGGGCGCTTCCTGGCGCCCGCCCATGAATTCCTCGATCCTGCTGCGCAGCCAACGCTCGGCAGGGTCGCTGTCCATCACACTCAGCCATGTCATCGACAGGTCCAGCCCCGGCGTGGGGAAGGGCAACGGCTCGTCATACAGCAAACCCAATGCGCTCATTGCCTTCGCCGCGTAGTCGGACAGGCCCGAAATCATGTCGGTGCCAGCCATCAGTGCGGGCAGGGTGGCGAACTGCGGCACTGACAACACGACCTGACGCTTGCGACCCAGTGCGGTCAGCCACTCATCGGCAAAGCTGCTGATGCTGGCCACGTGCGACACCACCACATGAGGTCGTGAACAATATTCGTCGATGCTCATCGGACTGCGTGGTTTGTCGGCGCGTACCAGCCGTGGCTGCACGTTGCGCAGCGTCTTGCGTTTGGCATTGGCCGGCAGCTCACGGGTCAGGCAGACGCCGACAGTGATGTCGCCGGACATCAGCACTTCGGAGATATTCAGATAGTCGACGTGCTTGACCACGATCACCACGCCAGGCGCCTCCTCGCGGATGGCCTTGAGCATGGCGGGAAACAGGCCGAATTCGACGTCGTCGGTCAGGCCGATGCGAAACGTCATCTTGCTGACCGAGGGATCGAAATCGGTGGTCAGGCTCAGCGCGGTAGACATGGCATCCAGCGCTGGCGTCAGGTGCTTGAGAATCTCATGGGCGCGCGCGGTCGGCTCCATACGATGCCCGACGCGGATGAACAACGGGTCATTGAGCAGGTTGCGCAGGCGATTCAGTGCGGCGCTTATCGTGGGTTGGCCGAGAAACAGCTTTTCGGCTGCCCGGGTGACGTTACGCTCCTGCATTAATGTCTCGAAGACCACCATCAGGTTGATGTCGGCCTTGCGCAGTTCATTTCGATTCATTGCTGTTCCTTGGCATCAGACCTGGCTGACCACGACGGCCTGTAACCGACGGCTCAGTCTAGGCAAGCGTGGCAGGGGGCGTCCAGCGTTTTGCCGCCGTCGGGCTGGCATGATGAAACGTCTGCTTACGGTTCTACAGGTAGGAAAGGGGCGAATCTGTAGTGGGAAACAAGGTCTACTTGCTGGTCTGCGGTTTAACGTGGAAGCGGCTGCAGATTTCGACCCCTATCCACAGGCTACAGGAGGTGCCCCTTATGCGGGCTGCAAAGATTGCCGGCATGTTGATGTCGTTGACGCTGTCAGGCGCAGCACTGGCTGAAACGCCCGGTTATGGCCAGCAACTGGAAGGTTTCACTTACCCCCACGCGCTGCACAAATTCAGTTTTCAGTCCCAGGGCCAGGCGCTGGAAATGGGTTACATGGATGTCGCACCCACCGGCAAGGCCAATGGCCGCACCGCGGTGCTGATGCATGGCAAGAATTTCTGCGCCGCGACCTGGGAAGACACTATCGAGGGGCTGAGTGCTGCGGGCTATCGCGTTGTTGCGCCTGACCAGATCGGTTTTTGCACCTCGACCAAACCTGCGCACTATCAATACAGCTTCCAGCAGTTGTCGATGAACACCCACGCGTTGCTCGAAAAGCTGGGTATCGACAAGGCGTCGGTCGTCGGCCATTCCACCGGCGGCATGCTGGCCACGCGTTACGCGCTGATGTACCCGAAACAGACCGAGAAACTGGTGATGGTCAACCCGATCGGTCTGGAAGACTGGAAGGCCCTTGGCGTGCCTTACCGCAGCGTCGATCAGTGGTATGAGCGCGAACTGAAGACCACCGCCGAAGGCATTCGCGCCTACGAGCAGAAGACCTACTACGACGGGCGCTGGAAGCCTGAATACGACAAATGGGTCGACATGCTGGCGGGCCTGAACAAGGGGCCGGGCCATAAGATCGTTGCCTGGAACTCGGCGCTGATCTACGACATGATTTTTACCCAGCCAGTGTTCTACGAGTTTCCCAGGCTGCAGGTGCCGACCGTGTTGATGATCGGCGATGCCGATACCACCGCCATCGGCAGCGACATCGCGCCGCCTGAGGTCAAGGCCAAGATCGGCAATTACAAGGTACTGGGCAAGCAGGTGGCGCAGATGATCCCTGGCGCCAGACTGGTGGAGTTCAAGGGCAAGGGGCATGCCCCGCAGATGGAAGATCCGCAGGGCTTCAATAAAGCGCTGGTGTCCGAGCTGCAATAGTCGGTCATTCATCCCACGCAACAGCCTGGTCGGCCAGCGACCAGGTTGTCTGGCCCTATTGTTATCAGCTAGACGGCAATCTCTACCTGATCTCCGTTAAGCCGTACCGGCCAGACCTCCAGGCGTTGCTCCGGGTACTCGATGCAACTACCGTCGTGCAGGCGAAAATGCTGCTTGTACAACGGCGAGGCAATCACCAGCTCGCCAGCGATATGGCCAATCAGTCCGCGACCGATCACATTGGCGCCGGACTTGGGGTCGCGGTTGTCGATGGCAAAGAGCTGTTCGCCCTCAGGGGTTTCAGGCAGGTAGAACAGCGCTACCTGCGCGCCGTCCAGCCACGCTACCACGCCGGAGTTGGCGACCAGATCCTTGCGTCCGCACAGGGCATGCCAGTGCAGTTGCAGTGCAGAATGGGCGTTTTCGCCCGCCAATACGGTGTTGGACGAATTCATTACACCACCTCCTTGAACAGCGGGATAAGGGCCAGCTCTTCGGGTTTTGCCGGACGACGCTGGGCGCGCTCCTTGACGAAATGCACGTCCGGGTCGCCACGTCCGTCGTTGACGAAGGTGCGGAAGCGCTTGAGTTTCTCCGGGTCCTTGAGGGCATTGGCCCATTCGCATTCATAGCGGTCGACCACCAGCTGCATCTGCGACTCCAGCTCTGCGGCCAGGCCCAGGCTGTCGTCGATGATGACCGCCTTGAGATAGTCGAGGCCGCCTTCCAGCGATTCCCTCCAGACCGAGGTACGTTGCAGCTTGTCGGCAGTGCGGATGTAGAGCATCAGAAAACGGTCGATGTAACGAATCAGGGTTTCGTCATCCAGGTCGGTGGCGAACAGCTCGGCGTGGCGTGGACGCATGCCGCCGTTGCCGCACAGGTACAGGTTCCAGCCGTTCTCGGTGGCAATTACACCCACATCCTTGCTCTGCGCTTCGGCGCACTCGCGGGTGCAGCCGGATACGGCGAACTTGAGTTTGTGCGGCGAGCGTAGCCCCTTGTAACGGTCCTCAATGCGCAGTGCCATGGCGACGCTGTCCTGCACGCCATAGCGGCACCAGGTACTGCCGACGCAGGACTTAACCGTCCGGGTCGATTTGCCGTAGGCATGCCCGGTCTCGAACCCCGCCTCAATCAACTCGCTCCAGATGTCCGGCAGTTCATGCAGTTGCGCGCCGAACAGGTCGATGCGCTGGCCGCCGGTGATCTTGGTGTACAAGTCGTACTTCTTGGCCACGGCACCAATCGCGATCAGCCCGTCGGGGGTGATTTCGCCGCCCGGAATACGCGGTACGACCGAGTAGGTGCCGTTTTTCTGCATGTTGGCCATGAAGGTGTCGTTGGTGTCCTGCAGTGGCACCAGCGAAGGTTCGGTGATGGGGCGGTTCCAGCACGAAGCGAGAATCGAGCCGACCGCAGGCTTGCAGATGTCGCAGCCATGCGCGCCTTTGCCATGGCGAGTCAGCAGTTCGTCAAAGGTCTCGATACCTTCGACGCGGACCATCGAGTACAACTCCTGGCGGGTGTAGGCGAAGTGCTCGCAGAGGCTTTTGTCGACCGCCACACCGCGCGCCATCAACTCATGTTCGAACACCTGCTTGAGCAGCGCAGTGCAGCCGCCACAACCGGTGGCTGCCTTGGTGCAGGCCTTGACCCCGGCGAGGTCGGTGCAGCCATTGTCGATTGCCGAACAGATAGAGCCCTTGCTGACGTTATGGCAGGAACAGATGGTCGCGGTGGCGGGCAGGGCATCGGCACCCAGCGTCGGCGCGCCTTCGCCACGCGGCAGAATCAGGCTCGATGGATCGGCGGGCAGCGGGATGCCGTTCTGGGCGTATTGCAGCAGGGTGTCGTAGTAACTGTTGTCGCCGACCAGCACCGCGCCGAGCACTTGCTTGCCATCTGCCGACACCACCAGCCGGCGATAGCTGGCGGTGGCTTCGTCAATGAAACGATAACTGACAGCCCCGGCCAGCGCACCGTGCGCGTCACCAATGGAGCCGACATCCACGCCCAGCAGCTTGAGCTTGGTGGACATGTCGGCACCGAAGAACGGCTCAGTGTCCTTTTCGCACAACTGTGCAGCTACGCCACGGGCCATCTGATAACCGGGTGCCACCAGGCCGAATACACTGCCGTTCCAGGCCGCGCACTCGCCGATTGCATAGATATCGGCGTCACTGGTACGACAGTGCTCGTCGATTGCAATACCGCCACGCGGGCCGAGTTCCAGTTCACACTGGCGAGCCAGAGCGTCCTGCGGGCGGATACCGGCAGAGAACACGATCAGATCGGTTTCCAGAAATTCGTCGTTGGCGAAGTTCATGCGATAGCGGTATTGCTTGCCGTCGCTGATCGATTGTGTGGCGCGCGACAGGTGTACGCCAACGCCCAGCGCTTCGATACGCGCTTTCAAGGCGGCCCCGCCGTGCTCGTCCAGTTGCACCGGCATCAAGCGCGGGGCGAACTCGACAACATGGGCTTCCAGGCCAAGCGACTTCAGTGCGTTGGCCGCTTCAAGCCCGAGCAGACCACCGCCGACTACCACGCCACGGCGAGCTTTCGAGGCGGCGTAGCGAATGGTGTCCAGGTCCTCAAGCGTGCGATAGACCAGCCGCGAGTTGCCCTGTGCGCCCTCGATCGGCGGTACGAACGGGAAGGAGCCGGTGGCCAGGATCAGCTTGTCGTAGCTGAAGCAGCCTTCGGCAGTGATGATTTCATGACGATCACGATCAATCTCCAGCACCGGTACGCCCAGGTGCAGCGTCAGGCCAGGTTGTTCGTAGACAGACATTTCACTCATGGCCAGCGACTCGGCATCGCGGCCGGTAAAGTATTCGGACAAATGCACGCGGTCGTAGGCACGCTGTGCTTCTTCGCCAAATACATGGATGCGATAACGCTCCAGTGCGCCGCCTGCGATCAACTGCTCGACGCAATGGTGCCCGACCATGCCATTACCGACGACGATCAGGGTTTTTACATCGTTCATGGGGAAGACTGTGGTGTTCATAGCAAGTCCCGGCCGAGGCCAATCAGGTTTTTTGAAGCAAAAAAAAAGCGCCCGGAACCTTTCGGTTCCAGGCGCCTTTGCCTGTTCTCTTATTGGGTGTTCGGGGATGCCATCAAGCCACGTTGCCGGATGCACCCATGTGGCCCTCTGGTCTCTTCGAGACTGGCGATCAACGTCGATCAACCGGGGCGGCCCGACCACATTCATGATGGGGTTGTTGAGGATTATGCAGAGGTTGTGCCAGCTTGCGTCGGCAGTGCTCCAAGCCCGAATTGGCAATGCCCGCAAGGCTGCGCAGCGTTTACAACGGCGTCCGGCGCATGATTTTTCCTGCCTTGCATTGGTGCGCATCGAAGGGTTTGCGCTGTAAAGCTGTGCGCCGCATTGCCCGCTCACGATAATCGGCGTTTTTACCTCCGGGCGCCCCAGTCGCTCCAGGCACATATCACGCACCGGGTGGGAATGCCTGTCGTGACGCTCTGCGTCACAATTCTGCGCCGCGCCGCCTGCTCTATAGTTAAGCCGTGCGTCCAAAGGCCCATCTCTGGCGTAACATTTGTATCACCCTGCAATTCCCCCAATAAGTCCGTGCTCATGAACATCACTATTACTGAGGTACACCCCTCCGAGATCCCGCACACCGTCGATTTCGTCATGCGTGCACGTGCCGGGATCTTTCCCTTGCTCGACACCGTCACCGTTCCGCCCGATCTGGCCGGTTTCGAGCAGGTGTATCTGGACGGGGAGGACGGCAAGTTTCTGATCGCCCGCAGTGAAGGGCAGATCATCGCGGCTGTGGGCTACTTGCCGTTCGATCATCGTTTCCCGCAGCTCGATTATCGCGGGCGCAGAACCGTTGAGATCGTGCGCCTGTTCGTCACGCCGGAGTTTCGCGGCGACGGTCTGGCCAGCCGTTTATGTCAGGCGCTCTGGGCGCATGCCAAGGCAGGTGGCATAGAGGTTTTGTACCTGCATACTCATCCGTTTCTTCCCGGCGCGATCCGTTTCTGGGAGAAACAGGGCTTTGCCGTGACCGATGTGGAAAACGACCCGGTGTGGAATACCACCCATATGGAGCGCGTTCTTTAAGATTGCTTTGTCAGAAGACGGAAGGGGGCTGGCAGGGCGCCAACCCCCTTGTATCGATCAGTGCGGAGAACGCTGACGCGCAGTCTTGAGCAGGTCTTCCGGGGTGATGTGGCCGACCACCGATTTAGCCGCAGCGCTGCCGGGCAACGGCAGGTCGAGAATGTGACCTTTCATCTTGCCGATTACGTGCATTTCGCAAGGTTTGCAATCGAATTTAAGGGTCAGCACTTCATCCCCCTGCACCAATTGCATAGGCGCGACCTTGGTGCGCACGCCCGTCACACCTTTGGCCTGTTTCGGGCACAGATTGAACGAGAAACGCAGGCAGTGCTTGGTGATCATCACTGGCACTTCACCGGTTTCTTCGTGGGCCTCGTAGGCCGCGTCGATCAGTTGCACGCCGTGGCGATGGTAGAAATCGCGGGCCTTCTGGTTGTAGACGTTGGCCAGAAAGGACAAATGCGACTCCGGGTACACCGGCGGCGGGGTAGTCTCAGCCTTGCGGCCACCGCGTGGATGCGCCTCGATGCGCGCTTCGGTCAGCGCCTCGATGGCATCGCGACGCAGGGTCTTGAGCTGCGAGTTGGGCACGAAGAACGCCTGTGGCGCGTCGAGCCTGACATCCTGAGCATGGTAGATCGTGGTGCCCAGCTGAGTGAGCAGGTCACGCAGTTGATCCAGCGCCTGCTCGGGCTTGTTGGCTGCGCCGAACGGGCCGTCAAGGTTTACCGCGACGCTCACACCTTCTTCACTGATGGCTTCCAGGCGCAGATGGTCTTCACGAAGGGTAACCTGCCACTGAATGCCGATGCGGCGCTCGGCCGAGGTCTTGAGCAGCGCTTGCTGCCAGTTGTGGTCCAGGTTGCGATTCAATGGATGGTTGGGACGCACACGGGAAAGCGCCGCAGGCATCTCGTTGGGTTCTACACGGTAGCGCCAGCGCTTCTGGCCATCTTCTTCGAACTCGCCTTTGAGCTCGGCGATATTGGCACGGAAGCCCACCACTTCACGCTTGATCTGCACGTTGAGACCGTCACCGTTGGACAGCGGCTCATGGGTCACGGCGATCAGATCACGCTTGCCGAGTTTTTCGACGGTGCCGACTGCCAGACCGGTAAACGTCGGCGTATCGAACGCACCGATGTCGATCTTGCGGTCACTGACGAAATAATCGGTGCTGCCGCGGTGAAAGGTCTTCTCCGGGTCGGGCACGAAGAAGTGCGCGGTACGGCCGCTGGAAGCGCGTGCCAGGTCCGGACGGTCTTCGAGAATCTCGTCCAGACGCTGGCGGTAATAGGCGGTGATATTTTTGACGTAGCCTGCGTCCTTGTAGCGACCTTCGATTTTGAACGAGCGCACGCCTGCGTCCACCAGATCGCGCAGGTTGGCGCTCTGGTTGTTGTCTTTCATCGACAACAGATGCTTTTCGAAGGCAACGACGCGGCCCTGATCATCCTTGAGCGTGTAGGGCAGGCGGCAAGCCTGCGAGCAGTCGCCGCGGTTGGCACTGCGGCCGTTTTGCGCGTGGGAAATATTGCACTGCCCGGAGAACGCCACGCACAGCGCGCCATGAATGAAAAACTCGATAGCGGCATCGGTTTCACGGGCGATGTCACGAATTTCCTGCAGGTTCAGCTCGCGGGCCAGCACCAGTTGCGAGAAACCGGCCTGATCGAGGAACTTCGCCCGGCCCAGGGTGCGGATGTCGGTCTGGGTGCTGGCATGCAGCTCGATGGGCGGAATGTCCAGCTCCATCACCCCGAGGTCCTGCACGATCAATGCGTCCACGCCTGCGTCGTAGAGCTGGTGAATCAGCTTGCGGGCTGGTTCCAGTTCGTCGTCATGCAGGATGGTGTTGATCGTGGTGAAGATCCGCGCGTGATAGCGATGAGCGAATTTGACCAGCTCGGCAATGTCGCTGACCTCGTTGCAGGCGTTGTGTCGCGCACCAAAGCTCGGCCCGCCGATGTACACCGCATCGGCACCATGCAGGATGGCTTCACGGGCGATGGTTACGTCCCGTGCAGGGCTGAGCAATTCCAGGTGGTGCTTGGGTAACGACATGGCAACGGGATCCTGCGGCGGGCAAAGCGCGCATTGTAGTGCTACAGGCCGCGCGGCGCACCTGTTGAAGCATGCGCCAGGTGGCCGGCTGACCATCGGCGAGTCTTCAGTGTGAGCGCAAACGCAGGATTTTCGCGCCGTCGAAAGGGTCGGTCAGCCAGTGCGCCACGACGCCGAAGGTGCTCAGCAGGCGTTCCGGGGTCAGCACCTCGACCGGCGCACCCAGTGCGACTAGCCGGCCTTTCTCCATGACCGCCACGCGGTCGCAATCCAGCGCCTGATTCAGATCGTGCAGGGCTATCACAGTGGTTACCGGCAAAGCCCTGACCAGACCGAGAATGGTCAGTTGGTGCTGGATATCCAGGTGATTGGTCGGTTCGTCCAGCAGAAGGATCCTGGGTCGTTGCGCCAGCGCCCTGGCGATGTGCACGCGCTGCCGCTCGCCACCGGACAAGGTGTGCCAGGCACGTTTCTGCATGTGCAGCATGTCCACATCCTGCAACGCCTGGCGAACGATTGCGTCATCGTTCGCACTCCACGGCTCGAGTGCCGACAGCCAGGGCGTGCGGCCTAGCTCGACGGCATCCAGAACCGTCACGGCATCGCTGGTTTCCGCTTGTTGTTCGACCACCGCCAGCAAGCGCGCCACGTCTCTGCGGCTCATTGCCTCAAGTGGTTGCCCGCCCAGTCTGACCGTGCCGCAGACCGGTTTCTGAATTCCGGCCAATAGTTTCAGCAGGGTGGATTTTCCCGAACCGTTAGGGCCGACCACGGCCAGTGTCTCGCCGGCTGCGATGCTCAAGTCGACGTCGCGCAGCAACGCAGTGCCACGCACCGAATAACCCAGCCCTGAGCAGCCCAGCACCGGTGCGTTGACCAGATGAGGAAAGGCGTTCATCGCGTGCTATTGCCCCGGATAAGAATCAAAGCGAAGACCGGTGCGCCGATCAGTGCGGTAATGACGCCAATCGGCAGCGCCTGGCCCTTGATCAGCGTGCGCGAGAGGATGTCGGCAGCGATCAGAAACAGCGCGCCGCTCAATGCGCTCAACGGCACCAGCCGTGCGTGGCGCACACCGACCAGCATACGCACCGCGTGCGGGATCACCAGCCCGACAAAACCGATGGAGCCGACGATCGATACCATCACTGCGGTGACCAGGGCTGCGGTCGCGATCAGGATGATCTGCACGCGCCGCACGGCAATCCCCAGTGACGCCGCCGAGTCGCTGCCGAAGGTGAACGCGTCCAGCGCTCGCCGGTGCCAGAGGCACACCAGCAGACCGACCAGCACCGTCGGCACTGCCAGCCAGACCGAGTGCCAGCGTACGCCGCTGAGGTTGCCCAGCAGCCAGAACATGATGCCGCGTGCCTGTTCGGAGCTGGCGGATTTGGTGATCAGAAACGACGTCAGGGCATTGAACAGCTGTGAGCCGGCGATTCCGGCCAGAATGATCTGCCCGGCCGCTGTGGTGCCTCGCGACGAGTGCGCCAGCAGGGCGACCAGCGAAAACGCCGCCACGGCCCCGGCAAAAGCGCCTGCCGACATCGAAATAGCCCCCGCGCCGAAGCCCAGAATGGCGACCAGCACCGCGCCGGTCGAGGCCCCGGCGGAAATTCCCAGCAGATATGGGTCTGCCAGCGGGTTGCGCAACAAGGATTGCAACACTACGCCACAGATCGCCAGCCCGGCCCCGCAGGCTGCCGCGACAATCGCGCGGGTCAGCCGGTAGTTCCAGACGATGCCTTCGTCGATAGGGTCGAGCACATAGCCGGCAGCCCAGAGTTTGTTGGCCAGCACCTGAAAAACCACCTTCAGGCTGATCGAGGTTTCGCCAATCGCCGCACCGACCATGATCGCCAGCACCAGCACTGCCGAGACCCAGAGCACATGGCCCAGCGCTACCTGTAATCTCATTGTGCAGCGTTGAAACGGTTGGCGGCGTCAGCCAGTTCCTCGAACCCGGTAAACAGGCGCAGGCCAGCCTGCATGCCTTCGGCGTCGATGATCACGATCCGGTCATGCTTGACTGCGTCCATGTTGCGCGTCACCGGGTCGCTCTTGAGGAATTCGATCTTTTTCAGGTAGTCGTCGGCCGGGAAGCGGCGGCGATCCATGCGTGCAATCACCAGAATGCTTGGATTGGCCTTGGCAATGGTCTCCCAGCCCACTGTCGGCCATTCCTCGTCGGACTTGACGATATTGCGCATGCCCAGGCTGTTGAGCATGAAGTCCGGGATGCCTTTGCGGCCTGCCACGAACGGGTCGCTGGCGAGATCGGAACTGGAAAACCAGAACAGCGCCGAGACGTCGTTCGCCTTGTTCTGTTTGACGTTGGCAATCGCGGCGCTCAGGCGGGCCTTGAGGTCGGCGACCAGCGTGTCACCGCGGTCCTGTACGTCGAAAATCTGCGCCAGTTGCTCGATGCTCTTGTAGATGGTTTCGATGCGGAACGGCTCCAGGCGTGTGCCGTCGGCACCGACCAGATTGTCTTTGCCTTCGCAATCGGACGGCAGAATGTAAGTGGGTATTTTCAGGTCATGGAACTGCTCGCGTGTGCCGACCACGCCCTGTTTGCCGACCATCCACTCCAGCTGCACCGCCACCAGTTCCGGACGTTTGCCAATCACCGCTTCAAAGCTTGGGTCGTTGTCGGCCAGACGTTCTACCTTGTCGTTCTGCGCCTTGAAGCGTGGCAAAACGTTGTTGAACCACAGCGAAGTGCCCACCAGCCGGTCGCCCAGGCCCAGTTCGTAGAGCATTTCAGTACCGGCCTGGCCAATGGTCACTGCCTTGGTCGGCGCATGTGCGAACGTCAGGGTCGAACCACAGTTTTCGAGGGTCAGCGGATACTGAGTAGGCGCGGCGAGGGTCAGGGTGGACAGCGTCAGGCTGGCGGCAAGTACGGCAAGGCGGGGCAGCGACATGAAATGCGGTCTCCGTTGGAGCAGGTGCCAAGGCGCAATGCACACCAGGAAACACATCCCCGGCAAATGACCGGGCACGACGGGAAATGCCGCCGCGTGCGGATGTCCTTCCCGGACACCCCGCCGGTTAGTGGGTTGAAGCAGGTCGGCAGGTCTCCTGACTGGCATGTCATGGCCAGGCTCCGGCCTTCCCGGAGCTTAATCCAGTGGCAGTCATGGAGCAGGCTCGATGCCTACAGTTGCGGGGGCAGTTTCGTTTTGGCCTTGTGCAGACAAAGCGTGCGAATTCCCTGTTAGTTCCTCTCGGAAACCGACGGGCGGCATGGTAAACGATAAGCGTTTTAGTGGCTAATCCTTTGCGCGCAGGCGCAGCAGACTGTTGATCAGATGCAGGCGCATCGCGGCTCGGGCGGCATCCCGATCCTGATGGACGATGGCGTCGAAGATGGTCTCCTGTTCGCGTTGCTGGATGCCTGGGTCGTCCTCTGCGTGCAACGACGTGATATTGCCGAAGCCGCTGCGGGTGCGAGGCAGGATGCTGCTGCCGAGCTGGCTCATCACGTCGGTAAAGAAGCTATTGGCGGTGCACAGTGATATCTGCCGGTGAAACTCGAAGTCGGCCTTCATGGTGTTGTGTCCCAGGCGCGCGCAGCGATGCAGCTCATCGAGTGCCTGACGGATGGCATCCAGTTGCTCGGGCGTGCGGCGTTGAGCCGCGAGCGCGGCAGATTCCGGCTCGATGCTCAGGCGCAGCTCAATGATGGATACCGCGTCGCCGGGTGTACCGATTGGCGATTCAATCTGCTGGAAATGCCCTGGCTGCGCGGCATCGACCACGAAGGTGCCGATGCCATGCCGGGTTTCGACCAGACCTTCGGCTTGCAGACGCGACATCGCTTCACGAACCACGGTGCGGCTGACCCCGGTTTCACGGATGATCACCTGTTCGGTAGGAAGCTTTTCACCGCTCTGGATCTCGCCTTCGCGAATTCTGCGCGAAAACTCGGCGACCAGTTGCTGAGTCAGGCTGGAGCGACGGCCTTTTGATGTGGAAGGTTGTTCCATGGCGGGTGATCGGGTCCGTGTCGGGTGGCTGAGTATAACCGTACTCAAGGCGTGTTTTGTGTGGGGATCGCAGCCTATACTCGCGTATCGGACAGAACTGAGGCTGCAATGTCGGACAACGCGCTTTCCTCGCAAAAGAACCATCGACGCCTGGCAGAAACCCTGGTCGACCGCTTCGCCCAGCGCATGCGTGACGGTGTGCTGGTGCGCGGCGAGAAACTGCCTTCCGAGATCCACATCATGGAAGCCGAGGGTGTCAGCCGCACGGTGGTGCGCGATGCGCTGTCGCGGATGCAGGCCGCCGGGCTGGTGGAAACCCGGCATGGTGTCGGCACCTTTGTTCTAGACATGCCACCGCCTGAAGGTTTTTCGGTAGGGCCTGCGACCATCGCCACCTTGTCCGATGTGCTGAACCTGCTGGAGTTTCGCTTGAGCCTGGAAGTCGAGGCAGCAGGGCTGGCTGCGCAACGACGCAGCCCTGAAGCGTTGCTTGAGCTCAAGCGGGCGTTCGATGCGCTGCTTGAAGGCCCGCAGAAATCCGGAACCACCATCAATGCCGATTTTCAATTTCACCTCAAGATCGCCAAGGCGTCAGGCAATGCTTACCTGATCGACATCATGAAACATCTGGGCACCAAGCTGATTCCCCGCACGCGGATGAACTCGGCCTACACAGGGCAGAGCGATCGCAACGCCTACCTGGCCGGAATCAACACCGAACACCGGCAAATCTACAACGCCATCGCCGAAGGCAATGTCGACGCAGCGCGCTCGGCGATGTACCTGCACCTCAACGGCAGCCGCATGCGCCTGCGTCGCACTCAGGCGCTGTACAGCGACTGAGCGATTCAGGGCCGGACGCGGAGTTTCTGCCAGACAAAGAGGACGCAGAGCGTCCAGAACTGCATGCGACGCGGAGCGTCGCACGATGGTGAGATTATCGCGCGCTACAGGAAGTTGTACTGCACGCCTACGCGCAATCTCAGCTGGCGCTTGTCATCTTCGGAATCGACCTTGATGTCGCCCACTTCAAAGAATGGCACCCAGTGCTTGTCCCATTTGTATTTGAAGGCCGCATTCTGTTCGTAGTCGGTCTTGCCGTTGTCATAGCGAATATAGTCGGCGTCGAAGTAGGTGAACTGATACTCGTACGCCCACGGGCCTTTGCTGGCGTAGTTGACCCAGACGTCGTAACGATTGATCGACTGATCATCCATCTGGTTGTCAGGCATTTCATGGTTGACCTTGTCCCTGTCCAGCTTGATCGAGTCGTAGCGGTAACGGCCTGATACGCTCAACTGATCGTTTACTTTGTAGCCCAGCTTGAGGCCCATTTTATAGGCCGTCGATTTCTCGATACTTTCCAGCGCAAACGAAGGCGTCAGCAGCCATTTGTCGTCAAGCCGGTATTGATAGCTGACGGTCAATTCGTGGCCGTTGCCGACGGTGTTGTCGAATGCTACGTCCTGGCGGTCGCCTGCGGTCTTGTATTTGAGTTCACCTTCGAAGCCCCAGCCGCTGTCCAGCCGGCTGCCGAATTTGACTCGGTCAGCATGCATGCGGGGGCTTTCTGCATATTGGTGACGGTAGTTGATGTACGCGCTGTCGGCATGCGCCCAGGCGCCGGGGAACAGAGCAGTCAGAGAGATCAGTGCGAGTGGTTTTTTCATTTTTTTATTCTTGTTTGATGGCTGTTTTGGATGTGTTGAGGCAAATCGCAGGCAGCCGGATCCCTTGGCCGAGAGGGCCAGGGATCACAGTGTCGGCAGGGTTACGGGTTCAGCGCTCGTGAGCCCGGCGGCGGCTCATCCCGTCGGGCGCAGGTCCATGTCGCGGCTGGCCTGAATCAGCAGTCGCGAATACTCGTGCCGAGCCTGGTTGTTGATCAACTGGCTGCTGTCGAGGGTTTCCACCACCTGGCCTTGCTGCATGACCGCAACCCGGTCACACAAGTGCGCCACTACGCCGAGGTCGTGGGTCACCATGAGGTAGGTCAGGCCTTGCTGATGACGCAAGTCGGCCAGCAGGTTGAGAATTTCGGCCTGCACCGAAACGTCCAGTGCCGAGGTGGGTTCGTCGAGCAGTAGTACGCGCGGTTCGAGAATCAGCGCCCTTGCAATAGCGACGCGCTGGCGCTGGCCGCCGGACAGCTGATGCGGGTAACGGAAGCGAAAGCTCTCGTTGAGACCGACCTTGTTCAGCACTTCACAGACGCGACGGTCACGGTCACCGATCCGGTGGATGCTCAAGGGCTCCTTGAGCGCTGCGTCAATGGTATGGCGCGGATGCAGCGAGGCATAGGGGTCCTGAAAGACCATCTGCACGGTGCGGTAGTGACTGGCATCGAGCTTGCGCTGCACGGTCTGGCCGGCCACGCTCAGTGCGCCGCTCCAGTGATGATATTGTCCTGCCAGGCAGCGCAGCACGGTGGTCTTGCCCGAGCCGGATTCGCCGACCAGGCCGAACGACTGGCCTTGCTCGACCTGCAGGTTGACGTCACGCAGCACCTGATTCAGCGCTGGGCCAGTGCCGAAGCTCAGGTTCAGTGAATCGACTGTGATCATTGCCATGGGAGCATTCTCAGTGAGTGAGCCAAAGGGGATCGCGTTGCAGAACCGGCAGGCTGGCACGCGGGTGATCCAGGCTGGGCAGGGCGGCCAACAGGCCTTGCGTGTAGGGATGACGTGCCTGATCCAGCTCGCTGGCGTTCAGCGATTCCACGACCCGCCCGGCGTACATCACCAGCACCCGGTCGCAAAAGTGACGGACCATATTCAGGTCGTGGCTGATAAAGATCAGGCCCAGATCGCGCTCGCTGACCAGCTCTTCCAGCACGTTGAGCACCTGACGGCGCACCGACACATCCAGTGCGGAAGTCGGCTCGTCGGCGATGATCACTTGCGGGTCGGTGATCACCATCATCGCGATCATGATCCGCTGGCCCATACCGCCCGAAACTTCATGCGGATACAGTTCGTAGACTCGCGCCGGTTCGCGGATGTGCACCTTGGCGAGCATGTCCAGCGTGCGTTCGCGGGCTTCCTTTTTCGAAACCCTGTGATGCGCCAGATAGGCCTCAGCGATCTGTTCACCTACCTTGATCACCGGGTTCAGCGAGTATTTCGGGTCCTGCATGATCATCGACATGCGCCGACCGCGAATGCTCTGCATCTGTTTTTCGCTGCATTCAAGCAAGTCGATATCGCCGAAACGCAGGGTTTTTGCCGTCACCCTGGCTGTTGCCGGATGCAGACGCAACAGGCTGCGACCGACCGTGGACTTGCCCGATCCCGATTCGCCAACAATCGCCAGCTTTTCCCGGCCAAGGCTGAATGACACGTCGCGAACGGCTGCCGTGACCTTGCCCGCATGACTGAACTCGACGCGTAAATCTTCTACTGCCAGCTTTATCTGTGGCATGGCTGTCTGTGACATGGTTTTAGCCCTTTTATTATTGTTCGATGCGTGTCATTCGCTGCGTGGGTCAAGTACATCGCGTAATCCGTCGCCCAACAGGTTGAACGCCAGACTGACCAGCATGATGGTGGCGCCGGGTGCCGCCACCAGCCACCAGCTTTCCAGCATGTAACGACGGCCGCTGGAGATCATCGCACCCCATTCCGGCAGCGGAGCCTGTGCGCCGAGGCCGAGAAAGCCCAGTGCGGCGGCGGTAAGAATGATGCTGGCCATGTTCATGGTCAGGCGGATGATCACCGAAGACAGGCACATCGGAATGATGTGACGGCCGATCACGCGCACTGCCGAGGCACCTTGCAGTTTCACTGCGACAACGAAGTCGGCGTTGCGCAGCGACAGGGTTTCGGCCCGCGCCAGGCGGGCGATCGGTGGCCACGCAGTCAGGGCGATGGCGATGACTGCGTGTTCCAGGCCAGGGCCCAGGGCGGCGATGAAGGCCAGTGCCAGCACCAGGCTGGGGAACGAGATGAAGATGTCGGTGATGCGCATGAACAGGCTGTCGACCCAGCCGCCGAAATAGCCGGACACAGTGCCGATCAGCAGGCCGATCGGGCCGACGATCACCGTCACCAGCATCACGATGTACAGCGTGATGCGCGAGCCGTAGACCAATCGGCTGAACACGTCGCGGCCGTATTCATCGGTGCCGAACCAGTTCTGTGCTCCGGGCATGCGCAGCGCGGCCGACAGGTCCTGAGCCAGCGGGTCATGAGTTGCGATCCATGGCGCGAACAGCGCGACGATCATCAGCGTGCCGATGACGATCAGCCCCGCCAGCGTCATCGGGTTGCGCAACAGAAAACGCATCAGGCGTGCACTGCTGGCGGCCAATGCTGCGAGGCTGGAGGTTGGCGCCTGAACCATGGGCGTGGCGCTGTTTGCAATGGAAGTCGTCATCAGCGGGTTCTCGGGTCGAAGACTTTATAAAGGGCGTCACTGATCTGATTGAGGATCACGAAGATCAACCCGATCAGCAGGACGCAGGCCATTACGGCATTCATGTCGCCCAGCAGCAGGCTGCTGGTCAGGTACTGGCCAAAACCGGGCCAGGCGAACACGGTTTCTATGAGCACCGCGCCCTCCAGCAGGCCGCCGTAGGCAAGGGCGACGATGGTCAGCAGTTGCACGCGGATGTTGCGGAACGCATGGCCCCAGACGATGCGTCGCTGCGACAGGCCCTTGACCCGGGCGGTGATGATGTATTCCTGCGAGAGCTGTTCGAGCATGAAGCTGCGGGTCATGCGGCTGATATACGCCACCGAATTGAAACTGAGGATTACCGCGGGCAGGAGGATGTGGCGCAGTGCGCTGCGAAAGGCCTCCCAGTCGCCGGACAGTGCGGTATCGATCAGCAACAGGCCGGTGCGGGTTTCGATCAGGCCGTCATAAGCCAGACCAATGCGTCCAACCCCTCCGGCCCAACCCAACCAGGCGTAGAACACCAGAAAAGCCATCATGCCCAGCCAGAAGATCGGTGTGGAATAGCCAAACAGGGTAATGACCCGGGCAATATGGTCGCCGCTGCGGCCCTGATGGGTGGCGGCATACACCCCCAATGGCAAGCCCAGCAGCACGCCGAACAGGATTGCCAGGGTGGCCAGCTCCAGCGTGGCCGGGAAGACCCGCGCGATGTCGTCTATCACCGGGTGTCCGGTCAGCAGGGCTTTGCCCAGATCACCGTGCAGCAGGTCACTGAGGTACATGACGAACTGGGTGGTCAGCGGCTTGTCCAGGCCCAGTTCCTGATACGCCTGAACGTAGGCGGCCGCATCTGCGTCAGGGCCGACGATGGCCAGTACCGGGTCCAGCGGCATGACCCGGCCAATGAAGAAAGTGAGCAACAGCAGGCCGAACAGGGTCGCCGCCACTGATCCGCTGCGACGGGTGCCGTGGGCAACCCGACTGCTCCAAATTGAAATCGATGCACTCGACATGGTTATTCCTGCCTTGGCTTGAGCGATTGAACGCATGGGTTCAGCGTTGCTTGTAGACGTCACGCAGGCGCGTGGTCGCGGCGCTGTGACCCAGGTAATCCTGGACATCGGCGTGAATGACCACTTCATCGGTCATCTGCGAAATCGGCATGATCGGCCCGGCTTTCTGGTCATACAGGGTCTGGATGCGTTGGTAGTCGGCCAGTTGCTTACTGGCGTCACGCTCGCGTTCGGCCTGCTCGATCAGTTGGTTGATCTCGGCGTTGTAGAACGAGGTACGCCAGCCCTGAAAGTTGCTCAACCTGGCTTCTTCGCGGTTGTCCGGGTTGTAAATGAGCGCTCGCAGGCTGGAGTGCGGATGGCGCTCGGCACCGCCACCGCCACGCCCGACCAGAATGTCGAAGCGCCGGTCACGCATTGCGCCGTAGATCTGATTGCCGGTGCCGGTAATGATCGACGCCTGAATACCTGCCTGGGCGAGGGTCGATTGCAGGCTGGTGGCGATGTTGATGAAGGGCGAATCGGTCAGCGAACGAATGGTGATCTTGAAGCCATTCGGGTGCCCGGCTTCGGCGAGCAGGCGCCTGGCCTCGGCGACGTTGAGTGCATAGCCCGGATCATCCAGTCTGGCCGCCAGCCCCAGTTGCAGCGGGCGCTGGTTGATCAGCCCGTAATGCGGCATGACCACGGAGTTGATGCCTTGATAGTCGATCAGCGCACGAATTGCCTGGCGCACCCGGATATCCTGAAACAGTGGCTGCTCCATGCTCAGTGCGATGTAGTACAGAGTGCCGCGCGGGATGGTCTGCACCTTGACGTCTTTCGAGCGGGTCAGTGCCTTGATGTCGGTGGCCGCCATGCCGCGCGCCACGTCCAGGTCTCCGCGCTCCACCATCAGGCGCAGCGCCTGGGATTCGGTCATGTTGCGCATGATCACCCGACGCAGTCTGGCCGGGCCGCGCCAGTATTGCTCGAAGCGGCTCATCAGAATCACGTCGTTGGCACGCCAGATGTCCAGCTTGAATGCGCCGGAGCCCGCTGTGTTGGTGGTCAGCCAGGCGGCGCCCAGATCATCTCCCCTGGCATGCTGCAACGCGGTCAGCCGATCAATGACGAAGGCGCTGGGCGAGGTTGCCAGCGTGTTGAGCACCAGCATGGGGTCGGTGGCTTTGGGCAGGTCAAGCACGAAGGTCGATGGTCCTTCGGCGCGCATCAGTTTGCTGACGTTGTCAGCGGTGTAACCGTAGGCTTTCCAGGTGGAAGCCAGGGCCTTGTTGAGTGTGACCACACGTTGCAGCGACCAGGCAACGTCCTGGGCAGTAAGCGGGTTGCCGGAGTGAAATGTCACGCCCGGGCGTAGGTGGAAGGTAAGGCGCATGCGGTCGGGGCTGATTTCCCAGCGCTCGGCCAGTGCCGGAATCAGCTGGTCGGGGCGGGCAGCGTCCTGTTCCAGCAGCATGTCATAGACATTGGCGTTGACCTCGGACACCTCAAGGCCGGTGGCACCTGCCGGGTCCAGGGACAGCAGGTTGATCATGCTCATGCCGACCACCAGTTGATCGACCGGTGTTTCACCGCGCGCCAGAGCGGGTGGGGTGTGCACGAGTGTCGCCGTCAGGGCGAGGCATAGCAGCCAGGGCAGGCGCTTGAGCCAGAGCTTCATGGGGGCAGTCCTTTTTTATATTTATAAGACGCTGTGTCGGGATGTTGAGCGAAGGGCGCTCGGCGTGCCCTTCGCAATGCTGCCAGTCAGTAACGCTGTTCGGTGTGTGTCTCGATATAGCTGAAGTTGATGTCTTCGCCCAGTCCCGGTTGCCCGGAAAGGTGCACGAAACCGTCGCTGTCCATTGGGTCGACCAGCGTATTGAGGTAGGCCGGTACATCGTCGTATTGAAGAAACGGGTGCAGCAGGCCGCGTTCGTACCAGCGGCAGTTGCTGATCGCGCCGACCACGGCGAGGTTGGCAGCGCCGTTGCCGTGGACTTCGCAGTCCATGCCGAACGACTCGGCCAGATGCGCGACTTTCAGGCACGGCCCGATGCCGCCGACGCCAGCCACGCCAGCGCGGAGGATGTCGCAGGCCTTGTTGGTCACCCAGCTGGCGCGGCTGTGGTACTTGCCGGCAATGCTTTCCGGGCCAAGCACCGGAATGTCCAGGTTGGCCGCCAGCCAGGCGTAGGATTCGGCAGAGTCTTCCATCATCGGCTCTTCGAACCAGGCAAAGTCGAGCTTTTGCAGTTCACGCCCGATGTATAGCGCGTCGGTGCGGCTATACCAGTGATACCCGTCGAGCATCAGGGCAACGTCCGGGCCGACCGCTTCACGAACCGCAGCGCAGGCTTGTACATCCATACGAGGGTCAGGCGCGAACGAGATCGGCGGCATCCAGGTGTGCAGTTTGATGCCTTTGTAACCGCGCTTTACCAGCTTTTCGGCAAACTGGCCGTATTCGTCCGGAGTGGACAGGCCGCCGGGCAAGTCGTCACCGCACATGGTCGAGCCGTAGGCCAGTACCTTGTCGCGATAGCCGCCCAACAGTTTGTGCACGGGCAGTTTCAAGGCGCGTCCGGCAAGGTCCCACAGCGCCTGCTCTACCAGTGCCAGCGCACGGTCGGTGAACTGGCTGGCGCTACCGCGTTGCCAGTGGGCCAGTTCCTGCCAGATTTTTTCACGATTCATCGGGTTCTGGCCGATCAGCACCTTTTTCACGAACGACTCGATGATGTGTGGCCGGATCAGTTCGGGCGAGCCAAAGGAAAATCCTTCGCTGCCCTCGTCACAGGCGATACGCAGCATGGCCATTTTGACCGGTTTTTCTTCGCCTGGATGGGCATGACCTGCGCTGTCCACAGCGCGGCGTGAAGGGAAGGAAAAAACGTCGACACTGACCGAAGTGATTTTCATGAGGACCTTCATGGATATTGTTGTTATCAGGTTATAAGTATGTCGTCATACAACACTGGGGCGATTATTTGCAGCCTTGTAGGACGATGTCAATAGTCGTATGACGACTATTTCCTTTATTGACGGGCGTTATAGGCAGGTATGAGCGAGTAGCGGTGGCTGCTGTGGGATGTTTGAGCGGCATGACCGCGCTTAAGTCGTTATACCTTTAGCCCCTTAATAGCATTGAGGCCTGCACGGAACCTGTCGTCGCGCCAGGAATGCCGCGTGCAGGGCAGGGCGACGCGCTGAATTTTTCGCAAAACGCTTAAATTATCTTCATGTTCAAATCAGAAAAGCTGCAAACACCCGTTTTCAGGGCACTTGCAGAAAAACATGGCGCTGGGCCACAACACGTTTTTCACATCTTCTTCACTGCGTCAGCACGATGCTGAACCTATCTTGCCTGCACGGGAGCGGTGAAGACATCGGGCACCTCCCGAGTCAACACCACACATAGGTTCATGGCAGGAGTGGTCACTTGGCTGACACGACAATAAACAAGAATGTGCTTGCCGATTCGGGCATTCAGCAGCGCCACAAAGTGCATCAGCACATCGTCTCGATAACGGTGACTGTCGTATTACTGGCGATCTGCGCCTGGTTTTATACGGCGTTCTCAAGCGTGCATGTAGTGGATCTGGGCGTTGGCAGCAACCTGAAGGTTTCCGGTCTTCGCGAGCATTGGCGGCAAGGTGATGTGGTGGTGATGGTTCGGCACGCCGAACGCTGCGACCGCTCGACCAACCCTTGCATGGGCGATGCTGACGGCATTACTTCCAACGGGCGGGATGCGGCGCTGGCAGTGGGCGCCGGTCTGCAGAAAATGGGCATGGACCATGTGCGCATGATCGCCAGCACCAAGACCCGTACTCAACAGACTGCACAACTTCTGGCAGGCCATTCCGTGGCCGCTCAGGACTGGATCAACGACTGCGACGGCGGTTTCATGAAGGTCGTCGAAGACCATAAGGTCAGTGGCGAGAACCTGGTGCTGGTAACGCACAGCGGCTGTATCGACCAGTTTGAACGCAAGGTCGGCGTGATCGGCGGCGAGCGTTCAAGTGAATACGCTCAGGCATTTTTCGTGCAGATGGATGGTACCCACCGGCCTAAAATTCTCGGCTCCCTGACCTCCGGGCAATGGGCCAACCTCAGCAGCGAGCAATTCAATTGATGACATCCTCCAGCCCCAGGCTGCGGTTTTACGCCGTCAATCTGGGTGTACCCGTTTTTTTCGCTCTACTGGTCTTCGTGACATTCGACCTGACCAGTATTGACCGACAGTTGAGTAACCTGTTTTTTGATTCGGCAGCCGGTGTATTTCCCATCGGGCAGATGCATCTGTTCGAGACCATCACGCACAAGTGGGCGCGAATCATCCCGGACTGGACCGGCGAGTTGGCGATCATTGGTGCAATGCTGTCGTTTGTCTGGCCTTTACTGGAAAAAAAGGCCGGTTCGCGCTTCGTGAGGCGCCTGTCGGGGTCCCGGACAGAGGCGTTTCTGCGCTTTACGCGCAGGCATCGGCTGGACTTCTTTTTCGTGATCGTTGCCTTTGCGTTAAGCACCGGCATGATCCATTACCTGAAAAGCCACACCAGTGTGTACTGCCCCGTTGAAACCACCTTGTACGGTGGCAGCGAGGCGCACATCGAGTGGTTCCGAAACTTCAATTTTCTGCATGAGGCCGGTGCCGGGCGTTGCTGGCCGGGTGGTCATGCGTCAAGCGCATTCAGTCTGCTGGCCTTGTACTTCGTGGCTCGGCGCTACTGCTGGAAACATACCAACGCCCTGCTGGCGGGCATTCTTGTGCTCGGCATGATCTACGGCACTACGCGGGTGCTGCAAGGCTGGCACTTTATGTCGCACACGTTCTGGGCGGGTATCGTGGTGTGGCTGAGCACGCTGCTGGTCGCACTGTGCTTCTATGGACGATCCAGATTGCAACAGCCAATTCGTAACGCAGCGGTTTCCGGTCGGCGTGATGAATTTTTTACTCAACCTGCCGATTCAATGGCAACAGGGTCCCGCTCGGCCGGGTAGAAAAACAAGAAGGCGCTGCAATGAACATTCTGGTTATTGAAGATCACCGTGACATTCACGATAACCTGCTGGAATTCTTCGAACTCAGGGGGCACGCGGTCGAAGGTGCGCTGGACGGCCTGAGCGGGCTGCACCTGGCCGCCTCGAAGCGCTTCGATGCAATCATCCTTGACATCATGCTGCCGGGCATCGACGGCAACCAGATCTGCCGCAGTCTGCGCCAGTATTCGAAGTCGGAAGTCGCCATTGTGATGCTCAGTGCGCGGGATGAGCTGGATGACCGTCTCACCGGCTTCAAGGTGGGTGCCGATGATTACATCACCAAGCCGTTTGCAATGTCCGAGGTGCTCGCCAGGGTCGAAGCGGTGGTGGGCCGACGCCAGCGCAAGGATAACCGGGTGATGGTGGTCGCTGACCTGCACTTCGATCTGGATACCCTTGAGATAACCCGCAACGGTGTGCCTTTGAAGCTCAACCCGACCAACATGAAGCTGTTGGAATTGTTGATGCGCAAAAGTCCCCATATCGTGAAGCGATCCGAGCTGGAAGAAGTGCTTTGGGGGCGTGATGCCCCGAACAGCAGTAGCCTGCGCAGCAACATTCATATCCTTAGGCGGGTGCTGGACGGCGATCACGAGACGCCGTTGCTGCATACCGCTCACGGCCTGGGTTACAAGTTGTGTGTCCAGCGCTGAGGCCTGCTCAGTCGAAATTGAACAGGCGCTGGATCAAGGTCGGTGTACTGCCGGTCCAGCGTTTGAACGAGCGGCGGAAGTTGGCCGGATCGTTGAAGTTCAGGTAGTCCGCCACAGCCTCGTTGCTCAGCCCCTTGATCTGATACAGGTACAGCGCGACATGCTTGCGCGCCAGGTCGTGCTGGGCCTGAAAGCTGGTGCCGTGTTTGTGTAACTTGCGCTTCAGCGTAGCCGGGCTCATGGCGAAGGCACTTGCAACCTGTTCCAGGCTGGTAGCCTGGCGCACGTTGTCACGCAGGTGCTGGTGTAACCGGTCCAGCAGGCTGAATGGCATACCCAGCGCAGCGAGTTGCCCGGCGGCCTCCTGTTGTGCGACCTGCACGGCGATGGGTGATGCGCCTGGCCACGCGCGGGTGAGGTAATGCCGGGGCAGGCGCATCATGTCCAGCGGGCGGCGAAATGCCGTGTTCTCGCCCAGATGCACCCAGTATTGTTCGATGTAGCGCGGTTCCTCGTGACAGAAACTGCATTCCCACGGCAGCCGTTCCCCGCTGAGCAACTGACTCATCGCGACCAGTGCAGTCATACCGGCCTCCAGCAGGAAGCGTTGCTGTTCGCCAGCGCCGCAACTGTCCAGCCAGTAAAGGTAGGCAAAATGCTCATCCAGCTCCAGACGCGGCGTCAGCAGCGGGCTGAGCAGCGCATGCTGGTGGATCAGGATTTCCAGCGCCTGATGCAGGTTTTGCGCATGACGCAGCGCATGGCTTGCGGCGCCGTAATGGCCGGGAAACAGTCGCTGGCCGAACAGGAAACTGGTGTCGTCGGCTTCCATCTGGCGTTGCGCGTTACCGATCAGAACGAAGAATTGCTGCGCACTGAGCCGCGTCTTGCCCGCAACGATGTCTTCGTAGAACAGGCCTGTGCCTTTGAGCAGGCGATGGCTGTCGATCCCGCGCGACAAGGCCAGATCAATCAGCGTAGCCGGCTGGTAATGGCCGGGGATGAAGCGGCTGTCGGCTTCGTACCAGTCACTTTTGAGAGTCACGGCAGTCGCTCAGGCAGTACGGGTCAGGGGACGTCGGGCGCGGGCCAGCGACAGGTTGAGGCGACGCAGCAGGTTGTCCGGCGTTTCATTGAGGGCCATGACCACCGCCACGCTGGCCGACAGTTGAATGCGTTCACCTTGTTGCCGAGTCTTGTGCGCCAGGCTGGCAACCGCCTGTTGCAGCTCCAGCGCCAGCAGTTTCGCCTGACTCTCTCCAGTATTGGGCAACAACACCACAAACCGGTCGCCCGCCAGACGGCAGAGCAGGTCCTGGCGGCGCAAATTGAGTACCAGCAGATGGCTGAGCGCCGATAGAACCTCATCGCCCTCGGCATGACCGAATGCGTTATTGATCGCGCTGAAGTCATCCACATCCAGTGCCAGCAGCGACAACGGTTGCTGCTGGCAGAGGCTTTCTTCAAGGCTGACGACCAGTTGGCGTTTCAGATAGTCGGCGCTGCCCAGCGGTGTGAGCTTGTCGTAAAGCCGATGCTCACGAAAGCCACGCTCGCGCTTTTCCATCTGCGCGCTGATCGCCAGTTGCTCGCGATGCCAGTGATAGATACCGAGGGTCAGCAGGATAAGGCCGATTGGCATCGGTCCGGATTCCAGCCAGTGACCCCACTGGATGTGGCTGGGCAGGCGAATGAACTCATCCAGCGCGTCGATCCACCAGGAAAAGAACACACAGCTGAGGCCTGTCGACAGGTAATTGGTGACCCGACCGGCTGGTCGGCTCTTGAACACCAGAAACAGCCAGACCAGCGACAGCAGCGCGGAGCCGCCTTCGCCGACGATGTCCAGCCATTGCCATTCGCTGACCTGTTTGACGTTGCCAAATGCCAGAAAGGCCAGCAGGCCCAGGTTGGAAGCGACCATCAGCGCAGCGAGTTTCCAGCGATGGGGTTGGATGATCCTGAACATGAAAAGACGGCTCCCGAGCTGCTGGTTATCGGCCAGCAGAACAGATGTACATGACACTTCGGTGACGGGTAACGCGGACCGCGAAAGGTCGAATCAGCTCACGTGTGTTGCAGGTTTTTTCTACGCGCCTGACCGCCACCCGGCTGGTTCGCCTGCCAAACGCATGCGGTTCGTGACGCTTTGCGTCACAAGTCTCCGGAGCAGCACAATGTCATGCTGCGTCTGCAGGAGGTCGCCATACGTGCTTCTCGATCACGGCGGCACTGGCGACGCGGAGCGTCACGAACTGCATTCCAACGCAGAGCGTTGGAAAGAGAGTCATACGCACATCGGCTTTTGATTCCGGCCAGCCCCGCCTGAAAGTCAAATCAGCTCATTTGCCTGCCAAGTCACCCCCAAACCCGCTGTTTCCAGCCCCTGCGCCCGTTACCTGTCACAGAACCGTCACTGCACGACTCTAGCTTGCGCCTCCAGTTGCCGGGTCATTTGCCTGGCCTGTCGGGATTATGGGGGAGGACTTAACATGCACAGGCGTCGCAGCAGGGCTCAACTGGTCGGCTTCACACTCAGCGCGCTGGCATTTGCCATTGCCAGCGAACGCTTGCAGGCGGCCGAAGCCGATACCACCGAGCATGTGCAAGTGGTCGGGCAGGCGGCGAGTATCGACAACGCGCTCAAGGAGCAACGCAGCTCCGACAGCATCAAAAGCGTGGTGCATGCCGACGGCGTTGCACAGTTACCGGACCAGAACGTCGCCGAAGCAGTGCAGCGCATGCCGGGCGTCAGCGTCGAGCGCGATCAGGGCGAGGGGCGCTTTGTCACTGTTCGGGGACTGGCGCCCGACCTCAACAGCGTGACCATCAACGGCACGCTGGTGCCCGCCCCGGAAAGTGGCCGACGCGCCGTAGCGCTGGATGTGCTGCCTGCCGAACTGGTGCAGTCACTGTCAGTGATCAAAACCCTGACCCCGGACATGGACGCCAACTCGCTGGGCGGTACAGTCGATGTCGAAAGCCTCTCTGCCTTCGACCACAAAGGGCTGTTCTATACCGGCAGCAGCGAAGCCAGCTACGACAAGAACACCCACCAGACCAGCCCCAAGTTTTCCGGCGCGGCGAGCAATCGTTTCAGCCTTGGCGACGGCATCGACAACTTCGGTGTGGCGGCAGCACTGAGCTGGCAGAAGCGTGATTTCGGCTCCGACAACGTCGAGACCGGCGGAGACTGGGACGGCTCGCGACTGCAATCGTTTGAACAACGCGACTACGACATCAGCCGCGAGCGCACCGGGGGTGGTCTTAACTTCGATTACAAACCCGATGACCTCAGCAAATACTACCTGCGCACCCTGTACAGCCGTTTCAAGGATGATGAGGTGCGCACCACCAACGGTTTCGAATTTGCCAATGCCCAGAGCGCAGGGCAGACCGGCGATGCCGAAGGCACGCGCAAGCTCAAGGCGCGCACCGAAACCCAGGAAATCCAGTCCTACGTGTTTGGTGGCGAACGTATGGTCGGCCTGTGGACGCTCAGCGGCCAGGCCGGTTACAGCGAGTCCAGTGAAGACAGCCCTAGCCATATTGCCGGGGCCACATTCGTGGGCAACGATGATTTTGCCGACACCGGTTTCTACGACCGCGACAAGCCAAGGCCCATCGTCGATCCCTCGTTCTACGACAATTCGAACTTTACTCTGGACAAGGTCGACCGGGAAAAGCAGTACACCAAAGACACCGAGAAGAACGTGCGCCTCGACCTGGCCCGTGATTACGACTTCAAGGGCTATGCCTCGCAGTTCAAGTTTGGCGGCAAGGTCAGCCGACGCGACAAAAGCAACGATCTGGAAGTCTGGAAATACGACAATTTCGATGACCAGGGTTTCAGCGATCAGCAACTCAACCTGACACAGTTCCAGAAAGGCACCATCGACTATCGACTGGGCAATTTCGGCAGCGGTATCAGTCCCACTGCGGTCAAGGGCCTGATCGGCGGCCTGAACGCCGCCGACGCCTACGACGCGTCGGAAAGCCGGGCCAATGACTTCAAGATCAACGAAGACATCAATGCCGGTTACTTCATGAATACGCTGGATATCGATAAATGGCGCTTCATCGCCGGTCTGCGTTACGAGGGCACGGAGATGGACGCCAAAGGAACTGGCGTGCGCGATGGGGCATTCGAGTCCAGTACCACCAACCGCCGCTATCACCACTGGTTACCAGGTCTGCATGCCCGTTATCAGATCGACAAGAGCACCCAGTTACGCGCCGCCTGGACCAAAACCGTGGTGCGCCCGACGTTCGGGCAACTGGCGCCGGGCTTTGTGATCGACGATGACGAAGCCTCTTTCGGTAACCCGAATCTGAAGCCGCTGGAGTCGAGCAACCTTGACCTGGGCATCGAACACTTCATGGGCCGAGCGGGGACGGTGTCGGCGTTCGTGTTCTACAAGGACATCCAGAATTTCGTCTACAACACTGACCTGGCGGGTACCGGGCAGTGGGCGAACTTCTCCGAAGCCAACACCTACGCCAACGGCGACAAGGCCAAGCTCTATGGCCTGGAACTGGCCTATTCGCAAAAGCTCGACTGGCTGCCATCGCCATGGAACGGTCTGCTGCTGGGCGCCAACGCCACGTTGAGCCGTTCCGACGCCAGCATCAACGGTTTCGACCAGAGCACCGGCACCAACCGCAAGCGCGATATCGACCTGCCCAGCCAGTCGAAAACCGTCGGTAACGTCATGCTCGGCTGGGAGAACGACAAGCTGAGTCTGCGTCTGTCCGCCAACTACAAATCGGCCTATCTCTACGAGTTGGCGTCGATCGGCGACAAGGATCACGACCAGTACGTGGATGCGCAGACTTTCGTCGATTTCAGCGCCCGCTATTCACTGACCAAGAACCTCAAGGTCAGCTTCGAGGCGCAGAACCTCACCGATCAGCCGTATTTCGTCTACAGCGGTCATCGCGCCTACAACGGCCAGTACGAAGAATACGGCCCGACCTACAAAGTCGGCCTGACCTTCACTCACTTCTGATCGACCTGACGCGCTCATTCAAAGGATTCAACCGTTCATGATCATTTCGTTATCACCCAAGCCAGCGTGCCTGGCGCTACTGCTTTGTCTTGCGGCCGGGGCTGCGCACGCTTCGCCGCCGATGGACCTGAACCTGACACGCTGGGCTGAAAATGCTTCGTTCAAGGCTCAATCGGCGAGCTTTCTGCCGGGCAGTGACGGCACCCGCCGCCTGGCCGCGAGCGTCAAGGCCGGTCTGTTGCTGCTGGATGAGCAGGGCCGCGAGCTGGCGAAAATGCCGGGGTCGTTCCAAGGGCTCGACAGCCGTACTACAGGCTCAAGTGTGCTCATTGCAACGCTGGATAATGCCCGCCAGCAGGCCATGCTGACCCAGCTCGATCCGACCGGAGCACACTGGTCAAAGCCGGTTTATCTGCCCGCACGCGATTATTCAGTGGCTGGTCTGTGCCTGTACCGCGATGACGCCAGCAACCTGTTTGTGTTTCTGGTGGGCGAGGAGGGCAAGGGCGAACAATGGCTGATTGGCGCAGATAATCGACTGAACGACGCGCCACGCCTGGTGCGCAACCTGCCGCTACCACCCAAAGCCGAGTTTTGTCAGGTCGATGACGCTGCGCACAGGTTGTTCGTCAATGAACAAAACATCGGTTGGTGGGCTTATTCGGCGCACCCCGAGGCTGAGGTCGCACGTCAGCCTGTGGCTCTGCGCGAACCGTTTGGCGATTTGAAACAGGCGGCGGGGGCAATGGCCATTGTTCCGGGCGGTTTGCTGGCGCTGGACCCGAAAGGCAAGGTGTTGCATCTCTATCAGCAGCAGGATTCGCTGGAGAGCTGGACGCCGGTGGCCGATCTGTCGCTGATGAGCCTGAAAAAGCCGGAAGGGCTTTCTGTGCGTGAGAGCAAGAACAGCTTGCAGGTGTTGGTCAACGACAATGACGGCGAGCGCCTGTATCAGGGGGAACTGAGCTGGTCGCCCAAACCGGTGAATAACGCCAAGCCGTTGCCGACTGTCATGGCGGCGAGTCAGAGCCAGCCGGTCGGGCGTCAGGGTGACGCCGCCGACGACCCGGCCATTTGGGTCCACCCGAAAAATCCAGCGCTCAGTCGCGTGCTGGGCACCAACAAAAAGCAGGGCCTGCTGGCTTATGACCTGACTGGCAAGCAGTTGCAGGAATTACCGGTAGGCCGCCTGAACAACGTCGATCTACGCCCAGGCTTCATGCTCGGCAAGAAGACTGTCGATCTGGCGGTAGCCAGTAACCGGGATCACAACAGCCTGAGCCTGTTCAGCATCGACCGGGTCAGCGGCGTCATTCGTGAAGCGGGAGAGATCCCCACACCATTGGCGGAAATCTATGGCGTCTGCCTGTTCAAACCTGCCAGTGGCGAGCTATACGCCTTCGCCAACGGTAAAGACGGCAGCTTTCTCCAGTATCGGCTCAGCGCGTCCGACGGTAAGGCAAAAGGCGAGCTGGTACGCCGCTTCAAGGTCGACACCCAGCCGGAAGGCTGCGTGGCCGATGACCAGCGTCAACGCCTGTTTCTCGGTGAAGAGGACGTTGGCGTCTGGGAAGTCGATGCGCGGGCGGATCAGCCTGCGACGCTTTCCAGTGTGATCAAGGTGGGCGAGGCGGTGCATGCCGATGTCGAGGGGCTGGCGCTGTATCAGAGTGACAACCATGACTATCTGGTGATCTCCAGTCAGGGCAACGACAGTTACGTGGTGGTCGACGCCGAGCCGCCTTACGCACTGCGCGGCGCTTTTCGGGTGGGTCTCAATGCGAACGCCGGGATTGACGGTACCTCGGAAACCGACGGCATCGAAGTGACCTCCATGAACCTCGGCGGCCCCTGGAGCAAAGGCATGCTGGTGGTTCAGGACGGGCGCAAACGCATGCCCGAGCAGGCGCAGAACTTCAAGTTCGTACCGTGGGCCGAGGTGATGAAAACCTTGAAGCTGCCGTAAGTCATTTGTCATCAAGCGGTGCTAATCATTCGTTCCATTACAGAGGACTACCACGATGCACGCCACCCTCGAACACATGACTATCTGGGGCCTGATCAGCGATGCCAGCCTGCTGGTCAAGGCCGTGATGCTGATTCTGTTACTCGCTTCGCTGGTCAGCTGGTACCTGATCATCCAGCGCAGTCTTGCGCTGGGCCATTACGAGCGGACACTGGATGCGTTTCAGCAGCGCTTTCGCGCTGAAGCCGAGCTGGCAACGCTGTACGCCGAAAGCCATTCGGCTCAGGAGGGCGCTGACGGTATCGAGCGCGTCTTCAACGCCGGTTATGCCGAGTACGTGCAACTCAAGCCACGTCCCGGCATCGAGCCTGACGTAGTGCTGTCAGGCGTCGAACGCGCATTGCAAGTCGCGATTAGCGAGCAGGAGCTGCAACTGGAAAAAGGCCTGCAGTTTCTCGCTACGGTCGGCTCGGTCAGCCCCTACATCGGTCTGTTCGGCACGGTCTGGGGGATCATGAATTCCTTCATCGGCCTGTCTCAAGTGCAGCAGGCCACACTGTCGACGGTCGCGCCGGGTATTGCCGAAGCCTTGATTGCCACGGCCATCGGCCTGTTCGCCGCCATTCCTGCCGTTATCGCCTACAACCGTTTTGCCGCGCGTGGCCAGACGCTCACGGCCCGTTACTACAGCTTCGGCAATGAACTGCAGGTGCGCCTGAACCGCACCCTGCAAGGCCTGACCCGCAACATGGCCGCTGCGGCCTGAGGACTTGTCATGCTGGTCAAACCGCAACGCAAACATGGCCCGAAAGCCGAAATGAATGTCGTGCCCTATATCGACGTGATGCTGGTGCTGCTGGTGATTTTCATGGTCACGGCACCGATGCTGACCCAAGGGGTGAAAATCGAGTTACCCAAAGTGGCCAGCGAAGCACTCGCCACCGATACCCGGCAGCGCATCGTGACCCTGTCCGTCAAGGCGCAGGGCGGCTACTACTGGAACCTGGGCGACACGGTCGATACTCAAACGCAGACCGATCAGGCCGCGAGCCTTGAAGATATGCAGGAGCGCATCGCCCGACTGGTTACCGAGCGCAAGGACACGCAAGTGTTCATCCGTGCCGATGACAAGGCTGATTATGGCCGGGTAGTCGCCGCCATGGCGGCGTTGCAACGCAGTGGCGTAACGCAATTGGGCTTGGTGACCGAGGCCCCGCAATGAACACCCTGGCCCTCGATTACCACCCGCCGCGCCGCGAATGGGTGAATGGGCCCTGGCTGCGCAGCAATGGCCTGGCCGCTGCCATCGCGCTGGCATTGCATGGCGTGCTGCTGGGCGGTCTTATGTTCGGCTGGAGCCCGCACGAAGCACCGCCCGCACAGAGCAGAACCCTGACCACGCAATTAGTGATTTTGCCGCCAGCGCCTGAGCCGGTTCCAGTCGCCGCTGCGTCGGTTGTCGAGCCTGTTCAGCTGCCGCCACCTGCACCGGCCTCGCTGCCGATCACCCAGCCGGTAGAAGCTGCAAAACCGCAGGCAGAACCGCAGCGCCAGGTCGAACAGGCGGCGTTGGCACGCAAGCGCGTTGACGAGCAAAAGCGCGAGCGCGAACAGCAACAGAGCGTTCAGCGCCTGCACGAAGCCGAGCAGCAAAAGCGCCAGGAACAGCAGCGGCTGGCCGAGCAGCAACGTCAGCAGGTTGAGCAACAACGTCAGGCCGAACAGGCGCGTCAGTCTGCCGAGCGCGCCCGCCAGGCGCAGCAATCAGCACAACAGCAGGCCGCCGCTGACAGCAGCCAGTATCAGCCACTCAGCAAGGAGGCTCCGGACTATCCCGAACGGGCTCTGGACAAAGGCATCGAGGGTGATTGCACGGTGGTCTACGACGTGTCGCCTCAAGGCACGGTGGTCAACCCGCAAGTGCAGGGTGCGTGCCATCCATTGTTCATCCGTCCGTCACTGGCCGCAGCGCAAACCTTTCGTTATCAGCCACGGGTTGTCGAGGGCAGGGCGGTGACCGTGTCCGGGGTGAAGAATACCTTCCACTACCGGATCAAATAGACAGCGGGCCTGACGCAAGCTGCGACAGGCCCGCAGAGGTTTTAACTGACCTTGAAGCGCCGTACCAGCGCAATCAGGCGAGTGTTGGACTCGGAAAGGGCAGCGGTGCTGCGTTCGTTACTGGAGCCGCCTTCGACTAGCTCTTCGACGATGTGCCGAACGGCAATGATGTTACGGCTGATTTCCTCTGACACCGCGCTTTGCTCCTCGGCCGCTGTGGCGATTTGCGTGCTCAGGTCGTTGATCTGCAGAACCGAGCGAGTCATGTCGTCCAGGCCGCTTGTTACGGCGGTGGTTTTGCCCGCCGTGGTCTGGCAGCTCTGGCGGGTTTTTTCCATTGCGGCTACTGCGGCGCTGACGCCTTGTTGCAGGCTGCCGAGCATTTCGTTGATCTCCGACGTGCTGGCCTGGGTGCGAGCGGCGAGGGCGCGCACTTCATCGGCCACGACCGCGAAGCCACGACCCTGTTCGCCGGCGCGCGCGGCTTCAATGGCGGCGTTAAGCGCGAGCAGGTTGGTCTGCCCGGCGATTTCGCCAATCACCGCCAGCACCGCGTTGATGCGCTTGGCGTCCTGCTCCATCGACTGCACTTTGCTGGTGGCCGAATCGACCTCGCTGATCAGTGCATTCACGCTGTCAGAAGCGTCTGCAACCACGGTTTTCGATACCTGCGCGTTCTCATTGGCCGACTGCGTGAAGCTTGCGGTCTGCGCCGCGCTGCGGGCCACTTCGTCCGCGGTGGAGGACATCTCGGTGATCGCAGTAACGGCCTGATCGGTTTCGTTGGCGTGACGGATCAGAATGGCATTGGTAACGCCCGCCTGACTGCGCAGTTGTTCGATACCGCTGGCAATCTCGCTGGTGGAACTGCTGACGTCGAGCATCATGCGTTGCAGGTAGGCAATGAAGTTGTTGACCGACTCACCCACCTGATCCACTTCATCGTGCCCTTTGACGGCAATGCGCCGGGTGAGATCGGCGTCACCGGCCGACAGCGTGTCGATGTTGGTTTTGAGCACGCCCAGACGGTTCATCAGCGTGCGCAACGCAACGATCATCAGCACCAGCAGCACCAGAACCATCGGGATCTGCAGCCAGGCCAGGGTCTTGAGGACGGTTTCGCTCTGGCTTTTCAGCAGGTCGGTGTTTTGCGAAACGGCCAGCAACCAGGGCGTTCCAGCAACCGGCATCAGAAACAGCGTTGATTCTTCGCCATCGCTGTTCTGGTAGGTCAGACGCGAGGTGCCAGAACCTTTGACGGCGAGTGCCGACTTGATGCCATTAATGAACGGCGATTGCGCCGCCAGTTCGGAGACATTGCGCAGCACGATCTTGTCGCTGCTGCCCGGTACGTTGGACAGAATCTTGCCATCGGCCTCGATGATCATGATCCGGCCATGGACTTCCTGCTCTTTGGCTTCAACCAGCTTGTTGAAGAAGCCCAGCGTCACATCGATGGTCGACACGCCCCAAGGCTGTCCGTCCTTGGTAATGGCCATGGCGCAGTTGGTGCGCGGTTCCGGGCTGGCGGCATCCTGATAGGCGGGCGCCCAGGCGCATTGGCCAGCAGGTGAGTTCAAGCCACCTTTATGCCAGCCCTGTTCGAAATAGTTGAGCGACTCAGGCGAGTTCCAATGGGTGTTGACGATCAATTTTCCCGACGCATCGCGGTGGTAGAAGGTGCTGTGCTTGGCACGACCGGGCGTGCGCACGTTCGGCAAAGGCCAGATTCCGCCGCCAAACACCTTGGCTTCGCCGTACTGGTTGACCATAAACGGCAGCAGGCGGTCGATGTCGTCACTGGACAGTTGCGGCACCAGCTCGGTGATCACGCGCGCCTGCGCCTGTACGCGGGCCAACTCGGTCTTGATCTCATTGCTGATGTCTGCCGCCTTTGCGGTCAGCATGTTTTCATCGTTGGCGGTAAGCCTGGGGGACACGAACTGACCGATGCCATAAACCGTCAGAACAATGACCAGCGCCATGAATCCTACGAAGGTTGCGGTGTAGCGAGCTTGTACTGTCTTGAGCGAGGCCATTTTTTGTTATACCTGGTCCGTAGGAAAGGAATTGCCTGACTCAGGTGTCGACCGGGATAGATATTTCTTGATGTGACAAAAGTGCCAACTTCAGTACGATCAGCTGCGTCCCGCGCCGCGTAGGGCACTAGAGGCATTTTCTCATGCTTCGGGCCGGAGGCCGTGGGAGCCAACGGGCGGCCGCGCATTGCTCGCGATCTGCCGGGAACCGGAAGCAAGATCGTTGCATACGGTGCATAAGGAACAACCGATATCGCGCAAGCCGCAACGCAGAAAATTTTTCAGTCCCTCGCTTGACTTCCTTTTCCTAATCAGTAACATAGCGCTCATTCCGCGATAGCTCAGTTGGTAGAGCAAGTGACTGTTAATCACTGGGTCCCTGGTTCGAGTCCAGGTCGTGGAGCCAGACAAGGTTTCAGAGAAGACTTTAAAAATCTTTGAAACACCGAAAACCCGCCTTCTGGCGGGTTTTTTCGTTTTGGCGCCGAGCGCTGGCAACGCGACAATTCATGGACTTGGCAGAGAAAACACCTTGAGTAGTTTTTAAATCGCCTCCAGTACCAGAAATGAATCCTACGTCTGCACCGAACGCGTCGTTGATCCGCTCGCATCGGAGGACTGCGCTTTAGACCTGCGCTTGTAATCCGCAGGCGTCATCCCGGTAAGTTGAATGAAAGCCCGTCGGAACGAGGTATCCTCGTTGTAGCCGCACTTAAGTGCCACTTGTTTAATGCTGGCTCCCGGTGTCTGGAGGAGGACGCAAGCCGTTTCTATCCTCACTCGGGTAATGAGCTCTTCAGGCGACTCATTGGTTAATTTCTTGAATTGTCGATGCATTGTCCGCTCGCTCAGACCCAACATTTTGGCGAGCTCTTCAGCCGTCAGCCCGGGTCTGGCATTGCGAATGATTTGCTCGGTTTCCAGAAGCAGCGGATCAGCACTATTTATAAAACCGCGGGGTGCATAAACCAGTTGAGGCAGTGACAAGACTAGCCGGGTAAATCGGCAAGGGTATATGAGGAAAACTAATTAATCGGCTGCTGAACGAGTCTGGAGCAGATTTTCGCGCCAATGCGCAGCATGGGCGCGATAGTCATCAGGACGTGTGTGTACAAACGTGAGCGATGAGCACGACAGCGATAATCAATGCTCAATACGGCGAAATAGTCCCCAGCAAACCCACCGCTATTGCCAGCAACAAAAAACCTATCAATGAAAGTCCGAGCTTGCCCATGAGCGTCTCCTGCTGATCGATCTGTCTGTAACGAGTCGCAGGTTCCGGCTTCTGACGGTTTCCTGCGCGTTTTAATGCGTGGCCATTATCCTGCGCAGGCAGATTCTGGTACAGATTCAGAAACAGCTTAAAAATACGGATCAGTTGTACGTGGGCCGAACGTAAACACTTCAGAACGACGCGATGATTCGTCCAAGCATCGCCATGGCCTGCTCGCTGCGTTCATCCCAGGGCGTGCCGTAGTTCAGGCGTGCGCAATTCTTGAAGCGCTGCGAGGCCGAGAAGATCGGGCCGGGTGCCAGGCTGATACCTTGGGCCAGGGCCATCTGGAACACCTGCAGCGAGTCCACTTGCTCGGGGAATTCGAACCACAGAAAGTACCCGCCAGTGGGGCGGGTGACGCGTGTCGCTGCCGGGAAATAACGAGCGGCAGCAGCCAGCATCGCGCCTTGTTGCAGTTCGAGGGTGTCGCGCAATTTGCGCAGGTGGCGATCGTAGCCGCCATGTTTGAGGTAGTCGGCAATCGCTGCCTGGGCGGGGACAGAGGGTGAAATGGTGGTCATCAGTTTCAGCCGATTGATCTGTTCGGTGTAACGCCCGCCTGCCACCCAGCCGACACGGTAGCCAGGGGCCAGGGTCTTGGAAAACGAGCTGCAGTGCATCACCAGCCCGCTGTGATCCAGGCTTTTGACCGGATGGGGGGCATTGGCGCCGTAATACAGCTCGGCGTACACATCGTCCTCGATCAGCGGGATCTGCTGTCGTTCCAGCAGGTTGTAGAGCTTGAGTTTTTTCGCCTGGGTCATGCTCGCGCCCAGCGGGTTCTGGAAGCTGCTCATGAACCAGCAGGCTTTGATCGGCAGGCGTGTCAGGCTGTCCTGCAAAGAGTCCAGATCCACGCCGTCACGCGGATGCACGGGGATTTCGACGGCTTTTAGCTTGAGCCGCTCCAGCACTTGAAGGCAGGCATAGAACGCAGGTGCTTCGATGGCGACCAGGTCGCCGGGCTCGGTGACGCATTGCAGGCACAGATTCAGGGCTTCCATCGCGCCGTTGGTGATCACCAGTTCGTCGGCGGGCAGGCGCACGCCACTGATCATGTAGCGCAGAGCAATCTGTCGGCGCAGTTCGGAGTTCCCGGTGGTCATGTCGCTGACAATGCCCGCTGGCGTCATCGCCCGCACCGCTGAAGACATCGACTTGGCCAGGCGTGGCAATGGGTAGAGGTGTGGGCTGGGAAATGCCGAGCCGAAAGGGACGGTGTCCGGGTTCTTGAGCGAGCCAAGCACGGAAAAAATAAGGTCACTGACGCCCAGTTCGGTGCCTTCGCTGGTGTGCCTGATCAGTTCAGGCTCGGTCAGCGCATTGGCAGCATGCTCGCGCACGTAATACCCGGAGCGTGCACGAGCCTGAATCAGGCCTTTGTCTTCCAGTAGGTAATACGCCTTGAAGACGGTGGCGGGGCTCACCGAATAGGTGCGACTGGCAACCCTGACGGAGGGCACTTTCTCACCGGCGGGCAACACGCCGCTGCGAATCATTTCCGAAATGTCGGCGGCGAATTTTTCGTAGCGTTTCATAGAAGGCATCGGGGGCAAATGATGCCTGCATCATGAGTGAAAACCGCCTTTGCAAACAGGGGCAAGTTATCCTGGAAAAAGCATATCAGCTGCGCTGTGTCGCTGTCGGGCAGGCATCTGCGTCTTGAACCCCTCAAACGGATGGGGCTATGATGCTCACGTCCTGCGACCCATCGAAGGAATCACTTTTGTCCAGTTCCAGCTGGCTGCCTACGCCGCCTTAGCGCTTCGCCCCCTCGCCACACCCTGACTGCCACTGACCGCGGTCACCCGTTGCTGTGTCCGTTTGACGGTCGCCGCCACCTCCATCACTACTCATTCGAAAACCGATGCACACGTACGTCCAGCATTCGCTGCTGCGCGTCCCGCTGTGTTCGATACAGGTATTTCCATGCTCGAAAAAATCAAAGCTACGTGGTTTTCCAGCGTCCGGGCCGATGTTCTGGCCGGGCTTGTCGTTGCACTGGCCCTGATTCCAGAGGCCATTGCGTTCTCCATCATCACGGGGGTAGACCCGAAAGTCGGGCTTTACGCCTCGTTCTGTATCTGTGTGGTCATTGCTTTCGTGGGCGGCCGCCCGGCGATGATTTCCGCCGCCACAGGTGCGATGGCACTGCTGATGGTGAACCTGGTGAAAGAGCACGGTCTTCAGTATTTGCTGGCGGCCACTTTGTTGTGCGGCGTGTTGCAAATCATCGCCGGGTACTTGCGCCTCGGAGAGCTGATGCGCTTTGTTTCACGATCGGTGGTGACCGGCTTTGTGAACGCGCTGGCGATTCTGATTTTCATGGCCCAACTGCCAGAACTGACCCATGCGACCTGGCCGGTCTATGCCATGACGGCGGCGGGCCTGGCAATTATCTATCTGTTCCCGCGCCTGCCGTTGCTGGGCAAGCTGCTACCGTCGCCGCTGGTGTGCATTCTGCTGCTCACGGCAATGTCCATTTACATGGGCCTTGATGTACGAACAGTTGGTGATATGGGCGCGATGCCTGACAGTCTGCCGGTGTTCATGTGGCCGGACGTTGCGCTGAATCTCGACACGCTGTTGATCATCCTGCCGTACTCCGCGGCTTTGGCGGTGGTGGGCCTGCTTGAGTCGATGATGACCGCAACCATTGTCGACGATCTGACCGATACCACCAGCGACAGGAATCGTGAGTGCAGAGGGCAGGGCATTGCCAATATTGCCAGTGGCCTGATCGGTGGCATGGCCGGTTGCGCGATGATCGGCCAATCAATGATCAACGTGAAGTCGGGGGGCAGAACGCGACTCTCGACCCTCAGCGCGGGCTTGCTGCTGTTGATCATGATGCTGTTTCTGGGCGACTGGCTGGCGCGTATTCCGATGGCGGCGCTGGTGGCGGTGATGATCATGGTGTCGATCAGCACGTTCAGCTGGGAGTCGATCCGCAACCTCAAACAGTACCCGCTTTCGACCAATATAGTGATGGTCGTGACGGTGATCGTGGTGGTAGCCACCCATAACCTCGCCTATGGCGTGCTGGTGGGGTCCCTGCTGGCCGCGATGTTCTTTGCCAGCAAGATCGCCTGTTATCTCGACGTCACTTCGCAACGTGACCCCGAGCACAGCCACCGCACTTATTACGTGACCGGTCAGGTGTTTTTTGCTTCTGCCGAGCGCTTCATGGCGTCCTTCGACCTGCGCGAAAACGTCGAAACACTCGCCATTGATCTGCGCGAGGCGCATTTCTGGGACATCACTGCGGTTGCCGCGCTGGACAAGGTGGTGCTCAAGCTGAGGAGGGCGGGTATCAGTGTGGACGTTGTAGGTATGAACCGGGCGACGGCCACGTTGGTGGATCGGTTTGGCGTGCACGACAAACCGGACGCTATCGATTCGTTGATGGGGCATTGATCCGCAGGTTCGGGTCAGCAGGGTCAGGCCGGGATTTCCAGGCGGATCACCGACCCGCCGCCAGGCCTGTTGCGCACCCCGATAGTGCCGTGATGCTCGAGGCAAATAGCCCGGGCGATGGACAGGCCAAGGCCGCTGCCTCCCGAATAGCGCGCCCGCGAACGTTCGGCGCGCCAGAAACGGTCGAACACCTGCTCAAGGTTTTCCGAGCCGAAGCCGGGCCCGCGGTCGGAGACGGTCAGTTCCATGCTCCGTGCGCGGGCCCTGCCGACAATCAGCAGTTCACCGCCCATCGCCGAGTAGCGCAGCGCATTCTCGACGAGAATATTGACCACTTGGCCGATCCGGTCACGGTCGGCGTTGACGGTCAGTTGTTGAGGGATGTCGATCGTCACGACAACGCCGGCTTCATCGAGCTGTGTGGCAAACCAGCTCAGGCGTTCGGCCACCAGTTTCTCAAGGGAAAATACCGTCTTGTCCAGGGTCAGCTGGCCAGCGCTGGCCAGCGAGAGAAGATGCAGATCGCTCACCAGTTTGTTCAACTGGTTAAGTTGGCGGTGGACCATTTCCAGTTGTGCCAGATCGCGGGGGAACACTTCGTCGATCATGCCCTGAATGCGCCCCATGGCCGCGTTCAGTGGCGTGCGCAGTTCATGGGCGATCATCGCGCTGGACTCGCTGACCTCCAGTTCGTAACGGCCCAGCTGGGTGGTCATGGTATTGAAGTCGCTGACCAGCGCCTGTAGCTCGTCCGGGTCTTTGTCGCTCATTGGCAGGCGCGTCTTGAAGTCGCCCTGGGCGACCTGACGTGCGCCTCTGGCAATCGAAGAGAACTGGCTGGAAAGCGGGCGGGAGAACAAAAAGCCGAAAAATATGATGATAGGGATGGCCATCATCACCAGCGCTGCCAATACCCACCACTCCTTGTTGGCGATGCCCGGCAGCAGGTTTTCGATCGGGTAATACTCGAAGAACAACTCGCGAAGCTTGACCATGTCCATGGCAGGTTCGGCCTGCAACCGTATGAACTCCGTGCGCACATCGGCTGGCATTGCCTGCAATGTGAGCCAGTCAGACACCGTGACGTGCAGCCATATGCAGAACGCGATCACGATGACCGCACCGACGGCCAGCATGCTCATGCGCATGCCGACCCAGTGCCATAAAGGTTTCTGCCGGTGTCTGAAAAAACGTCGCATGAGGCTCACCTGAATCGATAGCCGACAGAGCGGACTGTCACCAGCACATTATCCACGCCGTGAATTTCGAGTTTGCGACGCAGATTGTGCACGTGCGCATCGACAACCCTGGCCAGCGCCTCGCTGTCGGGCAGGCAGATTTCCAGCAATTCTTCGCGGGTGAAGGCTTTGGAGGGTGTTTTCAGCAAGGTCGAAAGGATCTTGAACTCGGTGGGTGTCAGGTCGAGCAGTGTGTCTGTGCCGTCGTGTCCTTCAATGATGGCGGTGACTGCATCCAGGTCCACCAGCAGGTTCTGGTAACGCAAATGGCGGTCATTACTGGCGTTCTGCTGGGAGCGGCGCAACACCGCGTGCACACGGGCCACTACTTCCTTGGGGTTGTAGGGTTTGACCACGTAATCGTCAGCCCCGTAGCGCAATGCGCCGAGCTTTTCCGGTTCGTCGCCCATGGCCGTGACCATGATCACCGGTGTGTCGCTGCAACGGCGCACTGCCGACAGCACGTCCGTACCACTGACCAGCGGCAGCATGACGTCCAGCAGAATCAGGTCGGGTTTCCACTGGCGATGCATATCGATACCGCGCTGCCCGTTTTCGGCCAGCCCTACGCTGAACCCGTCACGACGCAGATAAGCCTCGAGAATGCTGGCGCTGTCGGCATCGTCTTCGACGATCAGAATGCGTTTTCCTGACACAAGAATGCCTCTTGATCAAATCTTGATAATTCACGAACGGTTTATTGAAAGTCGACGTTCAGGATTGCGTCCAGAGCCCACTGTCGCGGACAGATCCTATGCTGATGAGTACACCGCTGTCCAAGCGTATCCGCAACCCCGGATGCTGTTGCCTGGCTATGCTGCTGAGCCTGGTTATTTCGGGTTGCTCGTTGATTCCCGAGTATCAGCGCCCGGCCTTGCCGGTTCCTGCAGACCAGTTGTCTGCTGTCGTCCCGGCCGGTGATGCGTCCATTGCCATCGCGCTGACCGCTGACGAAGAAGCGCTGGCTGCCGAGCTGTCGCCAAAGGGTGAACTGCGGGTTCTGTTGCAATCAGCCCTGACGTTCAACCGCGATTTTCGCGTGGCGGTGCTGAGAGTGGATGAAGCCAGGGCGATGCGCGGCATAACCCGTGCCGATCGTTTCCCGACGATTGCAGCAGGCGTCCAGCGTAACCGTCAACACTTCGATAATGCGGCTGCCGATGAGCGTTACGGCCAGGACCTTTCCATCGCATCGGTGGGCGTCTCGGACTTTGAGCTGGATTTTTTTGGGCGCGTGCGCAGCCTGTCCGAGGCCGCGCGGCATGATTATCTGGCCAGCACGTATGGCCAGCAGGCGGCGCGCAGTGCGCTGGTTGCCGAAGTGGCTCGCGCCTGGCTGGCCGAGCGTCTGGCCGCCGCCGTGCAGCAGGATGCGCAGACCGTTCATGATGCCCGGCTGATGCTGGTAAAGGCGGCCGAAGAGCAGCAGCGCCAGGGTGCCATTTCACTCGACGATCTGATGGCGCAGCGCCTTGATACCTTGACTGCACAGCAACAGGTGCAGGATGCGCTAAGCGATCACGCGAATGCTTCCCAGGCTTTGCTGCTGCTCACCGGCTACTCGGCAGTTTTGCCAGCCACCACGCCGGATACGCCGGCGCTGACCGCCGCGCTGGTCGAGCCCCCGGCCTGGCTGTCGAATCTGCCGTCTCAGCGTCTGCTTGAGCGTTTTGATATTCGTCAGCGCGAAGAAGCAGTCAAGGCCAGCAACGCCAATATTGGAGCCGCCCGTGCTGCATTCTTTCCGTCCATAAAACTCAGTACCAGCGTAGGTCTGCAAAGCGACAGTCTGCGCACGCTGTTCAGCAATGGCAGCGGTACCTGGCTGTTCTCCCCGCAACTTAATCTACCGTTGTTCGACGGCGGGCGTAATCAGGCCAACCTGGATCTGGCGCATGTGCGCCAGCAGATCGCGGTCGCCGAGTATGAAAAAGCCATTCAGAACGCCTTCCGTGAAATGGCCGGTGTGCTGACCCGTCGTCAGCAGGCCCTGGGCCATGTTCGCAACGAGATCGAGCGCGTCGCGCTGGTCCAGGAAAAAGTGCGCCGCCTGTCCTTCGAGCTCAATGCCGGTGCTGCCGAACGCACGGCATTGCTGGGCTCCACCATCCGTATCGCCGAAGCCGATGCAGCCGGTCGCAAGTCACTCGATGAGCTGCAACAAAACCGGATCGACCTGTTTCGAGTGCTTCGCGGCGCAGAACCGACAACCCCCCCTCAATCCTGAATGAAACCGGAGTATCACCATGAGTCCTGAAATCGCTCGTCCTCACGTTCGTCCTGCACTGCTCAAGCCTGCGCTTGGCGTGTTGATCGCCTCAGTGGCCATGACACTGGTCGGTCAGGCCTGTGCTCAGGACAGCGCGTCCACGCAAAGCCAGTCCATTTTCGGCGACAGGTTCAACGTCAATTTCGGCCTCGGCATGGCCGTGCTGCCACGCTACATGGGGGCCGATGAATACCGCAGTCAGGTGTTGCCGATGCTCACTGTCCAGCGCGGTATCTTTTTTGCGGATACCGCACGGGGAGTGGGGCTGCAATGGCAGTCCGATTCCGGGTTCGGGGCCAGCGCAGCGCTCAACTACGATTTCGGCCGTACCGAGAAAAACAGTACAAACCGCCCTGGTTCCAATGAGCTCATAGGGATGGGCACCGTCAAGGGTGCAACGGTTGGCGACTTCATGATCTCTCAACAGCTCACGCCATGGTTGTCGGCCAGTGCCGAGGCCGAACTGCGTGTGGCCGGTGAAAAGCGTGGCAACCGTTACCGCTTGGGTTTTGAGGGCATCGCCTACCACAGCCAGACCGATACGGTGACGCTGGATATCGATGCGCATGCCGGTGACGGCCGTTACAACCAGACCTACTTCGGTGTGAGCCCGATCCAGAGTCAGCGCACCGGCTTTTCCAGGTTCACGGCAGACAGCGGGATTTACGCGTACTCGGCTGCGCTCGCCTGGCAGCACGCCTTTGATGCCCACTGGTCAACCGTTGCAAGCGTGGGGGTGACTCACTACACCGATCAGACCCGCGGCAGCCCGCTGGTCGAGACCGATGCTGAAGGCAGCGGTTTGATTGCCTTGAACTACGCCTTCTAAAGGGGTGAAGCCTGCCATGCGATTACATCCCGATGGGTTTTCTGATCTACAGCGATGTGTTTTACACGCTTGCAGTATCGTAATGATCGCCCTGATGGTCAGTGGGTGCAGCGATAAGCATACGGCCAGCGTCTCGGTCATCCGTGCCGTCAAGGTTGAAGCTGCACGGGCAGGAGAGGGAACCACGGTGCGCTTTATCGGCACCGTTCGGCAGCAGGAGCGCGCCAGTCTGGCGTTTGAATCGGCAGGCACTTTGACAGAGCTGCGGGTCGACATTGGCGATACCGTTGAAAAGGATCAGGTGCTCGCCAGCATTGACCGACAGCCTGCGCAGCTGCGTCTGCAAGAGGCGCAGGCCAGTCTGCGTCTGGCCAGAGCGCAGGCGGTTGAACGTGAGCTTAATTATCAGCGTCAGAAGCGTCTGCTTGCGGCAGGCAGTGTCGCCCAGAGTGTGGTCGAGTCGGCCCTGGCATCCAGCGAGCAGGCCAAAGCCGAGCAGGTCCGTGCACAGGCCGAACAGGCTCTGGCCCATCGCGAGCTGGACCGTACCCGTTTGATCGCGCCCTTTGCCGGGCGAGTAGTAGCGCGGCATGCACAGCCGCGCACCGTGTTGCCCGCCGGGCAAGTGGTGCTGGACATCGAATCCGCTGCCGGGCAGGAGGTGGTGGTTGCTGTTCCGCTAGCACTTGCCGAAACCCTCAAACCTGGTGACCTGGCCAGAGCCTCCAGCACGGCAGATGGCACTTCAGGGTTTGATCTGGCACTTGAAGGCATCTCACCCCGTGCCGATGACGGGCTGGTCAGAACGGCTGTGTTTCGTGTGCTGCGACCTGCCAGTAGATTGCCCAGTGGCATCACGCTGCTGGTGCAGATGCATCCCGATACCGGTACACAGCCCTTGTCGATCCCGGTCCAGGCGTTATGGATGGGCACCGGCAGCAACTCCGCCGAGGTCTTTGTTTACCAGCCAGGCGGAACAGTCGCCCTGCGCTCTGTTTCGCTGGGTACGGTTAAAGATGGCCGGGCGCTGATCGCCAGCGGCCTGGCTGTCGGGGAGCGAGTGGTTACTGCCGGCGCGGCTTTCCTGCAGGACGGCGAGACCGTCACCCTGTTTCAGCCTGGCACACGCTTGAACGGGGGCACGCAATGAGTCTTACCTACCGCGCAATGAGCGCGAGCCGCCTGACCCTGTTTGCGGCCTTCCTGATTTTGCTGGCCGGTGTCGCGACCTTTTTGGGGTTTCCGTCTCAGGAAGAGCCTTCGGTTACGGTTCGCGACGCACTGGTCAGCGTATCCCTGCCAGGACTCTCCACCGAGCGGACGGAAGAGCTGCTTGCCAGGCCACTCGAAGAACGCATCCGTGAACTGGCCGAGATCAAGAACATTGTCACCACGGTCCAGCCAGGCCGGGTGATTGTGCAAGTCACGGCGTATGACACCATCAAGGATCTGGGGCTGCTGTGGCAACGACTCCGGGCGAAGGTCAGCGAAACGAACGGCGTTTTCCCGGCCGGTACCCAAGGGCCCTTTGTGGACGATGATTTCGGTCGCGTGGCAGTGGCTTCCGTTGCGTTGACGGCGCCGGGTTTTACCATGAGCGAGATGCGCGCGCCGATAAAACGCCTGCGCAATCAGCTTTATGAGCTCAAGGGTGTCGATCAGGTCGAGCTGTATGGCCTGCAGGACGAGCGAATCTACCTCGACTTCGATCACCAGACCCTGGCGGCAGCCGGACTTTCGCCGCAACAGTTGCTCCAGCAATTGCAAAACCGCAACCTGATCGCGCCGGGAGGCAACCCGGTCATCGGGCAACAGAGCACCACGCTCTCGGTCAGCGGCGAGGTGCTGTCGCTGGATCAGCTTCGTCAGTTTCCCGTGCAGTTGCCTGGCGGACAGATGGTAGCGTTGCATGACCTGACCCGAATATCGGTGAGCCCTGTCGACCCCCCGGAAACCGAAGCGATCTATCAAGGGCAGGATGCTGTGGTGCTGGCCGTTTCGATGCAGCCAGGGCTCAATGTCCAGACGTTCGGTGCCGCTCTGCGCAAAAAGCTCGGTGAGCTGGAACAACAACTTCCAGCGGGTTTTACCCTGCACATCGTGACTTTTCAGTCCAGCGTGGTTCAGCACGAAATGAACAGGATGTATCACGTCATGGCCGAAACGGTCGTCATCGTGATGTGTGTGGTCATGCTGTTTCTGGGCTGGCGTACCGGCCTGGTGGTCGGGGTGATTGTGCCCCTGACCATCCTGAGTACATTGCTGGTCATGCGCTCGCTGGGGATCGAGCTGCAGACGGTGTCGATTGCCGCGATCATCCTGGCCCTCGGCTTGCTGGTGGACAATGGCATTGTCATCGCCGAGGACATCGAGCGGCGTCTGCACGCCGGGGAGGACCGACGGCGGGCCTGCGAGGAAGCCGGGCGCACGTTGATGATCCCTTTGCTGACCTCTTCACTGGTCATTGTGCTGGCGTTTTCGCCGTTCTTTCTGGGGCAGACCAGCACTAACGAATACCTGCGTTCGCTGGCGATTGTGCTCGCCACCACGCTGATCAGCTCGTGGCTGCTCAGCATCACCGTGACGCCCCTGTTATGCTTTTACTTCGCCAAGGCACCGGCAGTCTCAGGTGCGGCTGACAACGCCGATGAGTATGCATCGGTGTTCTATCGAGGCTATCGAAAAGTCATCGAGATTCTGCTGAATAACTCCTTGATCTTCATCGCCAGCATGCTGGGATTGCTGACAGTTGCGGTCGTCGTGCTGACCCAGGTGCCTTATGACTTTCTGCCCAAGTCCGACCGCATGCAGTTCCAGATTCCGCTGGTGCTGGAACCCGGCAGCAGCTCGCGTGCCACGTCTCAGCCCGTGCGCGATATCAGTCAGTGGCTGAGCAGCGATCAGGACGTCAAACACAGCATCGGCTATGTCGCCAATGGCGGGCCGAGAATTGTTCTGGGTCTCAATCCACCTCTGCCTGCGCCGAATATTGCCTACTTCACGGTCAGTGTGCGTGACGGTGCCAACCTCGATGCAGTCATTGAGCGAACCCGGCATTTCATCCTGACTCAGCACCCCGAAGTCGAAGCGCAGCCCAAGCGGTTTTCCATGGGCACCACCGAAGCCGGGATTGCGGTCTACCGGGTCATTGGTCCTGACGAAAAAGTGCTGCGAAGTATTGCCCGCAAGATCGAACAGGCCTTGTCGGCATTGCCCGGAACCCTGGACGTACGTGATGACTGGCGTACCCGGCTGCTGCGTTACGACGTAGTCGTCGATCAGTACAAGGCGCTGCATGCCGGTGTTTCCACTCAGGACATCGCTCAGGCCCTGCAACTGAGGAACAACGGGCTGTCTGTGTCATCGCTGCAGGATGGCGAAACGGCTGTGGCGATTGTGGCTCGTGAGCAGGGCACACCGATTACGCCTGCCAATGATCTGGACAGTACGTTGATTTACCCGGCTTCCGGGGCGGCACCGCTGATGTTGTCCGCCATCGCGACGGTCGAGCCCCAGGCCGAGGCATCGACCATTCAGCGCCGCAACCTGGAGCGTGCGATTACTGTGGTCGGACACAACCCGTCGTTGACCGCCACCTCGATCATTGAGCATCTGGCACCACAGATTGCGACGCTCAACATGCCAGCGGGGTATCGCATCGAACTGGGTGGCGAAATAGAGGATTCGGCCGAAGCCAACCAGGCGCTTCTGCAATACATGCCGCACGCGCTGGTGGCGATGCTGCTGTTGTTCGTGTGGCAGTTCAATTCGTTTCGCAAGTTGCTGATCGTCATCTCCAGTGTGCCTTTTGTGCTCATCGGCGTGGCGTTGGCCCTGGTGCTCACCGGATATCCCTTCGGCTTCATGGCGACCTTTGGACTGCTGTCGCTGGCCGGCATTATTGTCAACAACGCGGTGTTATTGCTCGAACGCATCGAGGTTGAGCGCGGGCACGGGCTGTCGGTTCGTGAGGCGGTGGTCAACGCAGCGATCAAGCGGTTGCGACCGATCGTGATGACCAAACTGACCTGCATCATCGGCTTGGTCCCACTGATGCTTTTTGCCGGCCCGCTCTGGGAGGGTATGGCGATCACGATCATGGGCGGGCTGGCGTTGGGCACGCTGGTGACGCTGGGGTTGATCCCGATTCTGTATGGGCTGCTGTTTGACACGTTCGAACGCTGGCGTACCGCGAGTTGACTCATTACGGCCGGTGTTTGTGTAAGGTATGGTCCTGAAAACCTCGACGAACCAAACACAAGGACGGAACAACATGCGCTCATTCTCCCGCTCGCCACTGGCAGCTCATCTCGCTTTGGCGCTTGCGCTGACAGCTCTGGCACCAGCGGCCATGGCCGAACCGCATAAGGCGATTCAGGCCGATGCCGAGCAATATAAGGACGAAGCCTTGAAGCTGCTGGAGCGTCTGGTAAACATCGATTCAGGCTCCGGGTACGTACCGGGCCTGACCAAAGTCAGTGACATCGCGATTGAAGAACTGAAAAAGCTCGGTGCCACCATCGAGCTCGTTCCGAATACACCAGAGGCCAGCAATCATGTAGTTGCGACCCTGAAAGGCACCGGCAAGGCGAAGATTCTGCTGATGGCACACATGGATACCGTGTTCAAGGAAGGCTCTGCGGCCGAGCGTCCGTTTCATATCAAGGACGGTCGTGCCTATGGCCCTGGTGTTATGGATGACAAGGGCGGCATCGTTGCTGCTATCTATGCTCTGAAGGTGCTGCACAACCTGAAATTCACCGACTACGCACAGATCACAGTGTTGCTCGACGCCAGCGAAGAAACCGGTTCAGGCGTCGCTACCGAGCTGATCAAGAAAACAGCGAAAGAGCACGATGTCACGCTCAATCTGGAGCCGGGTCGTCCTGCTGATGGTCTGGTGGTGTGGCGCAAGGGTTCTGCGACGGCACTGGTCGAAGTCAAGGGCAAAGCCTCGCATGCGGGCGTTGCGCCGGAACTGGGGCGTAACGCTGCCACAGAGGTTGCGCATCAGATCCTGCAACTCGGCAAACTGGGCGACGAGGAGAAGAAAACCACCGTCAACTTCACCGTGCTCAAGGCGGGCGATCGCACCAACGTGATTCCTGATCAGGCCAGCGCCAAGGCCGACGTGCGTGCCGCAGTGCCGGAGGAGTTCGATCGCGTCGAGCTGGACCTGGCCAGGGTGTCGGCCAACAAACTGGTGCCTGACACCGAGGTCAAGACCAGTCTGGTCCGTGGCTTGCCGCCAATGCCGCAGACCCCGCAGTCCGATGCATTGGTCGCGATGGCACAGGGCATCTACGGTGAACTGGGGCGCACCCTGACCATCGAGGGCAGCGGCGGGGCGGCTGATTCAAGTTTGTCTGCCAGCGTAGGAACGCCAACACTGGATGGTTTCGGCATCGTCGGTGGCAATATTCATACGCCTGAAGAGTACGCCGAGGTGGGCAGTGTCGCGCCACGGATCTATCTGCTGTCACGGATGATCATGAAGTTGTCCGGGCAACAGTGATTCGAAAAGCCTCCCGCGCAGGGTAATGAGAAGTGTTTTCCGCACGCTTCTCGTTCCTCGCGCTCCGCATTGGAACAATAAGCAGTTAGATTGTGTATAACGATGAGCGCAAGGCGCGGGAGGCTGTAGAGTCGATGACGCGCTTTTAAACAGATACAAGGCTGCAGAGCCCCGATAGTGCATACAACGGGAGGCGGCTGGAATAGCGGTTCATTGTCGGGTATTTGCCGACAACTAGTTGTCATGACCCATTCCCGTGTTTACTCATGCGTCACATTGCAGGATTTGACCGATAACCTGCAGCCTCTTTATTTACACCTTAGCGATACAGAAAAGCTGTCGTTGCGGCTCCAGAGCCTTGGAGGGGCAGCGTGCTTTCACCTGTTTCCTTTAAACCATGGCCATTTTATCAGTGCGTCCGCGGCCTTGGCGCGAGCCGGTTTTCGCGCGCTGGCCGGTTGGTATTTCTGTATATATTTAATTATGACCTTAATACCATGTCGAAAAGATAGGCTGTCCCCTGTCAAGACTAAGCACACGATCCTTTGACGCGGGCTAGAGGTCGGTACTGTCAAAATCAACTTCAAAAAACTTCAACAAATCGGATACAGGGTCGATACAAATATTTGACGCCATGATGATGGCGTTCTAATATTGCTCACCTTTTGATATCAATATGCTACTGCAAGGGCGCACCGTGTACCCTCATGCTCCCAGAGTGGCCCTGCTGCTCATGCTCGCCATCGCGTCTTTCCCCTTGTTTGCAGCCAGCCCTCCCGCCAGTTTGCCAGGCGAACAAGACCTTATTCGTGATCGTCAGGACCGCTTGCTAGAAGAGCAACGCCGTCGTCTTGAAGAACTCAAGGACCTGCCGGGCAAGCAAGCTGTACCCGCGGCACCAGGCGCGCCTGTCGACACCCGCTGCTTCACCATCCGGCGTATAGAGCTCAAGGGCGCTGATTCACTGTCGTCTGCCGAGCGTGATGAGCTGATTGCGCCTTATCAAGGCAAGTGTCTTGGCGTCGCCCAGCTCAACGAGTTGCTGAAAGTCATCACCGATCATTACCTTGAAAAAGGCCTGGTGACGACTCGCGCCTATCTGCCGCAACAGGACCTGTCCACAGGCGACCTGCAAGTGCTGGTCATTGAAGGCAAGCTGGAGCATCTGCGCGGCGATGCTGCCAGCGGCCTGTCGGCGCGTGAGCTGGCCATGACCTTTCCCGGCAGGGAAGGCGAGATGGTCAACCTGCGCGAAATCGAGCAGATGGTCGATCAGCTCAACCGTCTGCCGTCCAATCAGGCGCAGATGGAGCTGACCCCCGGCCAGGTCGTCGGCGGCAGCGATGTGGTGGTCAAGAACACTCCGCAAAAACCGTGGCGGGCTAACCTGTCGCGTACCAACGAGGGGCAGCGCAGCACCGGTGAGCAGCAATGGAACGCCGGGCTTGAATGGGACAATCCGCTGGGGCTGGCCGACCAGTTCAGCCTGCGCGGCGGCCACGATGCGATCAGCGACCGGCAGAAAGCCTCGCGCAATGCCTCGCTTGCCTACAGTTTGCCTTGGGGCTGGTGGACATTCAGCTATCTGTACAACACCAGCGAATACCGCTCGGTGGCCCAGGCCTCGAACATCAACTTCAAGCAGGACGGCGACAGCCAGAACCACCAGTTCAAGGCCGAGCGGGTCGTGTACCGCGACGCGTTGAGCAAGACCTCGCTCAATGCCGGTTTGTCCTACCTGCGCACCAACAATTATGTAGAAGACAGCAAACTGGCGCTCAGCAGCAACCGCATCACCGAGGCGCAGTTCGGCATCAACCACGGTCGGCGGGTCGGTTCGGCGTTCATCAACATCGACCTGGGCATGCAGCAGGGCATCGGCGCGCTGGATGCGCAGGGCAGCCATGATCCTGGCCCTGGCCAGGCCGATTCGCGTTATCGCAAATACACCGGCACCCTCAGCTACCTGCACCCCTTTCAACTGTGGGGCGAGAACCTGAGCTTCACCAGCCTGGCCACCGGGCAGCGCAGCGAAGATGTGTTGTTCAGCTCGCAACGTACCAGCCTGGGCGGGTCATCGTCGGTGCGCGGTTACAAGGATGAGTTTCTGTCTGGCGACAGCGGCGGTTACTGGCGTAATGAAGTACGCCTGACCCGCCCGGTCACGCTGGACTGGCTGCGCCCGGTGTTCGCCGAGTATGGCGCGGCTGCCGGTTACGACCAGGGCGTGATCCGCAACGATCGTTACAACGGCGACCAGCATGGCCGCTTGTCCAGTAACTCGTTCGAGCTGTTTACCCGAGGCCAGCACGTTGCGGCCTCAGTGACCTTCGCTCGTTCTCTGGAACGTCCTGATGTGATCGAGCGCGAAGCACCGATCTATTTCCGTATGGATTTCTTCCTTTAACAACGCTGTTTTCAATCACACTGTATCGAGGTTGCCTACATGGACGTTCACCAACTGGCTCTGCTTGCTCGTCAGCCTTCTGCTGTGCTGATTGAGCGCCAGTCCTTTTGGGGAATGCCCAAACGCGGCCTCGCGCTGATCCTGGCCAATGCCCTGTTCTGGCAGCCGCTGCTGGTTCAGGCCGAAGGCATCGTGGTCAGTGGGCCGAATACCAGCCTGAGCCAGGCGGGCAATGGCGTGCCTATCGTCAACATTGCCGCGCCCAATGCCACCGGCCTGTCGCATAACCAGTATCAGCAGTTCAACGTCGACAGCCAAGGCGTCATCCTCAACAACTCCACGAACCAGACCCAGAGCACGCAACTGGGCGGGATCATTGTCGGTAACTCCAACCTGCGTGGCACGGCCGCTACCACCATTCTTAACGAAGTGGTCGGGGCCAACGCCAGCCAGCTCAGGGGCTACACGGAAGTGGCCGGGCAAGCGGCGCGGGTCATTGTCGCCAACCCGTATGGCATCAGTTGCAACGGCTGCGGTTTCATCAATACCCCGCAGGTCACGCTGACCACCGGTAAACCGGTGCTGGATGCAAACGGGCAGTTGCAGCGTTTCAATGTGCAGGGCGGCAGCATATCCATTGATGGCGTGGGGCTGAACGCAGACAATGTCGACCAGTTCGACATCATCACCCGCAGCGCGAAGATCAATGCCGAGCTGCACGCCAAGCGCCTCAACATCATTGCCGGTCGTAACGATGTCGATGCGCAGACCCTCAATCCCACAGCCCTGCCTGACGACGGCAGCGCCAAACCGGAACTGGCCGTCGACAGCTCGGCGCTGGGCGGTATGTATGCGGGCGCGATCCGTCTGGTGGGCACCGAAGCAGGCGTCGGGGTCAGGCTTGCGGGAAATCTTGCGGCCAGTGGCGGCGATATCCAGATTGATGCCAACGGCCATTTGAGCATGACGCAGACCGCAGCAAGCGGTGCTGTCACGGCCAGGGCCAACAGTGCCGAAGTCAACGGCCCGGTCTATGCGGGGTCGTCATTGACCATGAGCACCGCGGGCGATCTCACCACCCGGCAGAACGTCGCCGCACGCGATGCGCTGAGCCTTTCCGCAGGCGGACAACTCAACAACTCGGCGGTGATCGAGGCGGGCGTCAATGCCGACAATAGCCGTAATGGTTCGGGTGATGTAACGCTTTCTGCCAACGGGTTGACCAACAGCGGCAGCATAACCGCCAGTCGCGCCTTGCAGGCCACCATTACCCAGACCCTGAACAACCAGGGTGCCACACTGAACGGGCAGTCCAGCACACGTATCGTGGCCACAGCCGTCGACAATCGTCAGTCGGGCCGAATTCTGAGCCAGGGCGGCACTGTCGACATCAATGCGTCTCAGGTGCTCAACAGCCAGAGCGGGCTGATCAGCAGCAATGGCACTATGACCATCACTGCGGGTTCGCTGGACAACAGCCAGCAAGGCAAGCTGTTCAGCAGCAGCGCTTTGTCCGCCCGTATTTCCGGGCCGTTGCTCAACCAGCTGGGGCTTATCAGCGCCAATGGCGATCTGCTGCTCAACGCGGCAAGTGTGGACAACCGCAGCGCGGAAATCTCCAGTCTCGGCAGTCTGACCTCGACCGTCAGCCAGTTCGACAACCGCGAAAAAGGCCGTCTGCTGGCCAACGGCGCGCTGCAGTTGACGTCCGACAACCTGAACAACCAGAACGGCTCGGTGGCAGGGCAACAGGGCGTACAACTGAACCTGGGGCAACTGACCAATACCGGAAGCGGCAGCGTTTACGGCAAAAACAGTCTGAACCTGGCCGTCAGCGGCGCGTTGAACAATGACCAAGGCACACTGCGCAGCGATAGCACCCTGGATGTGCGTGCAGCGTCTCTGAGCAACAACACCGGCAGCGTGACCAGTGCCGGCAAGGCGTCAGTCAGCACGAGCGGTGCGGTGGTCAACCGCGGCGGGCAGATCATCAGCGATGCGGGGCTGACGTTGAACAGCGCCAGCCTGGACAACAGCCAGAGCGGGCATATTGCCGGTAATGGTCTGACACTCACCACTGGCGCGTTCAACAACCATCAGGACGGTCGCCTGACCAGTACCGGCGCACTCCAGCTGAATGCCGGGCTGGTCAACAACAGCGATGCCGGCCGTATTGCCAGCGCCATGGCCCTGACTGCCGTAGTCACCGGCCTGAATCAGACCAACGACGGTCGTCTGTATGGCAACAGCGATGTCAGCCTCGACCTGAGCAACGGCCTGTTGACTAACCAGGGCGGCCTGATCAACGCGCCGGGCCAGTTACTGCTTAAAAACCTGAACGTGGTCAACAACCAGAGCGGCAAGATATCCAGCGCCAACGGTTTCACGCTGGCGGCTACTTCGCTGGACAATACCGACGGTTCACTGCTCAGCGACAAGGCACTCGTTGTAAGCATCAACAAGCTGCTGACCAACCTTCGAGGTCTGGTTTCTGCGACCGGTATTGATCTGACGGCCGGATCACTGAACAACCGCAACGGCGAAACTTCCAGCCTTGGCAGCCTGACGGCTTCCGTCGGGCAGTTCGATAACCGTGAAAAAGGTCGTCTGCTGGCCAACGGCGCGCTGCTGTTGACTGCGGATGGCTTGAATAACCTGAACGGGGTTGTTTCCGGTCAGCAAGGCGTGCGGTTGAATCTGGGGCAGATGAACAATACCGGCGGTGGCAGCGTTTACGCTAAAGATGCCCTGAATCTGACGCTGGGCGGTGTGTTGGTAAATGATCAGGGCGTGGTGCGCAGTGATGGCACTATGGACCTTAAAGCAGCGGGTCTGGCCAACACTAATGGCAGCGTGACCAGTGCAGGAACAGGCGTGCTCAACTTCAACGGCGCGGTTGCCAATCAGGGCGGGCAGATAGTCAGTGATGCACAGCTGACGCTTACCAGTGGCAGCCTCGACAACAGTCAGCGCGGGCGTATTGCCGGTAACGGTGTGGTGCTGAGCACCGGTGCGTTCAATAACCAGCAGAGCGGGAGTCTATCCAGCACTGGGGCCATGCGCCTGACGGCAGGGCAGGTCGACAACAGCGCTGCAGGTCGTATCGCCAGCGCCATGGCCCTGACTGCTGTGGTGACTGGTCTGAATCAAACCAGCGATGGCCGTCTGTATAGCAACAGCGATGTCAGCCTGGACATGAGCAACGGTCTGCTCAACAACCAGAGCGGGCAGATATCCGCTCCCGGTCAGTTGCTGCTGAAAAACCTGAACGTGGTCAACAACCAGAGCGGCAAGATATCAAGCGCCAACGGCTTCACGCTGGCGGCCACGTCGCTGGACAACACTGACGGCTCGCTGGTCAGCGACAAAGCGTTGATCGTGCGTATCGCTCAGCTGCTGACCAACCTGCGCGGACAGATCTCCGCCAACGGCGTCACCCTGAGCGCCGCAGCGTTGGATAACCGCAACGCCGAACTGTCCAGCCTGGGCAGCCTGACGGCCACCATAGGCCAGTTCGATAATCGCGAAAAAGGTCGCCTGCTGGCCAATGGCGCGCTGCTATTGACCGCGGGCGGCTTGAATAACCTGAACGGGATCGTTTCCGGGCAGCAGGGCGTGCAACTGAACCTGGGCCAACTGAACAATACCGGTGGGGGCAGCGTTTTTGCCAAAAGCAGTCTTGGTCTGACCGTCAGCGGGACACTGAAGAATGATCAGGGTGTGCTGCGCAGCGACGGTTCACTGACCGGGAGTGCAGCCTCGCTGGCCAACAGCGCGGGCAGCATCAGCAGCGCCGGGGTCGCATCGATCAGTATCAATGACGGCGTCGTCAACCAGGGCGGGCAGATCCTCAGTGATGCACAACTGACGCTTGTCAGCGGCAGTCTCGATAACAGTCAGAGCGGGCGTATTGCCGGTAATGGTCTGACACTCACCACTGGCGCGTTCGACAACCATCAAGACGGTCGCCTGACCAGTACCGGCGCACTCCAGTTGAATGCAGGGCTGGTCAACAACAGCGATGCCGGTCGTATCGCCAGCGCCATGGCGCTGAGCGCTGTGGTCACCGGCCTGAATCAGACCAACGACGGTCGTCTGTATGGTAACAGCGACGTCAGTCTCGACCTGAGCAATGGCCTGCTGACTAACCAGGGCGGCCTGATCAATGCGCCGGGCCAATTGCTGCTGAAAAACCTGAACGTGGTCAACAACCAAGGCGGTGAGATATCCAGTGCCAACGGTTTTACACTGGCAGCCAACTCGCTGGATAACACGGACGGCTCGCTGCTCAGCGACAACGCTCTCATTGTGCGCATCGATCAGTTGCTGACCAACCTGCACGGCAAGATTTCCGCCAATGGCCTCAATCTGAGTGCTGCAACGCTGGACAACCGCAGCGCGGAAATTTCTAGTCTGAGCACCCTGACTGCCAACATCGGCCAGTTCGACAACAGCGCGAAAGGGCGTCTGCTGGCCAACGGCACAATGCTGCTGACAGCCGATAACCTGAATAACCAGAACGGCGTGGTTTCCGGACAGCAGGGCGTCCAGCTGAATCTGGGACAGCTGAACAACTCCGGCGCTGGCAGCGTTTATGCAAAAAACACACTGGGTTTGACTCTCACCGGGGCATCAAATAACGATCAGGGCGTACTGCGCAGTGACGGCACGCTGGATCTGAAAGCAGCTTCTCTGGCCAACACCGGCGGTCGAGTCACCAGCGCCGGTGCTGCCACGTTGAAAGTCGATGCTGCCGTCGTCAACCAGGGCGGGCAGATCATCAGCGATGCCGACCTGACGCTGACCAGCGCCAGCCTGGACAACAGCCAGAGCGGGCGTATTGCCGGTAATGGTCTGACACTCACCACTGGCGCGTTCGACAACCATCAGGACGGCCGCCTGACCAGTACCGGCGCACTCCAGTTGAATGCAGGGCTGGTCAACAACAGCGATGCCGGTCGTATCGCCAGCGCCATGGCGCTGACCGCTGTGGTCACCGGCCTGAACCAGACCAACGATGGCCGGCTGTATGGCAACGGTGATGTCAGCCTCGACCTGAGCAACGGCGTACTGACTAACCAAGGCGGCCTGATCAACGCGCCGGGGCGGTTGCTGCTGAAAAACCTCACGGCGGTCAACAACCAGAGCGGCGAAATTTCCAGTGCCAATGGCTTCACGCTGGCCGCGACCACGCTGGATAACACCGAAGGTTCGGTGATCAGCGACAAAGCCCTGATCGTGCGTGTCGCCCAGTTGCTGACCAACCTGCGCGGCCTGATTTCCGCCACCGGTGTCGAGCTGAGTACCGCGACGCTGGACAACCGCAACGCGGAGCTCTCCAGCCTTGGAGAGCTGACCGCAACCGTCGGCCAGTTCGATAACAGCGGCAAGGGTCGTTTACTGGCCAATGGTGCGTTGCTGCTCAATGCCGACAGCCTGAACAATCAGAGCGCTGGCGCCGTCTCCGGCCAGCAAAGCGTGCAGTTGAACGTCGGGCAGCTGATCAACACCGGCAGTGGCAGCGTCTACGCCAAAAACAGTCTGGGTCTGAAAGTCACCGGCGTCCTCAACAACGATCAAGGGACATTGCGCAGCGATAGCACGCTGGCGTTGAGCGCCGCTTCTCTGGGCAATACTGCCGGTAGTATCACCAGCTCCGGCAACTCGTCCCTGACGGTCGATGGTGCCGTGGTGAACCGTGGCGGGCAGATCCTGAGTGATGCAACCCTGACGCTGACCAGCGCCAGCCTGGACAACAGCCAGAACGGTCGCATCGCCGGCAAGGGCGTGAAGCTTGTCACCGGTGCCTTTGACAACCAGCAAGGCGGCCGCCTGACCAGTACCGGAACCCTCCAGCTCGATGCCGGGCTGGTCAATAACAGTGACGCCAGTCGTATCGCCAGCGCCATGGCCCTGACCGCCGTGGTCACCGGTCTGAATCAGACCAACGACGGCCGTCTGTACAGCAACAGTGACGTCAGTCTCGATTTAAGCAAAGGCGTGCTGAACAACGACGGCGGTCTGATTACCGCACCGGGTCAGTTGCTGCTGAAAAATCTCAATGCAGTCAGCAACCGCAGCGGTGAAATTTCCAGCGCCAACGGCTTCACCCTGGCTGCGACGTCGCTGGACAACACCGCAGGCTCGGTGCTCAGCGACAAAGCGCTCATTGTGCGTGTTGATCAGTTGCTGACCAACCTGCGCGGTCTGGTGTCTGGCAACGGTATCGATCTGACGGCCAATGAGCTGAATAACAACAGCGGCAGCCTGAGCAGCGATGCCGACTTGCTGGTAAACGTCACTGGCAAGCTGTCGAGCCGCAGCGGCGAGCTGACCAGCGCCGGTAACACGACCCTGAATGCGCTGAGCCTCGATAATGCCGCTGGCCAGGTCATGGCTGACCGGTTCCTGAAACTGGTCATCACTGAAACCATCGGCAATCAGGCCGGAACACTGGGCGCAGGGCAGGGTATCGACATCGGTGCCGCGAGTCTGGACAACCGCCAGTCCGGTGCGCTGGTCACAGATGGCCAACTGACTCTGAAACTGAGCGGCGCACTGGACAATCGCGCGGGTGGCAGCCTGCAAGCCAAGGGCTTGCTGGACCTGACAAGCAAGACGCTGGACAACCGCGGCGGCCGTATTGCCGCGCAGAACCTGCTGATCGTGCATAGCGACAGCGTGGACAACCGTGGCGGTTCGATTCGTGCCGAGAAAGGGCTGCAGCTGTTCGTCGATGCCCTCGACAATAGCCAGACCGGCCTGAGCGCCACGCAAAAAGGCCTGATCAACAGCAATGCCGGTCTTGAACTGGTCGGCACGCGTCTGGATAACCAGAACGGTCTGCTCAACGCCGCTGGCCTGATGCAGTTGCAGGTCGACAGCGTTGCCAACGGCAGCGGTCGTATCGCCAGCCAGGCAGACATGGTCGCCAATATCGGCAGTCTGGCCCAGCAGGGCGGCGAACTGGTTGCGCAGGGCAATCTGACCCTGACCGGCAAAACCCTCGACAACCGGTCGGGCGGCCTGGTGGGCTCTACAAAAGCGCTGAAAATCGAGGTTGCCGACATCGACAACAAGGCCGGTGAACTGTCCAGCCAGATCGGTGTGGACATCATTGGTCAGACGCTCGACAACAGCAACGGCGGCAAGGTCCTGGCAGGCACTGCACTTGGGCTGACCGTGGCGCGCGTGATCAATCTTAATAAAGGCCTGTTGTTCGGTAACACCCTGCGTCTCGACGGTGCACGCCTGGATAACGCAGGCGGTACGCTGGCGAGCCAGAAGGACCTGAACATCAGCCTTTCTGGCGCGCTGGACAACACGGGCGGCCTGCTCAGCAGTGAGTCAGCCATGACGGTCAGCGCTGCTTCCCTGCAAAACGCTTCGGGCAGCCTCTCCAGTGCCGATGCCTTGAGCGTCACCACCACTGGGGCTTTGAACAACCAGGCGGGTTCTGTCACCACCGACGCAACGCTGACACTGACCAGCGCCAGCCTGGACAACAGTCAGGCGGGCAAACTGGCTGGCAAGGGTGCCACGCAGGTCACCACCGGCACTTTCGACAACAGCCAGGGCGGTCGCCTGACCAGCAGCGATACCCTGCAGTTGACGGCAGGCAAGGTCATTAACCAGAGCGCCGGACGTATTGCCAGTGCGCTGGCATTGACGGCCAGCGTCACCAGCCTCGACCAGCAGGGTGGTGAGCTGTTCAGCAACACCTCGCTGAGCCTCGACCTGAACAACGGCCAGTTGAACAATCAGGGCGGTCTGATCAACGCCCCCGGCGTGTTGCTGCTGAAGAATCTCAACGGCGTGGCCAACCAGAACGGCGAAATCTCCAGCGCAAAGGCCTTTACCCTGAACGCCAACAGTCTCGATAACAGTGGCGGCAAACTGCTCAGCAGTCAGGCCCTGACGCTGATCGTGAACAAGGCCCTGAGCAACATCAAAGGTACGATTTCCGCCGCCGCGTTGAACACTCGCAGCGACAGCCTGGACAACACCGAAGGCTTGATCAGCAGCCACGCAGCTCTGGACCTGACGGTCAATACCGCCCTGACCAACGTCAAGGGCACGCTGATTGGTGACGGCGATGTGAATTTGACCGCCGCAACAGCCAATAACCGTCTTGGGCAACTGGCGAGCAAGCGAAACCTCGATGCGCGGATCGGCACTCTTCAGCAACAGAACGGCCAGATGCTTGCCCAAGGCACATTGACCTTGCGTGGCGACGCGCTGGACAACCGTCAGAACGGTTTCATCGGCGCAACCCAAGCCCTCGATATCAATGTCACCGACATCGATAACCGCGGCGGTGAACTGTCCAGTCAGGACGCGATTATCTTGACCGGCCAGCAACTGAACAACAGCGACAGCGGTCAGGTGCTGGCACAGAAAGCCCTGACGCTGAACGTTGCGCAGATCACCAACCGAACCAACGGTCTGCTCTCCAGCCAAGGAGGCTTGACGCTGGTGGGCAGCACGCTGGACAACACCGGTGGCGCGCTAAGCGCCCTCAAGGCCCTCAGTATCGACCTGTCTGCAGCGCTCGATAACACTCAAGGCCTGATCAGTAACGAAGACGTCCTGACGGTGAAGGCCGCCAGCCTGACCAACACCGCAGGCAGCGTCTCCAGCGCTGGAAAACTGACCCTCGACAGCACCGGAGCAATCAGCAACCAGGGCGGCAAACTGTTGACCGATGGTGCGCTGGACCTGAAAAGTGCCAGTCTTGATAACAGCCAGAAAGGCAACATCAGCGGCAAAGGCCTTCTGACCCTCAAGACCGGGAATTTCGACAACAGCCACAACGGTCGCGTGAGCAGCAGTGATCGTCTGGACCTGACGACCGCACAACTGACCAACAGCGATGGCGGCAGCATCGGCAGCAGCCAGGCACTGACCGCCAGTGTCAGCCGCCTGAGTCAGCAGGGCGGTAGCCTGTTCAGCAACACCTCCTTGAGCCTGGACCTGAACAACGGCCAGCTCGACAACCAGGGCGGTTTGATCAACGCGCCAGGCGCATTGCTGCTGAAAAACGTCAACGAGGTTCTAAACCAGAACGGCGAAATCTCCAGCGCTCAGGCGTTCACCGTCAACGCTCAACAACTGGATAACAGCGGCGGCAAACTGCTCAGCAACCAATTGCTGACCCTGCGCATCGCCCGTGCGCTGACCAACCTCAAAGGCATGATCGCCGCAGCCGGTGTCGACGCCACCGCCAATACCCTCGATAACACGGGCGGTACGCTGACCAGCCGCAACAACCTGGACCTGACGGTTACCGGTCTGCTCACCAACCGTGACAAAGGACTGATCAACGCTGCTCAGGCGCTCAAGGTGGGCGCGGCCAGCCTCGATAACCAGAGCGGTCAGGTGCTGGGCGGCACCAGCCTGATCCTCAACGCCACATCGATCAACAACACCGCCAAAGGCCTGATCAACAGCACCGGCACCCTGAACCTGACGGCGGGCAGCCTGGATGCCGGCAACGGCGGCGAAGTGTCGGCCACGCGCGACATGACTCTGGTCCTCAATGCACTGTCGCTCAATGGCGGACGCGTGATGGGCGACGCCGGGTTGTCCATCGACATGCAAGGCAACGACCTCAACAACCTCGGCGGCTTGATCACGGCAGACGGTCCGCTGACCCTTAACCGCATTCGCGACCTGAATAACCAGTCTGGCGAGGTCTCCAGCGCGCAGAGTTTCAGGTTCGATGGCCGCACCCTCGATAACAGCAGCGGCAAGCTGATCAGCAGCAACGTGCTGACAGTCAACGCGACCAACCTGCTCAACCAGAACGGTCTGATATCCGGCTGGCAGGGCCTGAACGTTTCCGGCAATCGACTCGATAACCGTACCAACGGCACCTTGTCCAGCCGCAACGGCAACCTTGTTACAACCCTGACCGGTGAATTGCTCAACGGCGGCAACGGTGCGTTGGTCAGCCAGAACACACTGAGCGTAACCGCTGACAGCCTCGACAACAGCGGCGGCATCCTCTCCAGCGGAACCGGTCAGACCCTGACCGTGGCGGGCCTGCTGAACAACAGCCAGAACGGCCTGATCGACGGTGGTGCAGGGCTGACCATCAAAGCCAATGCCCTGAACAACGCGGCCGGTAACCTGACGGCCCAGCAGGGTTTCAGCTTCGAAGGCAGCAGCCTCGACAACAGCGCCGGTAACCTGAGCAGCAAGGCCGATATGACACTCGACCTGCTGGGCAGCCTGACCAACACCAGCGGCAAGCTGGCCAGCGGCGGTAACCTGCTGTTGCGGCGCAGCGCGGCGATCAACAACCAGGCCGGGCAACTGATCAGCCAGAGCCTGATGACCCTCAACACATCCGGGCAACTGGATAACCGCAACCGCGGCACCGTTGCTGCCAACAACACACTGAAAGTCGTCGCGGGTGGCAGTGTCCTCAACGATGCTGATGGCTTGATCTATAGCCAGAACGCCGATGCGCATTTGAATGCAGCGAGCCTCTCCAACGTTCGTGGCGCGGTCCAGAGCGTCGGCGCACTGGTTGTGGATGTCGCTGATACCGTCGACAACCAGAACGGCCGGATCATCGCGCAGAACGGCGACCTGAACCTGACCGGTGCCAACCTCTACAGTCAGGGCGGAGTGCTGTCCAGCCTGCAAGGTCTGTTCACCGCGAAACTGGCCGGCGTGCTGAAAAATGGCTATGACGCCAACCGCCAAGGCGGTGTCATTCAGGCGCAACGCCTCAACCTGACCGCGCTGGGCGGCTTCGACAACTACGGCGGGCGAGTCTCCGCACGCACCGGCGAAGCGCTGATCACTACCCCGGGTTTCGACAACCGCAACGGCGGCCTGTACGCCAAAGGCCTGGTGCGGGTCAACGGTGGCAACTTCGACAACAGCGGCGACAACGACGGCCAGATCGCCGGTGGCCAGGTTGAGCTGAACCTGAGCGGCGCACTGAACAACCGCTTCGGCATCATCGAAAGTGACAGCACCCTGGCCGTGACCGCTGCCAGTCTGGACAACCAGACCGGGCAACTGCGCGCGCTGGGCGGTGGCGGCGCCACAAACTTCCAGATCGGCAACCTGTTCGACAACCGCAACGGCACCCTGGAAAGCGCCAACAGCGACCTGACTCTCAACGCTGGCAACTTCCTCAATGGTGGCGGTTCGCTGCTGCATACGGGTAATGGCACGTTTGATATTTCTACGGCCAACGTCACCAATGCTGGCGGCAGCGTCGTTACCCGTGGTGGTTTGACACTGAGTGCCGATAGCTGGACCAACAGCAGCGTTATTCAGGCCGGGCGTTTGACGGTGAATGTCGGCACCTTGAATCAGACGGCGGGCGGGCAATTGCTGGCGTCGAATTCGTTTAGTGGGAGTGGCGGTAACTGGACGAATGATGGGTTGATTGCGAGTGATGGCGGGGTAGACATACGTATTGGCGGGACGTTTACCGGTAGTGGTAGGACTTCTAGTGTCGGTGCATTGAATCTGACCGCTAATCAGCTGACTTTAGCTGGTGGTGGAAGTATCGCTGGTGGCTCGCGCGCAGATATTAGTATTGCAGGAAGTGGTAATAACTACAGTCGTATTACATCGGCTGGTGATCTGGTATTCAGTTCGGGTGCTATTAATAATTACGGTACGTTGGGGGCAGCTCAGGATCTTACATTGAATACATCCTCGCTACTAAATAGTCAGGGGCTGTTATTTAGTGGCGGTAACTTGCAAGTTAATGCTAGCACTTTTACTAACCAGAAAGGTGATGTGTATGGCTTGCGTAATGTGACTGTCAAAGGTTACGGCGTCGATAGTGCAAGCAAAGTTTCAAATATTTCAGGTTCTATGGAGAGCGGAAGCAGCTTCTCTATAACCGCATCTTCATTTGATAATCGCACAGAAGCTGCCGGCGGAGATCAGGGGTTCGCTGTAGGCAGAACCTTGGTGAAAGGACTGATCGCCGTACAGTGCCTAGATTGTCGAGGTGATCACTACTCAGTTAATTTTGTCTCTAAGGAATTTTTTGAGGGCGGCCAGGATAACGATAATAGTGCTTCCGCATTCTTGACGTCGGGCAGGGATTTTACTTTCAATGGTGGGGGGTTTTTAAATAGTAAAAGCACAATAAGTGCCGTCGGAAATATTGTTATAAATGCTAGTAATGTGAGCAATCTCGGGGCTGTGAGCGGCAGTATCGAGCGTACGCGTACGTATCTCGCTAGCGGAGTTACTGATGGGACTATAGCTCGATCTATGCCAAGCGTAGATGCCTACAATCGACGTAACAATCCTGACTATCCCAATGTTTATTATGTTGGTAAGGATGGAGATCTGAGGTTGGGGGTAATTGAAGAGTATGAGGTTCAGAGCGGAAGTGACACTATCTTCACCTATAATGAGTATATTGTTCGAGACTCTGTCACCAAAGCTGACGTCGAAAATACCATTATCCAGTATGATGGCGAAAAGCCTTTGCCTGCTTCAAGCTACGACCCCAAAAATCTGCTGACGCTACCAAGCGAAATCACCAAATACTCGTTGGTGAGTGACGTCGAAGTCGCCAAAGATGGCAGCGGTAACGGCGGACGCAGTGCAGTCATTCAAGCGGGCGGAAATGTATCCATTAATGCCAAGCAGGATCTGCAGAACAGTGTCATTCACCAAGACTATGCAGGCAGCGCAGGCACCAGCAAGGTTCAGGACACGCGTACCTCCGGCACTGGCGCCACAGTTATCAGGATCAATGCCCAGCTCCCCCCCGACCTGGCCCAACAACAAGTCAACCCACTAAGCCTGCCAGGTTTCAGTCTGCCCACCGGCCAGAACGGACTGTTCCGTCTGAGCGGCCAGACCGGCACCGCAGCCGCTGTCGCCCAACCCGTCGGCCTGCCACAAAGCTGGACCATGGGCGGCGCGGCCGTATCCGTCGCGCAACGCGAGCATACCGTTTCCGATGCGCAGGCAAGCACCATCCAGATCGGCTCGGTAGGCCAGATATCCAACGCCACCCGCCAGCTTGCTTCGGTGATACGACAAGGTGCTGGCGTGAGTGCCAATGCATCCTCCTTCGACGCCAGCGCGCCAGGTGCCGCGCCCATAGGCGGATTTGTACTACCCGGTCATACCTCTGATTCCGTAGGTGTCACCAGTGTCGACAGCGTTACAGGCATTGCAACTGGCAATCAGGGTAACGGCGCTTTGCTGCCTGTTCAGAACGCTGGCTCTACATCTGGCATTCCGCTCATCACTGCCGTTTCTTCCGGCAGCTCGGCTGCTCAGAATGCCGGAATGGTGCAAGGCGCTCAGGTCAACAAGGCCGGTCAGGTTGTAAATGGGACTCAGGGTAACCCGCTCAGTGCGGTCAATCAGGCTCCAACAGGTGCCCAGTCAGGCGCGACTGACGCCGTTACCCAGGTTGTCGTAAATACTCAAGGCGGTCCGGTCATTTCTGCTGTTCGCGACCCTGTCGCTGCTCAGGTCAGCCCCGTCACCGCCGCTGTTTCAAGCACGGTGGTTACGCAGAATAGCCCTATTAGCGGCTCCAGTATTCAGCCCGCCATAGTGGCGCAAGCCAGCGCGATCACGCCGGTCGTGTCTGCCGCAGCACAAACCGTTACACGAGTGCAGGGCCTGCCCAGCAGCTCATTCGTTTCCAAACCGCAAAAATACCTGATCGAAACCAACCCGGTCCTCACCGAACTCAAGCAGTTCATGAGCTCGGATTACCTGCTCGCAGGTCTGGGCTACGACCCGGAAGTCAGCGCCAAGCGCTTGGGCGACGGCTTGTATGAACAACGCCTCGTTCAGCAGGCAGTCGTGGCCCGCACTGGTCAGGCCTTCATCGATGGGCAAACCTCCAACGAGGCGCAGTTCAAGTACCTGATGAACAACGCCATCGCCAGCAAGCAGCAACTGAACCTGGCTGTCGGCGTATCGCTGAGTTCACAACAGGTCGCAGCGCTGACCCACGACATCGTCTGGCTTGAAGAGCATGAAGTGAATGGCGAGAAAGTGCTGGTGCCGGTGCTGTATCTGGCACAGGCCGACAATCGCCTTGGTCCGACCGGGGCATTGATTGCGGGTAACGACGTCTCACTGATCGCCGGCCAGAACCTCGACAACGTCGGTACCTTGCACGCCGCCAACAACCTCTCGGCAGTCGCAGGCAACAACCTGATCAACACCGGCCTGATAGAAGCCGGCAACCGGCTCGATCTGCTCGCGGGCAATGATCTGATCAACACCGCTGGCGGCATCATCAAAGGTCGCGATGTTTCACTGACCGCGATCAACGGCGATGTGGTCAACGAACGCAGCGTCACCTCGATGGACAACAGTGCACGCGGTCAGCGCCACAACGAGTTCGCCGACAGCGCCGCGCGCATCGAAGCCGCCAACGACATGAGCATTTCGGCAGGCCGCGACGTCATCAACAAAGGCAGCGTGCTGGAAAGCGGTCGTGACATGACTATCCAGGCCGGACGCGACGTCACCATCGCCCCGACCGAAGTCACCAACAGCCTGTTCTCGGACAGCAAACACAACAGCAGCGACATCACCCAACTGGGCTCTACCGCCAGTTCCGGACGCGACCTGACCGTTCAGGCCGGACGCGACATCTCCCTCATCGCCAGCCAGATCGACGCCAAACGCGACATCGCCATGGCCGCGACCGAAAACCTCACCATCAGCTCTGCGGCGGACGAAGAACACTCCCTGTCCAAAAGCAAAAAACTGACCCGTCAGGAAGACCACGTCAGCCAAATCTCCTCCGATATTGATGCCGGGGGCAGCGTTGCCTTGCAGGCGGGCCAGAACCTCTCCGTGATCTCCAGCCGTATTACAGCGGGTAAAGAGGCGTACCTGGTTGCCGGTGAAAACCTCGACATCTTGGCTGCGCAGGACAGTAATTATTCGCTGTATGACAAAAAGAAGAAGGGGAGTTTTGGGGCGAAGAAAACCAAGCGTGACGAAATCACTGATGTGAAAAACATCGGCAGTGAAATTACCACTGGTGGTGATTTGCTGCTGTCGAGCGGAGGCGATCAGAAGTATCAGGCTGCGAAGCTGGAGAGCGGTAAGGACCTGACGATTCAAAGTGGTGGCGCGGTTACGTTTGAGGGCGTGAAGGACCTGCATCAGGAGAGTCACGAGAAGAGCAAAAGTGACCTTGCCTGGAATTCGAGTAAAGGTAAGGGCAACACCGACGAAACCTTGCGCCAGAGCGAGCTGGTGGCTAAAGGCGAGGTAGCGATCCGGGCTGTTGAAGGCTTGAAAATCGACATCAAACAGATCGACCAGCAAAGCGTCAGCCAGACCATTGATGCGATGGTAAAGGCAGACCCACAACTGGCGTGGCTTAAGGATGCTGAGCAGCGCGGTGATGTGGATTGGCGTCAGATCAAAGAGGTACATGATTCGTTCAAGTACAACAATTCAAGCCTCGGTCAGGGGGCAATGCTGGCGATCATTATCATCGTTACGGCGTTAACTGCTGGGGCTGGCACATTCGCTACAGCGGGTGCGGCAGCAGGCTCTGCTGCCAGCGGAGCGGCAACGGCTGCCAGTATTTCCACCACAACGGCTGCGGCAATTGGTACTGCTGCCAATACAGCCGTTGTTGCAGGTTTGACTTCCGCTACTTCTCAGGCAGTGATAAGCACAATTAATAACAAAGGCAATATTGGAGCCACATTCAAGGATGTCACCTCGTCCAGTTCGCTGAAGGGATATCTAACATCAGCCGCGATGGCTGGCATGATGCCTGGCTACGATCCCACTTCGCTCGGCTTCAACCTGCAAAGTGCGCAAGCAGTGTTGATGAAGTCCGCATCCGACGCGTTCGTAAACACTGTTATCAATGGCGGCAGTTACTCAGACAATCTTGGCAATGCGTTGGCTGGCCAAGCCAGCAATATTGGTATGGCCGTTGGATTTAAGTCTGTTGGAGGTTGGGCTCTCGGAAAATACGAAGACGGCAGTATTCAGAAAGTATTGGCGCACGCCTTGATGGGTGGCCTTGTGGCTGAGGCTACTGGTAGCGATTTCAAAACCGGCGCGATGGCCGCAGGCGCTAACGAAGCGTTGATCAACGTGATCAGCAACATGGTAGGCGGTGACAAGAACCTGGAGGTAATGGCGTCTCAGCTCACAGGTATCGTAGCCGCTGCTGCGGTGAATGGAGACGTAGCCAAAGGGGCCGAGGTAGCCAAATACGCGACAACATACAATCGGCAGCTGCACTATGAAGAACAGAAATGGCTGAATGAAAACGCGAAAAAATTTGCTCAGGATCTGGACATAACAGAGCAGGCAGCCATGGAGCGCCTTAGCCAACAAGCGCTGAAAAACACGGATATGTTGTGGCGCTCAGTGTTGAGTGATGGCGACGACCCTGCTGCTCAAGGATTTCTCGCGAAAGCAGGACAGACCTTTGTAAATAATCTGGGTACCGATCAGAAACTGTTTACCGCGGAAAATAATCAGCTGTTCAGGCCTGAAATGTTTGCTGATTCCGCCGATCCAGCTTTTTATAAACAGTTCGTCCAGAGCGGTATCAGTCGCGACCTGAGTGCGGGACTGGTCAAGGAGCTGAAAGATTCAGGAGTTGCGCTCAAGGACGGTGTCGTCGATCTCGCCAAGGTAGCGAAAGAAAACCCTTCAGCCATTTTTAACGGTATTTTTGAAGGTATAACCGGGCTGCCTAAAGGAGTTGTTGACAGCTTCAAGGAGAGTGGTCAGGCAATAGGTGAAGGCACTGCTGTAGCGTTGAATTCAGAGCTTTCCGGGAAGTTGAATGCTATCTACGGTCAAGATGTTGGCACTGCCCAGAAGACTTTGCTGGCCATCCGGATATTTGCAGCCGTTACCGGCGCCAAGGGTGTGGCAAGCACAGGGGATGCATTGGTCGAAAAGGCCATCGGCAAAAAGCTTGATAATGTGCTTGACCGATTAGAGCTTGGAGATGATATTGGTGCAAAAGGCCCGGGCCAGGTTACCCCTGATGTAATAAGCCCCCCCAAGCTCAGCTCGGTTGAAGACCTGTTTGGGCAGACATTTGAAAGTATCCCGCTGTCGCACCTTCCCAATTGGAAGACCGGTTCGCTTGTAAATGATGGGGTGTTGGGCGAGCAACTGGCCCTGCAAACCCTTAACGAGAAAACCGGCCTCAATTTCAAACCTCTGCAAAACAGTAGCAACCACGGCTGCGATGGCTGTGCGGTGGCAATCAATGGCGATACCATTACTGTGGTGGTTATGGATGCGAAGTCTTCGGTGAATGGCGTGAGTAAGGCCGGTACGCCGCATGGAGATCCGGCGACGAGGTTGAGAGGGTGGTTGGGTAATAGCTCAATTGCCGATTCGGACCCAGCGTTACGTGATGCTTTGCGAGCAGCGCTTCTTTCTGAAAACGTCAAAGTCCAAGGCGTGACCGTCAAAGTCGGTGTTCCTGCCCCCGGTAAAACAGGTGTAGCAGAATTTAAGGTGGAACCATGGTCCAAGAAATAATTCAGTGCGAGCGCTCGGGCGTAAACCCGAAATGGCCTTCTTACAAAAGTGTGCTGGGGCGCATAGCCAAGGGGCCACATGTCTCGGATGAATATGAGATAGCCGGTATTCGCGAGTACGTTACTCGCGAGGATGCTTCGCCGAAGCATTCAATGATGGTTCCAAACAGAAACAATGCAACAGATGCTCGTGCAGAATGGATGTCGGTGACAAGGGCTCACAAAGTACTTGCCACTGCAACGGTAAACCCTCGATGGCTTTCCGAATTGGCACACTGGATGCGTTACTACCAAGTAGGCATTTGGCAGTTGTTTTTTTGGGCGGGGCAGTTTGACGTTTTAGCTAAAGCCGTAGGTAATGACAGACGCCAACAAAACTACAGCATCCAAACCGCAGCCAACATGATGGCCGCCATGGCGATTCTGGGCTGGAAGGAAGCTGTCATCCACCAAGGCTATTTGACCCATGCGGCGCTCAACCGTGGTCATCAACTGGTCATCGAGTACGAAGAGCAACACCGCCGCGCCCAAGCCTTTATGCTGCGTGTGTTTGCCGATTGGGTGGGCGATGTCTCACATCAATGGCCTGCTTATGCTTACGACGAACCCATCTACGAAGCCTTGTTGGCCAAGTGGCGCACTCCCAGCCCCGACGACCTGATGCCCTGTCTGTTGGCCGCGTGTGACCGCCACACTTGGCAAACCGGCAAAGAGAGCCAGAAGAACTCTTACGACTTCAATCAGGACTGGCACTTGGAGCGCGTGCCGGTGGAAATTCTCTATATCCTGCGCCTGCGCCAGTGGGAAGGTTTAGCCAATCCGCAGAAGATTGATCATCCGCTGCTGGCCGCGCCCTTTGACCAATTGCCGCCCGAGCATCCAGTGCCTGAGTTGGATGAGTTGATGCAAGGTGTGCTAAAGCGCGCAAGGGAAGATTGGCCACAGTACGATGAAGTGCTGTCTTTGCCAGCATTGAAGAGTTGAATAGGTGCAAAAGGCATTGATAAATTTTTTGAAACCGGTCGCACGCCAAAAGCAAGTAAGTTAAAGGAGTACGCGGAGGCTCAAGGCTGGAAGCCTTTTCAGACCGATGGTGGCCCCCTCAAATACGTTGACGAGAATGGCATTCCTCGTGTGATGGCGGTTGCAGGAACCGAGTGCAACACGGTCGTTGAGTTTGCCCGACCGGCGCATTGATTGCGGGTAACGACGTCTCTCTGATTGCCGGCCAGAACCTCGACAACGTCGGTACCTTGCACGCCGCCAACAACCTCTCGGCAGTCGCAGGCAACAACCTGATCAACGCCGGCCTGATAGAAGCCGGCAACCGGCTCGATCTGCTCGCGGGTAATGATCTGATCAACACCGCTGGCGGCATCATCAAAGGTCGCGATGTTTCACTGACCGCGATCAACGGCGACGTGATCAACGAACGCAGCATCACCTCGATTGACAACAGCGCGCGCGGTCAGCGCCACAACGAGTTCGCCGACAGTGCCGCGCGCATCGAAGCCGCCAATGACATGAGCATCTCGGCAGGCCGCGACGTCATCAACAAAGGCAGCGTGCTGGAAAGCGGTCGTGACATGAGCATCCAGGCCGGACGCGACGTCACCATCGCCCCGACCGAAGTCACCAACAGCCTGTTCTCGGACAGCAAACACAACAGCAGCGACATCACCCAACTGGGCTCAACCGCCAGTTCAGGACGCGACCTGACCGTTCAGGCCGGACGCGACATCTCCATCATCGCCAGCCAGATCGACGCCAAACGCGACATCGCCATGGCCGCGACCGAAAACCTCACCATCAGCTCTGCGGCGGACGAAGAACACTCCCTGTCCAAAAGCAAAAAACTGACCCGTCAGGAAGACCACGTCAGCCAGGTTGCCGCCGATCTTGAAGCGGGAGGCAGCGTTGCCTTGCAGGCTGGCCAGAACCTCGCCGTGATTTCTAGCCGTATTACGGCCGGTAAAGAGGCGTATCTGGTAGCCGGTGAGAATCTGGATATTTTGGCTGCGCAGGACAGTGATTATTCGCTGTATGACAAAAAGAAGAAGGGGAGTTTTGGGGCGAAAAACTTCAAGCGCGATGAAGTGACCGACACGCGTAATATCAGCAGTGAAATCACTACAGGCGGTAACCTGACGCTGGCAAGTGGCGGCGACCAGCGTTATCAGGTTGCCAAACTGAACAGTGGCAATGACCTGTTGATCAACAGTGGCGGCGCAATCGATTTCGAGGGCGTGAAAGACCTCCACGACGAAAGCCACACCAAGAACAAAAGCAGTGCAGCGTGGTTCTCGACAAAAGGCAAAGGGGCAACCGACGAGACCTTTCGCCAGAGCGAACTGGTGGCCAAAGGCGAAGTTGCCATTCAGGCCGTCAACGGTCTGCGCATTGATGTGAAACAGGTCAATCAGCAAAGCGTAAGCCAGAGCATCGACGCAATGGTCAAGGCTGATCCGCAACTGGCCTGGATCAAGGATGCCGAGAAACGAGGTGACATCAACTGGCGTCAGGTCAAGGAAATCCACGAAAGCTTCAAGTACGACAACTCGGGCCTTGGGCCTGCTGCGCAGATTGTTGTCGCCATCCTGATGGCGGCGGTGATGGGCCCAGCAGGCTTTGGTTTAAGCGCTGGTATTGGCGGCGCTGTAGCAACCAGCGTTGCGACGACGGCGGTGACGAGCACGATCAACAACAAGGGTGATCTTGGCGCTGTTTTCAAAGACGTGACGTCTTCCAACGCCATCAAGGGATACGCCATGGCGGGCGTAATGGCAGGTTTCGTACCGACCATCAACCCGAAAAATCTGGGCTTGGACCTTGCGAGTGTTCAGACCGTTGCGACTAAGGTGATCACCGAATCTGTGATCAAGACCGCGATCATGGGCGGGAGTTTCAAGGATAACCTTGGCTCTTCCATCGTCAGTACGGGAATTGCTACGGGTGGCGCCATTGCCGCAGGCAAGATAGGTGATTTCACTCTGTTCGATGAGGGCAAACTCACCAAAGTCGGCATGCATGCCGTGCTTGGCGGGTTGATGTCCGAGGCAATGGGCGGCGATTTCCGAACGGGTGCCTTGGCCGCTGGCGCGAATGAAATGGTTGTCGATTATCTGGCGGAGAGGCTTCTGCCAAAAGGCGTTGACAGAGATTCTCAAGCCTATCAGGCAGGTGTCAGCAAGCTGATGACTGCCTCGCAGTTGATCGGTGCTCTGACTGCTGCCGCAACGGGCGGGGACGCATCGGCAGCAGCGGCGGTGACGGCTAATAGTACGCAATAGAACAATCTTGACCACCCTTCGGCCCAGCGGTTGCTCGATGAGCTGCAAGGCTGTCGGGCTTCGCAAGGTTGCTCAGAGCAGAACATCCGCTCAATCATTGCTGACTACGAGAAGCTATCGAGCGAACGCTCAATGGCCATCAATGCTTGCACAAGCCGATCCTGCGTCGAGGACATTCAGAGAAGCGCGGTCTCGCTCACAGAGCCTGTCGCCAAAGACTTGCTTAACTTCTTGAAGCACAGCGTTTCTTACGATATGGCTGGTTTGCTTACAGGCAATCCCGGGGCGGTTGCTGTTCCGTCACAAGGCGTGGATGGTTGGGGCGCGCTATTCGTTTCTGATAAGCAGATGGCTTACGCCAAAAACGTGAAGGAAGGATGGCTGACACCTGAGGAAACGGCCGGGCTTGATCAGTGGGTCAAAGACACGAGCTGGCTCGATGCTCAGAAGGGGAGATCAATAACAGATGTAAAAGAGCGTGCTACTCTGCTTACCGACCTGATGGCTGCTGGTGGGATAGCACTTCTTGGTCGAACTCCTGCGACCGTGGGTACAGTCGCTGTAAAAGGCACAGTTCCAGAAAATATGAGTCCCATTGGTGCTGCGCGAAGTGGTGCATTTAACGAAGCTAAGCGTCGATCAGGTATCCCGACAAGTCAGCAGCCTAGCAGTGTGCTACCCAACGTAGACAAGCGAGGTAATCCTCAGCCGGGAAAAATTTATGAATTTGAGGTGCCTGCGTCGGGTGGCGGCACTCGAACGGTAAGAATTCGCGACGATGAGGGAGGGCATGATTTCGGTGTAGGAAATCCACAAAATCGAGGCTCTCACTTTAATGATGAATCGGGGAACCATTATGACTACTGATGTCAGAGTCGCTAGTACGGTTAATGTTTTAAAGGAAAATGAAATAATCTATATCCCGTGCGCAGCCATCGCGGAGGGGGCGGTATTGTCGGCTGCAAGTTTTTCGATTTCACTAGAGGCACAAAAGCCACTAGGTCTTGTTCTAAGGTTTATCTATAAGTTGGTAGCCGAAAGATTTTCTCAGTATGATTTTTGGTTGTTCTTAGGTAATTCGGCAACACAGCCAGATACACGAGTGGTACGTCATAAGAAATTATGGGGGGCGTTGAGGTCGAGAGGGTTTGAGATACCTGATAGTAATGACGCGATTGAGACTATGGTTGAAGTTGGTGGAGGCGTGAAGTTTTTTGGCGTTATGTGTTTTTACGAGTCATCCATAGAAATAGTTGCGGATTTGATTGTGCATGAACGCTGTTCATACATTGCTGCATTGCCGAAAAGTTTTGATTTTCGGCGTGCTCTCGATATGAGATGGACTGGGGAGATATCTAAAGACTTTGATTGGCTCCGTTGTGTAAGTAAGGCAGGAGGTATTGTTTTTAAACGTGCCGGTGAGTTTGATGATACCGAGAGAGGATTTGTGGCGATCGCGCTACCGGAGGTTATTAAAGAACTATTGATCTAAATTGTTCGTTTTAAGCTGCGGATGAACGCACCATGTTCAGGGGGCAAACACTTACTGTGCCTCTGCCTGATACACGGCATTTGGACGCGCACATGCCAGGAGGTTTTAGATATAATCCGGGCGGTTCAGAGGCTGCTCTCCCGGCATACCCGTCGAAAAAAGGAGCTGAATAATGCATTCAGAACCGCTAGAGCATGAAAAGCAACAGTTAACTTTCTACGTGGCTCAGGATTTGGATCAGCACATTAGATCTAAGGTGCAGCAGTTTGTGAATGAGGTCGCCGCCTCAAGAATATGGAGCATTGCCCCCGCCAAACTTTATTTATCCAATAGATGAAGGGAGCGCAGAAGTAGTGGGTAGAATATTAGAGCTTTATTCAGCACTGCAGCAAAATACACTCTCTATTAATATGGGCTCGAAAAATCTAGATGAGGTGGAAGAACTAATTCGTGCCGTAAAAAACTACCTGAAAAAATATTTCCTTTGATTTTCAGTTAGTTACTACTTTTGTGAGCACCATTGATGATGGTGTTATTGATCGAGTCTTGCTGGAGGAGCTGCTTGTCCCGTGGCGAAATCATATCAAAGGCAAAAGTTGAGTTGGTCCAAAAGGCGTTCCCTCTACTGCTGAGTCAGGAGCGAGCAGCGCGGCCGAGAGGCGATTGGAACGACGCATGAAGGTACTGCGTTGTCTAAAATACCTAGCGGACTAAAAGAGCTTGGCTTTGAAGGGGGGCAGAGTATATGTCAGCTTTAAATGTCGACATTATTACCGATTCTATCCAGAGTGGCGCTTCAGTTGTAGCAAGTGTTAGGGCCGGTGCTGGTGCACATGCGATTGTTGTTGAGTCCGTTCAAAGTGGTCGGGCATTCATTAAAGACCCTTGGCCAGTTGGGGTGGGATCGTCTTACTCGGTGCCAATAGATAGCTTGAAATCAGTGTTGACTGGTAGTGGCGTGGTGATTCGACCATAAGATATTGTGAGGTTGAGAATGAAGTGTGATGCATTTGTATTGGGTCAGCATAAAGGTGCCGAATTTGGACCTTTGCGTATATTTGATAAGAATTTTGTGTGTATGCCCGGGAAAAAATACTCTGGTTATCTGGGGTTGAATGTAGAAAGAGTGAAGATGGTTTCAATAGTTACTGAGTTGAAGCGTAAAGGGATTGAGGTCTTCAGCTCTCCTGTCAGATACAGAGATGTGAGTAATATTGAATTTGAAAAAGCTGCTGCTTTTGCCGTTGACTATGCAAGAGCTAAAGGTTTTGATGTCGTATTCGATTCTTCTCGGGCGGAGAAGTCACCGCCAGTATTTTGGGTTTTTAGTATTGTTGGTGGAGATGAGGGGAAGGTTGGTGGGGTAGTTATGATTGACAGGCTGGATGGTCATGTGTGGGGTGAGTTGGAGTATATTGAATACATGTATGATTATAATAATGTTTTGTAGTTTTCAAAGGCGAGAAATAGAGGGTGGGTCAGAACGGCTTGCTTGAATTTTTCGGATGTTGGATGTCCATTTTTTCTAGGTTTTGTACGAAAAGTCGGTTGGGTAGAATTGCCGCCATGATTGATTGAGAACTTTCTGCCAAAGCCCACTGGCGATATGGAAACGTGGTCATTACAACCTAAGTTTGCTACTCAAAAGTATATAGATGCGCCTGAGAGCTATTTGCGTGATATGGATTCCGAATTCAAAATACTCGAAACTTAACGCGCCGAGCTCGACCAAAAACAAGGAAGGCAAGCGCGATCCTGATATGCATCAGACGAAGAAAGGAAATCAATATTTCTTCGATATGAAAGCGCATATCGGCGTCGATGCCGAGTCGGGTTTAGCCCATAGCCTAGGGGGAACTGCGGCGAATGTAGCTGACGTGACTCAAGTCGGCTAATGTGGACATCAAGCTGCCGCTGGACATGGCGGTGACGGCGGAAGCTAAGACCGGGAAGCAGCGGGTGATTGAGTATTTCCTGCGTACGTTACAGCGGCATGCGCAGGAGAATTTGAGAGAGCGGTTGTGGAAAAACTTTGGTGGGAGGGTGATTTTTCACGTATATAGATGTGTTGCTTTTTACTATATTAGGAGCTGTTCATATATGTCTTTTTTTAACGGTTTCTTTACGCTGTTGTTATGTTTTCTTTTTGCAGGGTGTTCAGAAAAGGTGTTGATAGTCAAACCTATTGATGTTTCTTTGCCGAGTAAGTCTGCGGTCGCACAATTCAGGGTTGGCGAACGTGGTGGCTATAGGATCGCTCTTTTATTCGTCTGGAGCAAAAATAAATCTGAAGCGGCTCGACAAGGGAAAGTGTGGGGCGGAGATATGCATAACGGGAAAGGTGTTGCTATTCCTGTTCATTTGCGAATTCTGAAAAATGGGAACTTTTTTTTTGATGAGGTCGTCATAACTGAAGGTGTTAATTCCGGGCAGGCTTTTGAATATGAGGGTGATTATAAGTCTACACAGGTCAGAGATATAAAACACTTTGCTTTTTTGCCGGGCGAGTACACTGTTGAGGTGCTGACCCTTGAGCGGATTGATGCGTTTAGTGGTATCGAAAGTTATGTCGAGTTTTCTTATTATAATCGAAAAATTTAAGCTGGATTTCGCGGCGTTAGTGGGAGGGGTTTAAGGGGGGAGACGTATAACGTACGTATATGGATAAGGAGGTGGAGCGTCGATGAAGCATTTGAAAGTGTTTTTTATGAACGTGGGTGATGTATTGCTGAGAAGTATGAATCTATTGGGGTAGTGATTGAGTTCAACCTGAGAAGGTTGCCGTTCTACTCATTATGAACTGAAAGGTAACTGTAATAGTGTTTCTAGATAGTTATATCCTGTATGTAGCTAACAAGTAAAAATGCTCTATGCTTAGCAATAACCTCTCTTTTTAATCTTGCTGCTTCTTTCCAAACCAATCTCCCCATTCCGGACACCCCCGTCCCAAATCATCCGACCCCCTCTCTGCAATACCCACCCGCCAATAATCTAAACTACCCAGCGGCACCCGCTCGCTCTTCGGGCCTGAGGAAGTTATCAGCATTATCCTTATCGTTCTGCACGTCTGCCACTACTCATCGTCGATACGTAATGAAGACTTTTATTCGCGCGAACCGTATAAGGACATGACTTGAATGACAATGACTCCATTGGATGGATCAGTTTCCCTTGACGTTAATAACCTGTTCAGAAAACCGAAAGTCTGTTTTGACTGGGAGGACTTGCATTACTTCGTGATGTTTTCCGCCATTCGTTCCTTGAGCGGCGCTGCCAGGGTGCTGGGTGTGGAGCACGCTACTGTTTCGCGGCGTATCGCTTCGCTGGAAAAATCCCTGAATGTAAAGCTTGTCGACCGTCGCAAGCGGTTGTACGAGTTGACTGATGAAGGGCGGCGTCTGGCGGCTATCGGGCGGCAGATCGAGGCGCAGACCCAGGCCATTGGCCGTCTCGCTGTTGCCGCGCAGGTAGCGCAGGGTGTGGAAGTGACCATCAGCGCGCCGCCCTCGGTGGCGGTCGAGAAGTTGGTGCCGCAACTGGGGGCGTTTCGTGCCATGCACCCCGGCATTGTGCTGCGCTTGCTGGGGGATCATCAGTATTCGTCGTTATCCAGTTGCCAGTCTGACTTGTGCATACGGTTTTCCAGACCGGTTGAAAGTGGCATCGTCGCACGACGTATCGGCACCGCCTCATTTTCATTTTATTGCGCACGTTTTTATCTGGAGGAGCGGCACCCGGAGCACTATGAGTTTATTGCCTACGACAATGAACTGATGAGCGACAGTCAGAACGGTTGGCTCAGAAATATTGTCGGTGAACGCCCCTTCGTGCTGGAAGCCAAAACAGTAGAACTGCAAATTCGTGCCGCGGAAACCGGTGTGGGCATTGCCTTGCTTCCAAGTTTTGCGGTAGAGGCTAACTCTCGTCTGTGCCGGGTAGAGCTGTCGGCACCGCTGGAGGTTGATGTCTGGCTGGGCGTGCATGAAGACTTGCGCGCGGTGGCTTCCATTCAGGCCGCGATGAATTATGTAGAAAGCTGTTATCGCTAGTCGGGCCAGTGCCAGAAGTCGTTATTTCGGCAGACACATAAGGTGGCGGTGAAAAAATTCCCATCCCCTGATCAAATATCGACAATTTACAATGCGGTCGATTTTGACGAGGATCAATGTCGAGTTAAGAAGTTAATGATTCGAAACTCCGAGACGTTCAGGTGTCGGCTCGGCAATGTTTGCAGGTGCGGCGCTGTTGGATAACGACAAGAATAGAGGCAGTGGCAAGATCATCTCAAGCACCCTGTTTACAACCTAAGGACAGCCGGAGATTCTCATGGCCGACATAAAGATTCTCGACGTTACATTGCGTGACGGTGGTTATCGAAACAACTTCAACTTCACGGAAGACCAGGCTCGAGCTATTACTTCAGGCCTGGCGGATGCAGGCGTCGACCTCTGTGAAATTGGTTACTGCAAGGGATCATTTGCGCCGAAGGGCGAGCACGGGCTGACCAGTGATGTAGGCGCACGCTTTATTGAGAACATTGCGCAGGCCGCCGCTGGACGTATTGAGCTGGCGGTTATGGTTCACCCGAAAAACATCACGGTAGATGACTTCGCCATGCTCAAGGAGCAGGGTGTTTCGATGATTCGTGTCTGTCTGCGCCGCGATCAACTGGATGAAGGGCTGGCGACCTTGTCACTGGCCCGGGATCACGGCTTCAGTGTCAGCGCCAATGTAACGCATGTGACATCGCAGACGCCGGGAGCCGTGCTCGATACTGCCGCTCGGGCAGAGGGTGCCGGTGCGGACATCATCTGTTGCGCGGATTCCAACGGTCATATGCTGCCAGCCGATGTGCATCGGCTGTTCAGTCGCCTCGCAAGCCGGTTGCTGGTGCCACTGGGGTTTCACGCCCATAACAATCTGTCGCTGGCGCTGGCGAATGCATCGGCGGCTATCGAGGCCGGTGCTGAATACATCGACACGTCCATCTGCGGCATGGGTAAAGGGGCCGGGAATCTTCACTTGAGCATGCTGGTGGCTTATCTGGAGCGTATAGGCGTCAGCCACGGTTTTGACTTGGTCAAGGTGATCGAATTGTCCGCTGTCACAGCCAACTCGATACCGCATAACAATATGCCCAGCCCGCTGATGGATATCATTCTGGGCACTTACAACTTCCCCTACGATGTCAGTCAGCGGGTGGCAGACACCCTTGAACGGTTTCAACTGACCTCCGAGTACCGAGCGATCGAGGTCATGCATCAACAGGACAAAGTGGCGCGCCTTGCTCCGCGAGCGGCGTTGTCGAATATCTTCAGTGACCTGTCGCAAAGCGTAAAAGGAGTTGCGCTATGACCGCCCAAATATCCCGCAAGCGTATATGCATTCTGCCCGGCGACGGTATCGGCATTGAGGTCATGGAAGCGGCGCTTCCGGTGATTGCAGCGTTGCACCTGCCGTTTGATCTGATACCGGCGGATATCGGCTGGGAATGCTGGAAGCGCGAGGGTGAAACGGTTCCTGCCCAGACCTGGGAAGTCATGGCCAGCTGTGACGCAACGTTGCTGGGGGCAATAACCAGCAAGCCGCTGGCAGAGGCGGAAGCAGAGCTGCCCCTGGCACTTCAGGGCCAGAACCGCCGCTACGTCAGCCCGGTCATTCAGCTCAGGCAGAACCTGGACCTTTACGCCAATGTACGCCCGGTTACCGACATGACCGGTGAAGACAGATTTCGCTTTGTCGTGATCAGAGAAAACACCGAAGGTCTTTATGCGGGGCTGGACTTCGGGCATGTCCCGGATGCGCTGGTGCCCTTGCTTGAAGAGCGCGAAGCACTTGGTGCGCCGTGGCAGCGGGAAGGGCAGGAGGATGCGACCGTCACGTTGCGCCTGCAGACGCGCAGTGGTTTGACTCGTATTTTTGAATACGCATTCGATTACGCGCGCAAGAACACCTTCACCCGGGTCACGTTTGTCGACAAGCCGATGGTGCTGCGACACAGCAGTGCGTTTGCACGGGGTATCTTCGAAGAAATCGCACAGCGTTATCCGGACATAACCGGTGTTATCGAAAATGTCGATGCGGTTGCCTTGTGGATGGTGCAACGGCCCGAACGCTTCGGGGTGATTGTTGCCGAGAACATGTTCGGCGACATCCTTTCCGATCTGGGCGCTGGCGTAATGGGTGGCCTGGGTTTTGCGCCCAGCGGCAACTTTGGCAATTCAGGTGCTTACTTCGAACCTGTACATGGCAGTGCGCCTGCTCATGCAGGGTTGAACAAGGCCAACCCCAGCGCGATGTTCATGGCCATTGCACTGATGCTGGAACATCTGGGATACCCGGCCCAGGCGGCATGTATCACTCACGCCGTCAGCCTGGTTTCACAATCTGGCGTTCGCAGTTACGACCTTGGCGGTTCCCACACCACTGACCAGGTGGGCGAAGCGATTGTCCAGCAGTGCATTGAGTTGCAGGCCAGCTCTGTCGGCTACCGCACCGAACAGGCCTCAGTTCAGGGAGAACGTTATGTCAGTGCACTTTGAAACGGTGGCAATTACGCAAACCGTGCTGGACGCATGTGAACATCTGGATACCGCTTCGCTGTCTGATGCACTGGACAGTCTCGGGATCAATGGAGGGCTGCCGGGTATTGTTTCGCAAGTGCCGGGCACTCGTTGTGTCGGTGTTGCGTTTACCGTGCAGTACGAAGCTGTCGATACGCCAACGGCATTCAAAGGGGCTGCCAACTACATCGATCATGTGCCTTGCGGCGCGGTGATTGTTTCCTCCAACGCCGGGCGTCATGACTGCACGGTATGGGGCGATATCATGACCCACTTCGCCTTGGCCAACGGCATCAAAGGCACTGTTATCGATGGCGTGGCACGTGATATCGATACCGTTATCAGGTGCAACTATCCGTTGTTCAGTCGTGGCCGTTTCATGCAGTCAGCCAAGAACCGCGCACAACTCAAAGCGGTACAAGTGCCTGTGGTCATTGATGGGGTTACTGTCCGGCCCGGTGATCTTCTGGTCTGTGATGGCAGTGGTTGCGTGGTTATTCCACAGCAACTGGCCGCCGAGGTTGTACGCCGTGCTCAGGCGGTCGAGCAGACTGAGCGCAGCATTATCGAGGCCATATCCACGGGCTCGACACTGGAGAATGCCCGCAGCACCTATCGTTACGACCAGCCCTGGCTGACGGACGCTGAAAAAGTCAGCGTGGGAGAACGGCCATGAATCAGGCTTCCCGATTGGCAGCACGCGCAAATGTGCCTGAACCTCAAACTCGACTCAGCGCACCTGAGTCTCCCGACATGAATGTCGCTGCATTCAAGAAAGCCATGCGCCGCCTGACGTCGACCGTCACCCTTGTGGCGACCGAACATGAAGGCACGCCTTACGGTATGGCAGCCACTGCCGTCAGTTCGGTATGCAGTGACCCGCCGTCCATTCTGGTGTGCATCAATCACAGCGCCAGTGTTTACCTGCCTTTGCTTGAGCGGGGAAAGTTCTCGGTCAATCTGTTGCAAACCGGGCAGGCCGAACTGGTCAGCGTGTTTGGCGGAGCAGTCAACGGGCCTGCGCGGTTTGAAAGCGGAGACTGGCAGCAGGACCAGGGGGTGCCTTATCTGCGTACCGCCCAGGCGACGCTTTTCTGTTCGGTGGCCCAACGAATGACCTGCGGCACTCACGAGATCATTATCGGGCTGGTCGAGAAAACGGCAGTGGCCGAGGTGATTTCACCGCTGCTCTGGCAAGACGGTAAACCGGCGGCTTCAACACCGCTTCTGGCTTGACTACGTGTTCTTATACTTCTTTTTATAAATGGAACTGATTATGAAAATGGAATTGTTCGATGCTCACTCCGTCACCGATGACAAGGCGGTGTATCTAATCAATGTTGTACAGGTCAATGAAGGTGCTCAGAATCTGGCTATCGAGATTCTCGAAGAAACGGTCAGTTATGTCGCACGTACTTACAGTGCGTTCAAATGGAGCCGATTGATGAAGAGCACGGACGGCAAGACCGTCATCAATCAGGCGCAATGGAGTGATCGCAGTCAGTTCGAGTCGCTGTTTACCGACAAAGAGTTTCTGTCGCGATACTCGCGGTTAAAGGAAACCGGTACCTGGGAATATCACCTCTATAACGTGGCCGAGTACATCACCCCTGAAATTGCATTAAAAAAAGCGGGTTGATCCATTAGCTGCAGACGAAGGCTGCTTAGACGTCGCCTTCGTCTGACATTCACTCGGATTTTCACAGGTATCAGGCGATGGCCACGATCAATACAGCACTGACTTCTCTTCTTGGAATTGAACATCCTCTGATTCTGGCACCGATGGGTGGGGCGTCCGGAGGGCGTCTGGCGGCTGCAGTTTCCCGGGCCGGTGGTCTGGGTTTGGTGGGTGCCAGTTACGGCGATCCGCAATGGATGGCGCGTGAACTTGAGATGATGCACGACGTGCAGCAACCATGGGGTGTGGGCCTGGTCATGTTTACCGTGGCGAAGCAGTTCGAATTGCTTCAGCTGGCTCTCGAGTACCGCCCGGCAGTGGTTGCGTTGTCGTTTGGTGATGTACGTCCTTTCGTCCGGCCCATTCAACAGGCCAACGCCAAAGTCATCGTTCAGGTGCATGACGTCGACCAGGCGCTAGAAGCGCTGGACGCCGGTGCCGATGCGCTGATCGTGCAAGGCGCCGAGGCGGGTGGTCACAGTTTGCGCCGAGCTTCATTGCCGCTGTTTCCGGCAGTTCGCGACGCGGTGGGTGACGATGTTGTGCTTATCGGTGCCGGCGGGATTGCCGATGGCCGTGGCATGGCTGCTGCGCTTGCGCTCGGCATGGATGGCGTGATGATGGGGACGCGCTTTCTGGCTTCGCAGGAAGCACTGCCTTCCGAACGGGTAAAACAGCGCCTGGTGCAGGCTGTCGCGAGCGATACGGTGCGAACCCGGATCTTCGATGAGGTGCGCGGCATCGACTGGCCGCAGGGCTACAGCGGACGAGTGATCGCCAATAAATTTTCCGACAGTTGGGTAGGTGAGGAGCAGGCGTTTGCTGCATCAGCCGATCAATTGCGTCTTGAGTATGAAGCAGCACTGGCGGCCGATGATGTGAGTATCAGGGCGATCTGGGCCGGCGAGGTGGCGGACCTGATCAAGGAGGTGCTGCCCGCACAGCTCATTATCGAGTCAACCCTGCGCGGCTATGCCACCAGTGTTGAACGTCTGCGCACGACCCGCTGACCCGTCAGGATGGATCAACGACCGGACCCGCTCGAAACAGCGGGTCTTGTCATTTTTGCAGGAGCAAAAGCCATGAGTCATTGCATCACCTGCCAGACCTTCGGTGTCGGGCAATCAAGCGTATTCATTCTTTCACCGGTGATGCCGGTCTGGGACGCGGGTGGCTTCGCCAAACCGCTGATCGAGCATTTCACTGCGGCGGGTTATCAGGTCAGGGTTTTTGATTCCCTGTCCCTGCCGGTCAAGGCGGGCGAAGACTTTGACGGGTTTACCCAGCGCTGGGTCAGCGCGCTAGAGCCCTGGGGTGTGCCGGATCTACTCGTCGGCGTGGCCTTGGGTGGTGCGTTGGTACAGGCGTTGGCAGGCACTTCATTACTGCGGTCGACGCCTGCGTTGTTGCTGCTTTCTTCTCCCGCCAAAGCCGATGCGCTGCTGGATTCCAGGCTGGGACGTATGGCGGATCTGGCAGAACAAGGGCATGTCGAGCAAGCCAAACGCCTGCTGGACGATCTGGTGTTGCCTGAAGGCCAGAAACACGAGCACCCGCCCGTCAGCGAGAATGACGCAACGCTACCAACCCAGGGACAGCGTCTGACCCTGGGATTCCGGCTACTGAGCGGTCTGGATATCAGTGAGTGCCTGCTCGATTACAAAGGGCGTGTGCTGAGTGTGTTTGGCGGAAAGTCGCAACTGGTGGGGGCGGGTCATGTGCTGCGTACCAAAGGCCACAAGCAACGCTCACTGTGTGTGCCGGATGGCGGGATGCGCCCGCTGGCGGATGATCTGGACCGGGTGCTGGAGAGCATCGATACATTTCTGATCGCCAGAGCGGAGTGTGTGCAATGAGTCGGATCGAGGGGCCAGGCTTCATTGATGTGCATTATCACGCCAATCCTGACGCGTTCATTCGCCGTCATGGCGCGATAGAGGCGGGCCGGCGCTACGCTGCTGTGCAGGGACGGGTCGTATTGAAAAATCACTTGGGGTGCACGGCTGCCCAGGCATGGGAAGCACGCAATCAGGGGTTTCCGGTCAGCGGTTCTGTGGTTCTGAACGAGATCGCTGGCGGCATCGACTACCGTGTAGTCGAGCGCAGTCTCTGTTTGCGCGGCGATGAACCGGGACGTTTCATTGTTCACTTGCCAACCGTCACAGGCAGAACGCATACCAGCACGCTGGCCCGTAACCTGAGCCATCCGCTGTTGCGCGAAAAGCCCATCAAGCCTGCCAGAGTGACAGCGCAGAACGGACGCCTTACGCCGCAGACGCTGGATATTCTCAAAATGGCCCGTGACTATCCGCTGGTCATCTCGACAGGGCATGCCGACGCCGATGAAGTCAGGATGCTGATCGAGGAAGCACTGCGCATCGGTGTGCCAAGGCTGATGCTCAATCAGCCCGCCAACCCGTTGACCGGTCTGAAAGCAGCCGAGCTTGAGGTGATTGGCAGTGAGCCATCGGTCTACATCGAACAGACGGCGCTGACCTACTTGTTGGGCTATCAGGACCGACAGGATTTCACTAAGGTATTGAGTCATGTTCCCAATGTGGTCTACAGCTCCGACCTTGGGCAGACCAGTCAGGTCGATGTGCACGAGTGGCTGTCGATGAGCGGGCAGTGGTTCGACGCGTTCGGTTTGAGTTGCGAGCGTCGTGCCGAGATGACGCTTTTGAATCCACAACGCATGCTGGCCATTTAAATCGTTCGGGTAAAGCTCCCTGGCTAACTACGCCAGGGAGTCCTCATCATCAGGCTACTTCGGCAGCTACTTTCGGAGTGATTGCCTCGACAGTGATTGCTTCGCGCAGGCCCGCCTGTTCCATCAATGGCAATGTTTCTCTGACGAAATCCTTTATGCCTTCGTGGTAATCAAGCCATGTCAGTGCAATGCCATCGATCCCCCAGTCAGAATATTTCTTGAACAGTTCCACGATCTGTTCCGGAGTGCCTACCAACGGCACGCCTGCAAACCCTGCCTTGAAATGAAAGCGAAAACGGACCGCATCTTCCGGAGTGAAAATACCGGTCTGAATGCCCAGCTCGCCGGTGATGATATCGCAGCCCTCATCGTCACCCAGCTGGTTGGCGTAATAATCCAGGTAGGCGTCCGCTTGTTCTTGCGTGTCCTTCTGCACCACGTAGCCGTAACACCATATCTTTATATCGCGGTCGAACTCCTGCTTCGCCAGGTCTTTATAGGATGCAATCTGCTGACGCACGGCGTCTTCACCGTCCAGGTGTTTGACGATCAGGAAAGCGGCATCACAGTGTTTGGCGCAAAACCGTTTGCCGCGCGGTGAACCGCCGGCATTGATCAGATAGGGGGTGTTGAGGGGGTGCGGCTGCGAGATAGCGTCGCAGATGTTGAAATATTCTCCTTTGAAGTCGAACGGTGTTTGCTGCTCCCAGGCATTTTTTGCGATGTGCAGCCACTCTTCCGCGTAGTCGTAGCGTTTGTCGTGTTCCATCATCTGGCCGTTGAACATGCGCATTTCCGCGCCGTACCAGCCGCACAGAATATTCAGCCCGAAGCGCCCGCTGCTGATGTGATCGATGGTCACCGCCTGCTTGGCTGCAAACAGCGGATGAACCGTGGGCAGGTGCGATGTGGTGAACACGGCAATCTGGTGGGTCAGGGCGGCAATACCGGCAGCCCAGGTGTAGGTTTCGAAACAGACACCGCCGGTGTTGTTGGTGCCGCCAAAACCTTTCCAGCGGCCTACCGGTATGAAGGCTTCAAACCCCGCATCGTCGGCCACCCGGGCGATTTCCAGATTACCTGCCCAATCGTCTCCGCGAAGGCGTTCCGGCGCATTGGTAACGGTGCAGCCGCCCTCGGTGTTAGTGGAGAAAACACCCAGCTGTATCTTGTTGCGGCTGCTGCGCATCGGGTTAGGTTTTATCGGATAAGCTTTTTCAGTGCGCATGATGACCTCCCAGGTCGGTTTTATGTCGTTCTTCCCTGCTAGATCCTTTGCCGACAGTGGCCGTGCAGGCGAAATACTCGCTCAGGCATGCTCACTGCGTCGGGTCGGGAAATACGGCAGCACATACTCTTCCAGCTCCTGTAACACTTCCGTGGCCGGACGTCTCAGTGGTTTCAGGTTCAGCGCAACATGCGAAACGCCCTGTTCCCGTTGACGCTGCCATAGCTCGATGAGGGCGTTGCGCCCTGTACTGATGCCACGGCCGACTTTCATGGGCGCGTCCTTGTTGTCCTCCAGATCAAAGAACGTCGCATAACCGTAGGGCTTGAATCGTTTTTGCTCGTTGGCATCGCGCCAGTGATTGATCACGTCGGGCAGGGTGTTGAAGCCACTCTGATGCCATATCCAGGCGTCCATATGGTTGGCCAGCCATTTGATGTCCTGCTGACAGCGACCGATGGCGAGCATCGGCAACCGCCCGAAAAAAGGTTTTGGCAGTAGGTCCAGCGTGCCATTGAGTTTCCCGTAGTGGCGCGACGTGAAGGCCGGAAAAGAGTGCTCGGTTACGGCGTGCAGCATCTCGACCCCCTCTCTGAAGCGCTCTGCGCGTGTGTCGAAATTCTCGCCGAATGCAGGGTATTCGCCGGGCCGATCACCCGTCGACAACCCCAGCAGGAAGCGTCCCTCCAGCAACACATCAAGGCTGCAGGCCTGTTTGGCGACCATCAGCGGGTTGCGCAGCGTCAGTACGATACCGGCTGTACCGATGCAGATTTGCGTGGTCACCGCAGCAAGCAGTGCTGCATACACGAAAGGGTCGAATATCTGGCCAGCGTCACCAAAGCCTGGGTCGAGAAGCGGTACATCCCTCAGCCAGAGTGCTGCAAAACCGGCTTTGTCGGCCTGTTTTGCGAGGGCAATGTGATTTTTCATGGTCGGCGCTGCAGCGTCGGGATAGCCTTCCAGCGGCGCAATCAGGCCGAAGGTGAGATGGCCCGGTGCGAACACCTTTGCAAAGGCAGGATGCCGCTGTGTTCCGGTCATCTCATGTGGGCTCACTTGGCTTCTCCCGCCAGGTCAAGCGTGTCGGATGGCTCGAGTGGCGGTTCGTCATGAGCGCGCACGCGACCTAGCAGGGCAAAGACTGCCACTGCCGTCAGCACGGTGGCGGCGCTGAGAATGAACAGCAGATTGCGGAACGCGGTGGCGTACTGTTGGTGCAGCAGTTCTGCCTGACCGGGCAGTAGGCTGATCGCATTCTGCAGATCGCCCAATGCGGCGCGGTTGGCAGCGTTTGTCACCACATCAGGCGCGACACCCGTCAGGGCATCGAACAGGCCCCACTGAATGAACGTGGCCAGCAGTGCGCCTGCGATCGCAATGGCTATGCCGTCGGCAGAAACGCGCACGGCATTGAAGATGCCGGTAGCCATACCGGCGCGTTCCTTTTCAACCACACTGATCGCCATGCCATCCATCAATCCCCAGGGCAGACCGATGCCGATGCCGATCAAGGCCATCGGCAGCAAGGCGGTTTTGATTGCTCCGCTGTCCAGCGCCAGCGCGAGCCACAGCAGGCCGACAGCCACCAGCAGCAGACCGATACCGGACAGCAGCCCGGAGGTAAAGCGACGTGCCAGTTGTGCGGCAAGCATCGGTACGATCAGCAGGGGCGCGGCCAGTGCGGTCATCATCTGTCCGGTTTCCAGCGCGCTGAGTCCGTCGATACCAATGAAGCGTGCTGGCAACATGATGATCAGCACGACAAAGAAAAATGCCGGACTGGCCGCAAGAATCTGCACGCCGACAAAGCGCGCGCTCTTGAACAGCGACAGATCAAGCATGGGTCTGGCCACGCGCCGTTCCACTGCAATGAATATCCAGAACAGCAACAGTGAACCGATAATGCCGCCCATGACCAGTGGATGGGTCCAGCCGTCTTCAGGGGCGAGCAGGATTGCGTAGGTGAACAGGGTCAGTGCCGCGGTAAAGCTGATCGCTCCTGGCCAGTCCATGCCGGTGGCATTGGGGTCTCTGGATTCTGTAGCGCTGAAAAGCACCAGAAAGAATCCCGCAACCCCAATAAGAGCCGTTGCGTGGAATGACCATTTCCAGCCAGCCGAGTCGACCAGCGAGCCCGCCGCGAGAGGGCCGAAGGCCAGGCCTATCCCGAACGTGGTGCCCAGCAGGCTGAACACTCGGGTGCGGTCCGCTCCATGGAAGGTCTGGGCCAGCGATGACATTGCGCCAGCGAACGCTGCTGCACCGCCCAGCCCCTGAATCAGGCGAAGTACATCAATCTGCACGACGGATGAGGCCATCGGAATGGCAAAGGTGGACAGCACGAATATCGCCAGTCCGATCAGCCATACGCGTTTTCTGCCGTAGATATCCGTCAGGCTTCCAGCGGCCATCATGGCGCTGCCGTAAGTCAGGATGTAAGCGTTGATGACCCACGTGAGCTCGACGGCTGATCCGCCCAGCGCCTTGTTTATCGAGGGCAGAACCACGGCAGGGCCAGTGAAGCACAACGGAATCAGGATGCCTGTCAGGCAGGCGGCAAACAATTGTCCCCAGCGTCTGGTAGCAGACGATGCTTGAACCTGGCTTGCTGAAGTCATGTGCAATTTCCCTGTGAAGCGTGCGCAGTTTTCGGTGCATTGCACGCGTTTATCCAAGGGCAGTTGCCCTGTCGGGAGATTAGGGGTTGCGTCTGCAAACAAAAACAGGCTTATGTTCCGAAGGTATAGGACAGGGCTGTCCTTAATAGGAGTGGGTATTGGAATCGCTCGGTAGCATTGCGGTGTTTGTTCTGGTCGCGGAAACACGGAGTTTTACCCAGGCTGGAAAGCGCCTGGGTATTTCATCGTCGGGGGTAGGCAAGAGTATCGGCCGTCTGGAAGAGGGCCTGGGTGTCAGGCTTTTTCATCGCAGTACGCGCAGTATTGCCATGACCCTGGAGGGCTCGATATTTCTGGAGCGCTGTCGCCGTATTCTGTCGGAGCTTGAAACGGCAGAAATGGAGTTGAGCAATGCCAGGGATCTGCCCAGAGGCAGATTGCGCATCAGCCTGCCCTTGGTCAGCGGCCTGGTCATGCCGGTTATCATCGAGTTCATGCGCACCTATCCCGATATCGAACTGGACATCGATTTTTCCGACCGCATGGTCGATATCATCGAGGAAGGCTTTGATATCGTCCTGCGCACGGGAGACCCCGGCGACTCGGGCCTGATGTCAAGGCGGATGGGGGGCTTTCAGTTGAAAATCGTCGGCGCTCCGGACTATTTTTCCCGGCGCGGGACACCTCAACATCCAGCAGACTTGAGTCGACACGCCTGTCTGTTGCACAAGTTTCCCTCTTCGGGCAAATTTGAACACTGGCCGCTACGTCGCGAGGCCGGTGCCGATGATCTCGATTTGCCCCAGGTGATGGTGTGCAACACGACGGAAATTCTTGTTGATGTTGCGCGGGCGGGGTTGGGAATTGCCTGCCTGCCAGACTTCATGATTTCATCGGCCATTCGCAGTGGCGAGTTGGTGCCAATACTGACCGACTACACGGTGCATACCGGAAGTTTCAGGTTGCTCTGGCCATCGAGCAAGCACCTTTCCCTGCGCCTGCGGGTATTCATTGATTTTATGCACGCCCATTTGTTTGCTCCTGCGTCTGTGTGACTGCGCGGACCGAGCATGTAGCACCTGACAAGGAGCATTGGCATGTACACGCTTTTTGGCACAGAGGGTTCGGGGTCCGCAGCCATCGAGATAGCGCTTTGGCGCTGCTCGGTTTCTTTTACCTTGTTCAGGGCCTGCGCGTGGGAGGAGGGGCCAGGCAAGGAAGCATTGCGGCGGGTCAATCCATTGCTGCAGGTGCCCACGCTGGTCCTGGCTGATGGCACGGTGCTCACCGAAAGCGCTGCAATTCTGATTCATCTGGGACTGGAGCATCCCGAATCCGGGTTGCTGCCCAGCAAGCCTGCCCTGCGCGCTCAAGCCCTTCGCGCGCTGGTCTACATCGCCGCCAACTGCTACGCCCCGATCGGGATTATCGATTACCCGCAGCGCTGGCTGTCGGGCTGCGACGAAACGCAGGCTACGCTACTCGAAACCGGCACCCGTGCGCGGTTGCATGAAAACTGGGAGACATTTGCGGATCTGTTCGCTAATGCAGGCTTCTGGCGTTGTGATGATCCCGGTGCAGTTGAGATTCTGGCTTGCATCGTGACCAGATGGGGCGGTGCGCGCGAGCATCTGCATACCACCCGGCCTGATTTTCATGAGCTGCTGTTACAGGTCGACGCCCAGCCGGTGGTCAGCGCAGTGATAAGGCGTCATTGGGGCTTGAGACGTCTTGAGGCGTAGAAGCAGGCCCTTTTGAAGACGTGACGCCAGAATGGACTCAAACCATCGTCCCTCAGTCGCCTGTAAGCAATGCTCGCTAATTCAGCGGCCCCAGCACCTTTCGATAGCGCTCGTCGCCATTACGGGTATGTAGCGTGAGCACAATTTCCAGCCCGTCGGGATTGTCTTCCTTGTGGCTGTCGAGCGGTTGCCAGCCTCCGACAGTTCTCCAGGCCCTTATTTTTGCCTCGACGACATGGTCGAGCACCGCTATTCCTTCATCGGGAGCGAGTAGGGGGTAGAGATTGCTGCTGTCTGCGGCCGCGCGATACAACGTGTTGTCCTTTAGCCACCAGCGGATTCGCTGTAGTCCTTCCCCGGCCGTGGCCGCACTGCGGATGACGTCGAGTCGCATACCGTTCCTTTCCGCGCTGCGAATACTGATGGGTATCAACGTTTTTGCCTGCGGATCCGGTTCTTCGCCAGGCAGCGGTTTTTGCAGCTCGACGCTGGCACGCATGGCCACGTCGCGCTCCAACTGGTTCAGCGCTCGCAGTACCGACTCGGTATGCCCGGTCCTTTCGCGTAACTGGATATCGGTGCGAGTGATGCTCTCCAACCCACGCCAGGCAATCAGGCTGACGATGATCATCAGCAGGATAGCCACCATCACTTCCAGTAATGTGAAGCCGTTTTGCCTTGCATTCATGGAGGGCTGACCACCTGCAGTTGACCCAGCGCGCTACGCTGCAGGCTCAAGGATCGTTCACCGTCAGAGAGCTGGATGCGCAGCGGTGCGACGATCCATTCGGGACCTGACACCACTCGCTGCGCCGGGTCTACGCTGATGCGTATGGAGGGTGTTTCCCAGGCTCTGAAACGCAGCTGCGGGTCGTTCATGAAGCGGTCGTAGCCCAGGCCTTGCTCGGCACGTCGTGCGAAACCAAAGCCTTTGTCATCGACCAGCAAGGTGATTGGCCGACCGTCGACTCTGGCCTCGACCTGTGCAATGTGCAGCATGTGTGCGAGGCGTTCAGCATCCTTGCGCAGCAAAGCGGCAGGATCGGGTTTGATACTCATGCTCACCGTTGCGCTGACAATGCCAATGATGACCAGAACCACCATCAACTCGATCAGGGTAAAACCCCGTTGTGTGTCCATACTCATGATCGGTGGCTCCCTGATGACGTTTGCATACGGATCAAAGCGGGGGCCAGGCATTCTGATGCAGTGATGTAGACTGCCCCGGCAGACGAACAGGAGGTTCAGTCATGGCATTTTCGTTTCATCCATTATCAGCACCGCGCCTGGTGCAATCGGCGGCCTTGATTGCAGCGCTGGCGGGTATCGCGCTCTGGTCGTCGTTGCTGCTTGCGCCCGAGCCTGTGCGCGCACCGTTGCCGGAAAGCGCCGTTCCCGCTGCCAATGTCGGCAGTCCTGCCCGACAGTGGTTCGCCAACCAGCCACTTCAGGTCCGGATCAAGGTCACCGGTGTCATGACCGGGAGCAAAGGCGCGGTGGCGATTCTCACTGTCAACGATAGACCGGCGCGCAGCTATCTGGCGGGGGAGTTGCTTGCCAAGGATGTACGTCTGGTGGCTATCGAGAGTGACGCAGTAGTGATCGAGCAGGGTACCGAGCGCACACGATTCAAGGTCGCCAGCCTGGCAGGCCTGCCGGAGTTGCCCAGCCTGCTGCGTCGTTGAAACGCTCATGGAGACTCTTTCGGCTGGCGTCGGATGGCGATAATGGTATCGAGGCGGGCCAGTGGCGGCGGTTTGTTGTCCCGCTGTAATACTCGCAGACTGACCCGCATCAACATTCCGTCTGCACTGGCTTTGAGCGTCTGTTCACAGGTCAGCGAGAGCCTGCCCTGATCGCACTTGCGGGTTGTGAAACCAGGCCTGAGCCTTGTCATCATGCGTAATTCTGCCAGTTGGTTCTGCGCCTCCAGCAACGCAATGGCGCGGTCGCGCAACACACCGTTGTTAAAGGTCATTACCCCGCTCAGGCGCGCGGCAGCCGCCATTGCCACGGCGATGATCAACAGCGCCACCAACACTTCGATCAGCGTGAAGCCTTTCTCCTTGTGCAGTTGCAGCATGGGCGCCTCCTGGCAAATCCTCCTGCTCGATACAGGCAACAACGATAGCACCGGACCAGCATCAGATTGTTCATGAATGGCTCACCATAAGGGTTGAGCAGATTTATCGTGCCCCGTCGCGGCGGTGTCTACACTGCGGGACAGATGAGGATCATCAAGGATATGGATATGGATGTCGCACGCGTCAAGCCTCGGTCTGGAGGCCGTCGCGGCCAGGACGGTTTTACCCTGATCGAAATAATGGTGGTCGTGGTTATTCTCGGCATTCTGGCCGCTGTTGTGGTGCCCAGGGTTCTTGACCGTCCGGACCAGGCGCGGGCTGCTGCTGCCCGGCAGGATATCGCGGGGCTGATGCAGGCGCTCAAGCTCTATCGCCTCGACCACGGCACTTACCCCAATCAGGCTCAGAGCCTGAAAGCTCTGGTCGAGCGGCCGGCCAACATCAACAAAAACAACTGGCGCGCCTATGTCGAGCGGCTACCCAATGATCCGTGGGGACACCCCTATCATTATCTGAACCCCGGCGTTAACAGCGAGGTGGATCTTTTTTCTCTGGGTGCCGACGGTCAGCCCGATGGCGAGGGTGTCAATGCTGATATCGGCTCATGGCAGCTCTGAACATGGCGCTGAGCACTTACCCGGCAAGCGCAATCAGGCAAGGCGGCTCGGCAATTATCAGTACCCTGCTGACCGTCGCGATTGTCGCGGTCATCGCGGCCGGTATGCTGACCCGTCAGAGTGTCATGATTCGCACGGTAGAAGCCGAGCAGTCGCGTATTCAGAACAGCGCAGCGCTGATGGCCGGGCTGGACGCGAGCCGCATGCTGTTGTGGGATTCACGTCGCAAGAGCCGGGCGACTCATCCTAGCCAAGCGTGGGCGCAGCCCCTCGGCCAGAGTCCATCCGATCGACCTGAAGAAGGTTTTCACGGACAACTGGAAGACCAGCAGGGCAAATTCAACCTGCGCAACCTGCTGCGCAATGGTCAGCTGGAAATCGGTCAACTGCGCAGTTTCGAACGCTTGTGTCAGATGATTTCCATCAGTGATGTTCTCTGCCAGAGCATCAGCCAGCGGGTGCTTGGCTCATACACACGTTTTTCGACTCCGGCAACGGGCCAGGTCAGCGGCATGTTCGCAAGCGGGCGAGAGACTTCTTCGGCGACGCGCAAGCCCATCCCGGCATCATTGGTGACACTGCGCAGCCTGGATGATCTGCAAGGGATGCAGGGTTTGAGCGATCAGGTATTGGAGCGGCTGAAACTCTACGTGTGCATTCTGCCCGCCAATACCTGGGTCAACAGCAATACAGCGAGTGCCGAGGTACTGGCAGCGGTGGTGCCCGGTTTGTCATTGCCCAGTGCGCAAACGGTGGTGGCCGAGCGCGACAGGGGACAGTGGTTTGCCTACCGTCTGGAAATCATCGCTCGCATGCAGGTGCCGACCCAGGCGGCTGACGGGCTTGAAATCGGAGTAGCAAGCGAGTGGTTTGTGTTCCGTGGCAAGGCGCGCAGAGACGGACGTCAGGCCAGCATGGAGGCCTTGCTGTATGTGCGCGATGACAGCGTGCCTCATGTTATCTGGTCGCGGATCGGCGTATGAGCCGGTTGCGGATCGCCCTGCCTGCCCTGGAGCAACTGAATCCGGAGACGCCACTGCTATTCGTCCGGCTGGACAGCCAGGGCAAGACTGTTGAAAGCGGCCTGAGCAATTTGCTGGAATTGAAGCAGGGCGGTGCACTGCAGCCGGTGGAAGCGTTTCTGCATCCACTGGACAGTCTGCTGGCCCGGATCGAAACGCCGCCGCTGACTGCGTCGCGGGTCAGAAGCGCTGCGCTGTTAGCCGCCCAGGGACTGATACTGGGCGGCAGTGAGCTGATGCACATCGCCAGCAGCCCGCGCTATCCCGACGGGGCCGTTTATCTGGGCTGGTTGCCCGCAACTGCGCTGGAACGTCTGAGCCGATTGCTGAGTCAGTCGCGTCTGTTGTTGCGCGGCCTTTACCCTGCGCCCTATGGCTTGCCTGTGCCTGCACCGGGTCAAGTCAGTGTCGTGCTGCGGGATGAGCACTGGCTGCTACGTCACAGTGCCGGGCAAGGTAGCGTGCATCCGCGGCTGACCGAGACCCCTGACGCGCGCCTGGCCAACGGCAGCGAGTTGCACCGGCTGGACGACGAGGGCACGGCAGGCCTGGAAACATCGGCTGTCCTGCTCCTGGGCGGGCCGTCACCCGGCTGGAGCCTGCATGCAGGAATAGGGGCGGCGAAAGTCAGGACATCGGGCTGGACCGCCGCATGGGTCTGCTGCGGCCTGGCTGTCGGGGTATGGGCGCTGGGCTTGAATCTGTACGCCGCTCGCGAGGCTGCCCGAGGACAGCAACTCAGGGCCGGTATGGTGCAGCGGGTCAGTCAGGCCTTTCCTCACTTGCCGGTCATTCTCAATCCTCTGCAGCAGGCCCGGCAGCAGGTGGCGGCACTTGAAAGCGGTTCAGCCACCGGCACCGACAGCGGATTCGAACAGCTGGTAAAAAGCGCCGCTGGAGCGCTGCCGTTCCTTGCAGGTAGCGTGCAGCGCCTGACCTATTCAGATGGCCGCCTGGAGCTGCAACTGTTGCCCGATAACGCCCAGCCTGCTGTTGACGATACGTTGCAGCGTTCGCTGGCGCAGGTGGGTCTGACAGCCAGTCGCGATCATCTCACCTGGACACTGAGCCAGATGCCCGATCAAGCGGCCGATGCGTCCGCTTCTACGCCGGAGAGCGACGTTGAGTAGCCGAATGTGGCAGCCATACGTTGACCGCTGGCGGCGACTGAGTGGGCGCGCGCGTGTTGTCAGGGCAGGTCTGTCGATCAGGGAGACGCGTCTACTGTCGATAGGCGCGCTGGTGTTGTGCTGCCTGGTGACGTGGTTACTGATGGTTCAGCCTGCGCTGAAGAAAATCACGTATTGGCAGGCGCAAAATCCTGTGTTGAGCGCCCAGGCCGAGACGCTCGAAACGCTGCTCAAGCAGGTGAGCGTGCCGCAGCGCCGAACAGGCCCGCAGGATCTGCAGCCAGCATTGCAGCGCAGCCTTGAAGCCTTCGGGTTGTGGTCGTATTGCCAGCTTGAGCAAGACGGTGAAGGGGCTGAGCACAGTTGGCAACTGGCGTTCGATCACGCGCCAGCCGACGCAGTGATCGGTTGGCTGCTAGAGCAGCCGCAATTGTTTTCGTTACACATCAAGGACGCCAGCCTGCAACGTGCAGGCGAAGACGCTCAGGACCTGACAGGTCATCTGTCCGGGGTTGTTCGCATGGATCAGGCGCCGAGCGCAAAGGAAGCTTAATGAAATGGTATGCCTTTACCTGCACGTTGCCCCGTCGCAGGGTTGCACCGTTTTTCCTGCTGGCGCTGAGCGCTTGCAGCACCACATCGCCCGCGCCGCCTGGGCTGGTAGAGAGCGAGCTGGGTCAACCGCTGGCCAGAACCTTACCCGTCCGCGATGCACATGATCGCCAGCGCGCGCAACCGGGCGTCGCGCCAGGACAGAAACACACGTTGTCGAACACCGCTCGCGGCCATATGCCAGCCCGCAGGACAGGGGCTGCGCAAGGCGCGCTGGGTGATCAGCTCATACAACTGAATTTTGTCGAGGCCGATATTCAATCGGTCGTGCGGGCGCTGTCACGTTCCACAGGCCAGCAGTTTTTGCTGGACCCAAAAGTCACGGGCACGCTGACGCTGGTCAGCGAAGGGTCGGTGCCGGCCTCTCAGGCTTATGAAATGCTGATGGCAGCTTTGCGCATGCAGGGTTTCAGTGTGGTGGATGTCGGCGGCGTGGCTCACGTCGTGCCTGAAGCCGATGCCAGACTGCTCGGCGGTCCTGTTTACAGTGCCGACAAACCTTCCGGGAACGGCATGCTGACCCGTACGTTTCGCTTGCAGTACGAAAATGCGGTCAATCTGATTCCGGTGCTGCGGCCTATCGTTTCGCCGAACAACCCGATCAACGCCTATCCCGGCAATAACACCATTGTCGTCACCGACTACGCCGATAACCTGGTGCGAGTGGCGCAGATCATCGACGGTATCGACACGCCCAGTGCCATCGATACTGACGTGGTGACCGTGCACAACGGTATCGCTGTAGACATCGCCAGTATGGTCAGCGAGTTGCTGGATACCCAGGGCGGCGACGCGACCCAGAAGATCAGTGTGATTGGCGACCCCCGCTCCAACGCCATCATTATCCGTGCTGGCAGCCCGGAGCGTACCGAGCTGGCGCGCAACCTGATCTACAAGCTGGACAACGCCCAGAGCAACCCAAGCAATCTGCATGTTGTGTACCTGCGCAATGCCCAGGCGGGAAAGCTGGCCCAGGCTTTGCGGGGCTTGCTGACCGGTGAAAGTGACAGCGGTGCCAGGGATACCACCCGGGCGATGCTCAGTGGCATGGGCAGCACCGGTAACAAGAACGACGCGCAAGGTAACAGCAGCGCAGGCTCTGTCTCCGGGACCATAGCCAGCAGCGGTTATGGCCAGAGTAGCGCGTCGCCTTCTGTTGCCACTGCCGGTAGTCAGCAAGCCGAACAGAACACCGCGTTCAGTGCCGCAGGGGTGACCATCCAGGCTGATGCGACCACCAACACTCTGTTGATTTCCGCTCCGGAGCCGCTGTATCGCAACTTGCGTGAAGTCATTGATCAACTGGATCAGCGCCGTGCTCAAGTGGTGATCGAAAGCCTGATTGTCGAGGTCAGCGAGGACGATGCGAACCAGTTCGGCGTGCAGTGGCAGACCGGCAACCTGAATGGCAGCGGCGGCTTTGGCGGGGTCAACCTTGGCGGCAGCGGTTTGAATACCAGTGGCAGTACCAGCATTGATGTGCTTCCCCCAGGCTTGAATGTCGGCGTGGTGAGGGGCGCGGTGACCATTCCGGGCATTGGCGAAGTGCTGGATTTGAAGGTGCTCGCGCGCGCCCTGAAGAGCAAGGGTGGCAGCAACGTGCTGTCCACGCCCAACCTGCTGACGCTGGACAACGAGGCGGCCAGTATCTTCGTCGGCCAGACCATCCCGTTTGTCACCGGCAGTTATGTAACGGGCGGTGGCGGCACCAGCAACAATCCGTTCCAGACGGTTCAGCGCGAAGAAGTCGGCTTGAAACTGAATGTCAGGCCGCAGATTTCCGAAGGCGGTACGGTCAAGCTGGACATCTATCAGGAAGTCAGCAACGTCGATCAGCGCGCCTCACTGGCGTCAGGCACCGTCACCAATAAGCGCGCTATCGATACCAGCATCCTGCTGGACGACGGGCAGATCATGGTGCTGGGCGGCCTGCTTCAGGACGGGTACAACCAGAGCGATGAAGCGGTGCCCTGGCTGTCGAGGATTCCGCTTCTCGGCGTACTGTTTCGAAACGAAGCGCGTTCGACCAGAAAAACCAATCTGATGGTCTTCCTGCGTCCCTACATCATTCGTGACAGCGGCACAGGGCGCAACATCACGTTGAACCGTTACGAATTCATGCGCCGCGCACAGGGTAATTTGCGTCCCGAGCGTAACTGGATGCTGCCGGACATGCAGGCGCCGCAGTTGCCCTCTGCGGCAAAGGCGATTCCTGACCTACAGCCTGCTGCCGGTCAGATGCCGCGGGCGGTCATTCGCGCAGTGCCTGTGCCATGAGTGCGCTGCCTTATGCCTGGGCCAGAGCGCAACGCATTCTCTTGCGTGAGACTGACGAGGGTGTGCTGCTGGTCGTCTGCGACGCTACTCCCGGCTGGGCAATCAATGAGGCCCGGCGGCAGTTCGGTCCGGCGCGTCTGGAACAGGTTGGCACGCATCAACTGGAGGGGCTTCTGGCCGCAGCCTACGCCGATACCGGCAGCGCGGCGGCGGTGGTGGGCGCTGCAGAAAACGACGCTGACCTGAACCGGCTCATGCAGGATATTCCGGAAATCACCGACCTGCTGGATGCTCAGGACGGTGCCCCGGTGATTCGCATGATCAATGCACTGCTGACCCAGGCGGCTCGCGACGAGGCCAGCGATATTCATATCGAACCCTACGAAAGCCATTCGGTGGTGCGCTATAGGGTCGATGGCAGCCTGCGCGATGTAGTATCGCCGCGCAAGGCGTTGCATGGCTCGCTGGTGTCACGCATCAAGATCATGGCCCAGCTGGATATCGCCGAAAAGCGCCTGCCTCAGGATGGTCGAATCGCCTTGCGCGTGGCCGGTCGGCCCATCGACATTCGCGTCTCGACCGTGCCTACCGGCCACGGTGAAAGGGTGGTAATGCGCCTGCTCGACAAACAGGCCGGTCGTCTGCGTCTCGAGACACTGGGCATGGCCCCTGATGTGCTGGCCAGACTCGACAACCTGATACGCCAACCCCATGGCATTGTGCTGGTCACAGGGCCCACCGGCAGTGGCAAGACCACCAGTCTTTATGCCGCGTTGGCACGGCTGGATGCCAGCACCAGCAATATCCTGACCGTGGAGGACCCGGTGGAATACGACCTGCCGGGTATCAGTCAGATTCAGGTCAACAGCAAAATCGACATGACTTTCGCCCTGGCGTTGCGCGCGATTCTGCGTCAGGACCCGGACATCATCATGATCGGTGAAATCCGTGATCTGGAAACCGCCCAGATCGCGGTGCAGGCATCACTGACCGGGCATTTGGTGCTGGCCACCTTGCACACCAATGACTCGGTATCGGCGATCAACAGGCTTGTCGACATGGGCGTCGAGCCCTTTCTCCTTGCGTCTTCTCTGCTTGGCGTGCTGGCGCAGCGCCTGGTACGCCGTCTGTGCCCACAGTGCAGACAACCCGACCCGTCTGCATCCGGCTGCTGGCGCCCGCAGGGGTGTGAGCGCTGTAGCGGCACCGGTTACAGCGGCCGCACCGGCATTCATGAGCTGTTCTGTATTGATGATGATGTGCGCAGTCTGATCCATCAAGGTGCCGATATGCAGGCACTGAGGGGGGCGGCGCGCAATGCCGGCATGGTCAGCATGCGCGAGGATGGCCAGCGCTGGGTTCGCGATGGCACCACAGCTCCGGAAGAAATCATTCGTGTGACACGGGACGCTTGATGAGCCGCTATCACTATGAAGCTGCCGATGCGCAGGGCAGGATCGAATCCGGCCATCTGGACGCTGACAGTCAGGACGCCGTGATGGCTGATCTGCGCCAGCGGGGGCTGACTGCATTGCAGGTAAAGATCGACAGCCAGACCAGCAGTCATGGGGCAGGTGGGCTGTTCAGTATGCGCCTTTCGGACGCTGACCTTGCCTCGGTGACCCGACAACTGGCAAGCCTGCTGAGTGCCGGGCTGCCGCTGGATGAAGCATTGGGGGCCACGGTCGAGCAGGCCGAACGCCAACACATTATTCAGACCCTGAGCGCGATACGCACCGATGTTCGCAGTGGCATGCGTCTGGCCGAAGCGCTGGCCGCCCGCCCCAGAGACTTTCCGGACATTTACCGGGCCTTGATCGGGGCGGGGGAGGAGTCCGGCGACCTGGCGCGGGTCATGGAGCGACTGGCCGATTACATAGAAGAGCGCAATGGCCTGAGAGGCAAGATTCTCACGGCGTTCATCTACCCCGGCGTAGTGGGGCTGGTCTCGATTGCCATCGTGATTTTTCTGCTGAGCTACGTAGTGCCCCAGATAGTCAGTGCGTTTTCTCAGGCGCGTCAGGACCTGCCCGGTTTGACACTGGCCATGCTGGCCGCGAGTGATTTCATCCGTGCCTGGGGCCTGGTGTGTCTGGGCGTATTGCTGGCGGCGTTGTGGGGCTGGCGAATTTGTCTACGCAACCCGGCTACGCGCCTGAGATGGCACAGCCAGATCCTGCGCTTGCCCTTGATCGGTCGATTCGTACTGGGGCTGAACACCGCACGCTTTGCATCGACCCTGGCGATTCTCGGTGCTGCCGGTGTGCCCTTGCTGCGGGCGCTGGACGCAGCGCGTCAGACCCTGTCCAACGATCGCCTCAGTCTGGCGGTGAGCGAAGCCACGTCCAGGGTCCGCGAAGGCGTCAACCTGGCGGTGGCACTGCGGATGGAAAAGGTCTTTCCGCCGCTGCTGATTCACCTGATTGCCAGCGGCGAAAAAACCGGGTCGTTACCGCCGATGCTTGATCGTGCTGCGCAGACCCTTTCCCGCGATATCGAGCGCCGCGCCCTGGGCATGACTGCGCTGCTCGAACCCTTAATGATCGTGATCATGGGCGGCGTAGTGCTGGTGATCGTTATGGCTGTGATGTTGCCGATCATCGAAATCAATCAACTGGTCAATTGAGGGGTGCGATCCTGATGAAGGCTGACTCTTCGTCCGGCGATAACCTGCTCAATAAAAGACCCTCATTGAGAGGGTCTTTTATCGTCCTGTACAACCTGCGTATCAGATTTTGCCAGCGCCGGCCTTGGCCTTGACGTCGGCCGCAACCTTGTCAGCCGCCAGAGGGGTGTAGCTGTACGGTGGGGTCCAGCCAATACTGGTGCTCCAGGAACAGCTGATGACGCTGCCGTTTACCAGCGACCCGCTATCACGGTAGACACTGCCGCCATAGTCGGCCGCAACCTTGCTGCAACCACTGATGCCGCTGATATCGAGCACATTGCGCTCAGAGAAGATTTTCGAACCTTTACCGACGCCCTGGGCATACACAAACGGGTAGACCTTATGGCTGGTACTTCCAGTGTGGTAGTTGTTGTAAAGATGAACCTGACCAAACCGCACACGCGGCCCGCGAGAGGAAATATTCTCGAACAACGAGTTGTGAATGGTCACCTTCAGTTTGCCGTCATCGGTTGTTTTACTGTCACTTGAACCGATCAGGTTATTCTTTTCGTGATTCCGGAACACGGAATACGAGATGGTGACATAGTTGGCGCCGTTCTTGACGTCCAGTGCGCCATCATGGTGTTGTTTTGGACGACCATTGGCCGTGCCATTCTGATCATCGGTACGACGGCCGTCGGTAAACGTCACATGATCTATCCATACATTGCTGGCACCTTCGACCGTCAGACCGTCGTACTCCGAGTTCCAGTTGCCGGCGTTGCCATCTTCCGGGTCCCAGACCGGTTCCGGGTCCCAGGGGTTTTCAATGGTCAGGTTGCGAATGATGACGTCGTTTTCCTTCGCGTAGAAAAACCCTTCCCTTATCTCGGCACTGCTGGAGGTGCCGACAATCGTGGTTTTGCCGGGGATGTCCAGGCGGGCGCGCTGCTTCATATCAGAGGTTTTGGTGTACGGTTTGCCGTCGCTGACATCAATAACCCCTGTCACCTTGATGATCCGGCCGTTGCTGCCTGCCGACGCAGCCAGTGCGGCTTTCAGCTCGGCGGCGTTTTTCACCATATAAATGTTATTCGCTGCTGCCCTTGAACCACCCTTGGTGCCCCCGTTTTGAGTAGCCCAACCGGTAGTAGCAACATCGGTGGCGATATCGGCGTGGGCAGACAGGCTGACAGACAATAGCGATACAAGAATGCCGCCCGTCAATGCGAGCGGCGTTAAACCATGAGGCTTCAACATATAATCTATTCCTTGATTAATGTGTGTACAACGTGCAGTTATTGCAACTGCGTATCCCACAGCAAACATCCTGTTGCCAAGGCAGTAGCGCAAACAGAATGTTTGCTGTTGATTGAATATAGTCGTGAATCGGAAAGCGCCATTGTTGTGTGTGTATTTTTTTGTAAAAGAGAACCCACGCTGTTTATTTTTTACAGGCATCTAACGCGCAATAAGTACATTGCTATTGTCGCCATGATGGTAATGTAATTCATGAGGTGAATGCGTCTGATGCGGCCTTGTTATTCATCTAATGAATAACAAGGCCGCGTCAGACGTCCGTGAAGTAGTGGGGCGCTTAATTCGTTGAATTGATCGGACCCAGTATTCTCAGATAGAGATGCACGGTCGTCCCGTTTTCAGGTGCTGTTTCGACGCGTGCGCCTCCGCCTGCGTTCACCGCAAACTCCTGCACCTGAACAAGGCCCAGGCCGGCACCTGGTTCGGAGCGTCTGGTGGTGAAGAAGGGTTCGAATATCTGTTCCTTGAGATCGGCGGCCATGCCTGGGCCATTATCAGCCACGCTGAGTACCAGGTAGTCGCCTTCCGGCAATCGTGGGTCTTCCTTGACTGACTCCAGTCGAGTGGCGATATGTACCTTGCCAGACCCTGACATTGCATCACGGGCGTTGGCCAAGAGGTTCAATACGGCGGCGTGCAACTGCGCTTCGGCGCACAGGACGCCCCAGCCCTGGGCGCTAAGGTCGAACGACAGTTCCAGATTGTCGCCTGCCGAGCGCAATAACAGATCACGGGCGGCATCGATCCGTTCGCTGACATCGATGCAGATCAGTTCGGGGCCGTCCTGACGAACGCTATCGAGCAAACGGGTGACCAATTGTCGACCGTGATCCACAGCTCGCAGGCCGGTGTCACTGAGCGTCTCGACATCAGCTGGGCGGCGCGAGCGCATGCGGACAAGTTGCAGGCTGGCGCTCAGCGCCTGGAGCAGGTTGTTGAAGTCGTGGGCGATGCTCGCTGTGAGCATTCCCAATGACGACACTCGCTGTGACTCGCGCAGATTGCGTTCAACGGCCAGGCTTTGACTCTGTGCGCTTTCGAGTCCCAGGGCCAGTTCTGCGGCATGTTGGTCGCGTTGTTGTGTAAGCAGGCGATATTGCATCAAGGCTGCGGTCTGGCGGGCCAGTGCCAGCAGGGCCAGACGTTGTTGTTCGGTCAGAACACGCGGCCAGATATCGATTATACACACCGTGCCCAGCGCATGGCCCGTGTCGGTGCGAATCGGTGCGCCTGCATAAAACCGGATATAAGGAGGGCCCAGCACCAGCGGGCTTTCTCTGAAGCGGGGGTCGGTGGTTGCATCTTCTACGACCAGCACATCGGAAGGTTGCAGGATTGCGTGTGCGCAGAAGGCCAGATCGCGATGGGTTTCCTTGACGTCCAGGCCGATGCAGGCCTTGAACCACTGGCGTTCCCGGTCAACCAGCGAGACCAGGGCGATAGGCGCGTCGCACAGCGTGGTAGCGAGCAGCACAATGTCGTCGAAGTCCTGCTCGGGAGCGCTGTCCAGTATCCTGAGATGCTCAAGAGACAGGACTCGTTCTTCTTCGTTGGCAGGAAGTGGCGCAGGGTGGTGGGTCATGGGGCGCACCGCGATCAGATGAGATAAGGTCTTATGATGCCTATGATTTATACAGGGCAGCAAGGTACACAGCGTATAAATGCACGCGATCCGGCCGGACGCGTCAGGCTTCAGTTCTGTGCCTGCCGCGAACGCTGAACCGTCCAGCGCGTCGACAGCCGTTACACGATAGCTCAACTGTACCGCCTTCGTTGCCGGTCTTGATCGGGTTCTCGCGTTTTGCCGTGAATGCTCATTGGCGGCCTGGGCAATGAACCCGGTCAGTTGGAATCGTGGGTTTAAAGAAGGTTTCATGTAGCGTTATTAGTAGGAGACGTATAATAGCTATAAAAGTACATTCGTAATAAGAAGTCTGCGGGTGTTGGCAATGCGTGTCCGGCATCCGTAAGTAGTTTGCTTGTAACTTATTGTGCCCATAGTGTGCCTGTTGTGTAATAAACTGCCTGGCGATTTTTGCGTGGGCAAAGATCGTTGGTTAATCACTAACGTGTGTATTCTTCAGGAGCATTGCTGATGCCCGGCCCAAATGATTCAAGTCCTGCCGAACTTTTGCCCGAAGGGTCTCCCGACGACAGAGTCACCAGCCTGTTGTGGGGGCCGTTCTGGTTAGGCGATTCAACCGGTACTCACCTCACTTACAGCTTTCATACTGCCAACTCCGTCTATGCCACTGACTACAGTCGCTCTCAGGAGCCCAGCGATGCCTATTCACTGACCGATGCACAGGCCGCGGCGGCAAGAAGTGCGTTGGGTGCATGGAGTGCAGTGGCAGACATCAAATTCACCGAGGTTCAGGACACCCCGGACAATGTCGGAGACATTCGTTTTGGCGGCTTCAAGAGTCTGCAAAGTACTGAGTACGGCCAGGCTTACGCGCCAGGCACACTGGGCCGGTCCGGTGATGTCTGGATCGGGCCGAAAGTCAACGCGGCTGATCCTGCCAAAGGCACGGATGATTACCTGACGTTCATGCATGAAACGGGTCATGCATTGGGTTTGAAACATTCGTTTGAAGCCTCGCAATACAACGATGTTCTGCTCGATGCCAAGTTTGAAGATGCCCGTTACACCATCATGAGCTACACCAACAACTACAGTTTCAAACCCACCACGCCGATGTTGCTCGATGTGGCGGCCATGCAGTTCATATACGGTGCCAACACCAGCTATCACACCGGTAATGACGTCTACAAATGGGCACCCGATCAGTCGGTGTTCGAGACGATCTGGGACGCTGGTGGCAAGGATACGATTGATGCCAGCAATCAGGCTTCGTTTGTGAAGATCAACCTCAACGAGGGTGAGTTCAGCACCATCGGCAAGGCGTTCCTCGATTACAACCAGAATCCTGATGCCCCGACGCTGATGAACTCAGGGCTGGCGATTGCCTACGGTGCGCACATTGAAAACGCCATTGGCTCTGCTTTCAATGACACGCTGATCGGCAACAGCCTGGATAACGTGCTTGATGGTCGTGGCGGTCTGGACACCATGATTGGCGGTCTGGGCAACGACACCTACGTTATTGATCAGGCTGGTGAGCTCGCTTTGGTGCAAGAGAAGGCCAATGAGGGCATCGATACACTCAAGATCACCTATGACAACACATCGCCGGTTGCCACAGTGATCGACCTGAATGCCGAACCGCTGGCCAACTTTGAAAACGTCCACCTCAAAGGTGAGGGCGAGTTCACTTTGCTGGGCAATGATCGCAACAATACCCTGACCGGTAACGATGCGAACAATGTGCTGTTCGGCGGCGCGGGCAATGACAAGCTGGTTGGCGGTCTGGGCGCAGACATCATGACCGGTGGCAGCGGCGCTGACCGTTTTGTGTTCAATGACCTGGCAGAAATGGGCAAAGGCCACGCCAGCGACGTGATTACCGACTTCAACAGCCAGCAGGGCGACAAGCTGAGCTTCCTGAAGATGGATGCCAACGTGGACACCAAAGCCCTTGATGCTTTCAGCTTCATTGGCAGCGGCGAGTTCACCGGCGCGGGCCAGCTGCGTTTCGCCGACCACGTGCTGTCCGGCAACGTCAATGGTGATTTGCATGCAGACTTTGAAATCCAGCTGGTCGGTGTAACCGAGTTCCATGCTCACGATCTGGCGGTTTGATCGCTGACTTGAAATACCGGTTTCAATGACAGGACTGCGCCACGGACAGGCGCCGTTCTATCTGCTTGCCCATCGCCTCCTTCTTTCTTTCTCCTGCCTCTCCCCGCCGTTTTAACTGCGCACCGCAATTGGGCGACGCAGGGTTTTGAGCTTTTTTTGGCACCGTGACGGTGCTGTTACAAAATTTAAAACCACAAATTCAATATATCCAACAAAACCCACTTGACGCGCCAGCCCCTGCTGAATGTAATGCGCCGACAGTTGTCGGCACTGGGCATTGCGCAGAAGTATCTCACTGATGAAAGAGGTATCTACATTGATTGAGCCACAGCCATCGTCCATGCCTACCGTGATTGAAGCTGCCGCGCTTGTCCGCAAAGGCTGCATGACGCCGATACGCTTGACTGAGTTATGTCTGGCAACGATTGAAACCCACAATTCCACACTCAATGCGTTTGGTGACGTATACGCCGATGTCGCGCTCGAACAGGCCTGGACGATGACTGCCGAACTGCAGCGTGGTCAGGTAAGAGGCCCGCTGCACGGCATACCCTTTGGCATCAAGGACCTCTTTTCGACAGCTGGACTGCGCACCACGCGTGGCTCGTTGACTGCTCTGGACTCGGTGCCGGTCCAGGATGCACCGATCATTCGCCGCCTCAAGAATGCTGGTGCGATCATTCTGGGCAAGACAGCGACGACCGAATTCGGCTGGACCGGCGCGAGTACGTCACGGGTGTTCGGCAACGGGCGTAACCCCTGGGACCCGGCACTGACCAGTGGTGGCTCCAGTTCCGGCTCGGCGATTGCGGTGGCGGCGCGCATGGTGCCGGCCGCACTGGGCTCCGATGGCGGCGGCTCGGTGCGCATACCTGGCTCGTTCTGTGGTGCGTTCGCCCTCAAAGGCACTCTGGGACGCATTCCGACCTGGCCCTGGTCAGCCACCGAGATGCTCAGTCATGCCGGACCGATTACCCGAACCGTGCGTGATAGCGCGTTGCTGTTCGATATCCTGTCGGGGCCGGATCCGCTGGATCACCAGGCGCTGCCAGCCCCTGACGAGTCCTTTCTGGCACGGTGTGATCAACCGTTGAGTCCGTTGCGTATCGGCTTCTGCCCGACGCTGTTTGACACACCGGTCGACGCGCAAATCGCCGCAGCGGTTGAAGCTGCTGTGGGTAATATCGCCAGGTCGCTGCCCGTCACGGTCAGCACGCTCAAACCAGCCTGGCAGGACCCGCTGGCGACGTTCGAAACCCTGTGGGTTGCCGGACGCGGTATCGCCTATGGCAAAGCGCTTGCGCAGCAACTGGACCAGCTTGACCCTGGCTTTGCCGATCTGATCAGGCGTTCTGCCCAGTACAGCCTGAGTGATTACTTGCAGGCACTCCAACAGCGCGCTGCGTTTGCCAATCAGGTCCATGCGCTGTTTGAAGATTACGATTTGCTGATCATGCCCACGTTGCCGATTCTGCCGTTTGCTGCCGACGACGTGGCACCGGTCGGTTATGCCGGGCAGGACGGCGCTGTGCCGTGGGCGCGCTGGACGCCATTTACTTACCCTTTCAACATTACCGGCAACCCGGCGGCCAACCTGCCCTGCGGGTGGAGTTCCGGCGGGCTGCCCATTGGTCTGCAAGTGGTCGGGCCACGCTTTGCCGACGCTCAGGTGCTGCAGTTCTGTGCCGCTGTGGAAGCCATCGCGCCATGGGATCAACACTTGCCACCGATTTTGGGGCAGTAGCCATGTCCCTCTTGCTTGCGGATCAACGGCCAACGGGCCCGGACACTGGAGTTCTTACTTTGCAACGGAATGCCACCCCCATGCTCAATCAGCCGCGTCTGGACGAAATCATGCGCCTGCTCGCCCAACAGCAGCGTGTCAAGGCGTCGGACCTTGCACAATTGCTGTTCGTGTCCGAAGAGACCATTCGCCGCGACTTCAAGTATCTGGAAGAAGAGGGCCGATTAAGGAGAATTCACGGTGGCGCGATTCTGCCCAGATCCAGCGAAGAACTGCCTTTGCAGGAACGCAGCAGGCTCAAGCCCCGCGCCAAGGCAGGTATTGCTGCCCGCGCTGCGCAACTGGTCAGCGAAGGCATGGCGATCTTCCTCGACACCGGTACTTCGACGCTGGCGCTGGCCCAGCAACTGACGCGGTTCAGCCAGTTGAAGATCATCACCAATTCGCTGGACATCGCCCAGTTGATATCGCACCAAAGCGACAATCAGGTGCTGGTTGCGCCCGGTGATGTGCGGCGTACCGACAACGCCTTGATCGGGCCGCACACGCTGGAGTTCGCCCGGCAGTTTCATTACGACATCGCCTTCATGGGTATCGGCGGCATTGATCTGGACCTGGGGCTGATGGATTACCAGGAGCCGGAAGCCATGCTGCGCAGGACGCTGGTCAGGCACTGCGCGCGCAGTGTTGTGCTGGCTGATGATGGCAAGTTCGGTCATCGCACCTTTATCAATACTCTTCCGTTCGCCGCGATCACCACCCTGGTCACCAATCGCGCGTTATCCGACGAGTTTGTGACACGCCTGGAGAAAGATCATGTCGACACCCTCTATCCCTGAATTGATCGAGCCAGGTGCAGCTGATCTAGCGGCATTTGAAGCGCTGTTTCAGCAAAGCTCGGCCATTGGTGCAACACCGGCGGGTGGCTTGCACCGGCTGGCGGCATCTGCTGAAGACGGTCGGGTGCGCGACCTGTTTCGGGACTGGCTGAAAGAGCACGGCTTTGAAGTGCGTGTCGATGCGATCGGCAACCTGTTCGGCCTCATGACGTTTGACCCCCAGGCGCCTTATCTGCTGTGCGGTTCACATCTGGACAGCCAGCCGAGCGCGGGTCGTTTCGACGGTGTGTACGGCGTGCTTGCCGGTGCCGTCGCGGTGTCCAGTCTGGCGCGACAACTGCGTGAACGCGGTGAAATACCTGCCTGCAATCTGGCCGTCGTCAACTGGACCAACGAGGAGGGCGCCCGCTTTCAGCCGAGCCTGATCGGCAGCGGTGTATTTACCGGGGCACTGGCCCTGGAAAATGCCTGGGAAAGCCGCGATGGCGATGGCATCCGTTTGAAGGATGCGCTGCAAGCCATAGGTTATCTGGGTAATGATCAGGTTGATTTGAACATTGCCGGATACGTCGAAATTCATGTCGAACAAGGCACTGGCCTGGAAAGCAGCCAGACGGCAATCGGCGTGGTCCGGGAAACCTGGGCCGCGTTGAAACGGCGGGTGCGTTTCGATGGCGAGCAGAATCATACCGGCCCTACGCCCATGGCCGCCCGCCGTGACGCATTGCTGGCTGCCGCACACACCATCACGGCGGTGCGCGACGAAGCCGGGCAACATGGCTTGCAGATGCACAGCTCGGTAGGACGTATCGAGGTGTACCCCAATTCACCCAATGTCGTGCCTTCCCGGGTCTCCCTGCTGATCGAGTACCGCTCCCGCGATGTCGGTCTGCTGAGCGCGGCAGGTGAACGCCTGGACGCAACGTTGCACACCATCGCCGACAGGACCATGACCGGGTTTGAGGTGGAAAGCAGCGTACTGCGCCCGCCCGCCAGGCTGCATGAAGGGTTTGCGGAACTGGCGCACGCAGTAGGCGGCGAGCTGGGCCTGTCGACCGCCGACAGCATGACGGTCGCTGGTCATGACGCGATCAGCATGAACCGCCATTACCCGGTGTGCCTGCTGTTCATCCCCAGCAGCAATGGCGTTTCCCATAACGAGGCCGAATACACCAGCGATCAGGACATGCGCAACGGTTTGCGCATGCTGACCGGTCTGTTGTACCGGGCTTGCACCTCATCCGCTTCGTTTCGTTGAGGACTGACCATGTCATATGCTGACGACCTGACCACACGCCTGCTCGGCGCATTGGCAAACTGCGGGCTGGATGCGAACGCGCACACCGAGGTCGTTACGCAGGGCGTGGCATCGCCCTCCAGGCTGTCGACCGAATGGACGGGTTTTCGAGTGGTCGGTGCACAGGGCGCTGTTTACGCCAAGGTGCTGCATGCCGATATGGCGCAACTGATTGATTTCGAAAAGGCGGCGCAGGCCAGTGAATGCGCAGGCCGTAGCGGCGCGGCACCGCGCTTGCTTGGCGCGGACACGGCCTGCGGTGTGCTGATTTTCGAGGATCTGGGTCTGGAATGGCGTGCTGCCCGGCTCGATGACCTGCTCGCGCCGGGCCGCCTTCAGGCGCTGTGGGCGCTGAAGCGGCTGGTGCATGTCGGGCCTGTGCCTGATGTTGTGCGCTCGCCGATGATGGATATCGAGCGCCTTCGCACACTGTGCGAACGTGACAACGTTGCACTACCGGCAGAACACCAATGGATTGACCGCTGCGTTGACATGGTCTGGCAGGCATTGCAGGCCCGCTCTGTGCAGGCGGTGCCGCTGCACGGTGACGGCGTTGCCAGCAATGTGATGGTTTCAAGCGAAGGCCGGTTGCGCCTGGTGGATTTCGACTACGGCGGCTGCATGGACCCCTGGTACGACGTTGCGATTACCCTCAACGAGCTTTATTCGTTTGAAAGCCAGTGGCGCGAAGGGATCAGCGCATGGGCGGGGCAGTGTCTGGAAGTCGACTATGCCGTCTGCCGCTTGTATGCGCTGATCAACGACTGGTACTGGACATTGTGGGGGCTTTGGGCAGGTACGACGTCCGTGCGGCCACTGGAGTTTTCCAAGGTCGGTCAATGGACGCTGCTGCGTTGCCGGCAGTGTGTTCAGGACCCGCGACTGGAAGGCTGGATGCGTCAGGTTCAGGAGGGTAGAGCATGAAAACGTTAGGGCAGTCTGTCAGTACCCAGGAACGACAACTGGAAGCAGCAGTGCGCAGTATCGACAGTTGGCAGGGGCGGCGCGTCGGCTACGAGCCGGTCAGCGGCGGTATCTCCAACACTAATTGGCGGGTTGAGGTCGAGGGGGCCGACACGGCGTACTTCTTCAAGGTGCCGGGCGCCGGCACAGAAATGTTCATTGACCGCCACACCGCCCACGAGGCCAGTGTGAAAGCGGCGCAAACCGGCTACGGTGCGCCGGTGTTTGCGTTCCTCGAATCTTTCGGTGTCGAAGTGTTCGAGTTCATGGAGGGCTGGCGGGCATCGTCCAATCATGACTTCCTGCAGCGCGACATACGCCACGGCGCTCTGCACGGGCTCAAGGCGTTCAACGATCAGCCGTTGCTGAAACAGACCAAGACCGTGTTCGACATGATTGCCGAGCACCAGAACCAGGTGGCAGAGCTCAAGGGCATCAAGCCTCAGGATGACGACTGGTTGTGCCTGCAATATCAGCGCGCAAAAGCTGCCCTGCAAGCTTCCGGAATTGATCTGGCACCGTGCATGAATGACACGCTGGCAGGCAACTTCATGCTCAACGCGGAGCGTCAGATTCGCCTGGTGGATTTCGAGTACGCCTCCAATAACGATCGCCATTACGAACTGGCGCTGTGGTTCGGCGAGATGTTTTTCAGTGACGAGATGGAACTGGCGCTGATCGAGGACTATTTCGGTCAGGTCAGCGCGCAAACCGTAGCGCGGATCAAGCTGAACAAGGCGTTGGCAGATATCAAATGGTCAACCTGGGCAATGGTCCAGCACGCCGTGTCGCAACTGGACTTCGACTTTTACAAGTACGGCACCTGGAAGCACATGCGCGCGCGCAGCATCATCAATGATTCGCAATGGGAAACCTGGTTGCGACAGGCATGACCCGTCCTCTCCAGGCATACCTGTAACAAGCACTCCAATAATAAAAAAGTAGCGGGTGACCGCGTGTTCCTTTTCCTGCTTGAGTTTTATCCGATCACTTATCCATAGCCAGATCCTGAAATTCAAGGAGCACTCCATGAGTAACGTTCCGCCTTCTGAAAATCCCGGCCGCCTGAAAAATCTGGTGTTTGGCCTGTACTTCTTCGCGCTGTTGATGATGGCGCTGTTTCCGCCGTTCTACCTCAAGGTCAGTGGCAGCACCGCGCTGGTGCTCGGTGTGCCACTGCCGATCTTCTACTGGATTCTGATCGCCGTGCTCATGGGGCTGGGCCTGTGGATGCTGTACGTGGTCGAGTCTCTGCTGGGTGAAATTCCACAAGAGGGGGACGGGCAATGATCAGCACGACTACAGTTTTAGACCTTTACATCACCTTCGGCCTGATCGGCGTGTTCCTGGCGGGCATGATTGCCGTGTTGTACGCGACCAATCGCAAGAGCGAGAGCTTTTCCGACTACGCGGTGGGCGGTCGCTCCTACGGTCCCTGGTTCATCGCCATGTGCTACACCAACTCGTGGTGGCCGGGTGCAACTTTTACTGCGTTCTTTGCACTGTCTGTCGGTGGCGCGCTGGGCTTTTACGGCATGGTCTATGCCACGCTTGGCGTGACCGCCATGTACCTGATGGCCAATCGTGCCTGGACCTGGGGCAAGCGTTTCAACCTGACCACCCAGCCGGACCTGCTGGGCATGCGCTTCAACAGCCCGGTGGTCAAACGCATTGCTTCGATCATTGGCATCATCTCGGTATTCCCTTGGGTGGTGATGGGCATTCAGGCCCTCGCGACGCTTTTTCAGTTCGCCAGCTTTGGCCGTTGGGGCGTGACCACTTGCCTGCTGGTAGGGGTGGTGGTGATCCTGATTCGGCAGTACTGGACGGTGAGCATGGGCATGCGCGGTCTGATCATGACCGACATGTATCAGGGGCTGATTGCCTACGTGCTGTGTGCCGCGCTGTGCATTTTCCTGCTGTTCGGTGCTCAGGCGTCGTTCGCCAACCTGTCGCAACTGCCCGCCAGCATGCTGGTGATCCCCGGTGGCGCAGGCAGCACTTACGGCCCGATGTACATGTTCAGCCTGATCTTTACCGGGGTGATCGGCTCAATGTGCTGGCCCATGAGCTTTCAGCGTATCTATACCGCCAGCGGTGTGCGTTCGGTGAAGAAGGGCACACTCCTGACCATCATGCTGGTGGGTGGCTTCTATGGCATTCTGATGCTGTTCGCCGCGGCAATCAGTCAGGACCCCAACGTGGCCGCGCATCCGCAGCATGGCTGGTTCCTGTCACTGTTCGATATCGGCGGGCCGTGGTTGCTGGGGCTGGCAATCATGATTGTCCTGGCGGCCAGCATCGGCCATGTCGACGGCTGCGTTCAGGTGTGCGGTACACAGTTTGCCAACGATCTGGCGACCTGGAGCAAGCCGCGCAGTGATCGCGAGAAGACTGTTCTCGCCAAGGTGGGCATGGTGGTTTTCATCGCGGCGGCGTCGCTGTTGGCGTACCTGACCTTCGATTACGCGCGCCTGCAACTGCTGGCACAGATTTCCTATCAGGGCATCATCCAGCTGGCCGTGCCGCTGTTCTTCGGGGTCTTCAGTCGTCGTGGCAACAAGCAAGGCGCGATTGCCGGCATGCTGGTTGGTATTGTTATCGCGATTGTGCTGACCACAATTTACCCCGATGACATTCCGGCACTGGGTTCGTTGACCAGCGGCATCATCGGCCTGATCTTCAATGCGGGCATTTTTGTCGCGTGCGCCATTGCGATCAAGCCAAGTGCGGAGGAGGTCAGACGCGTTGATGAGTTGTTCGCCATGGCAGCACCGGCGCGCCATGGCGTGCGCCCGATTGCTGCTATGGGTTAGTCGATAAAAGCCCTGAGCGGCGAGGGCAGGTAGCGGCGTTCTGGATAGTACAGATACGGCCAGGTGAGGCGCTGCCACCTGGGCTCAAGTATCGGTTCCAGTGCGCCGCTGTCCAGATGAGTACGTAGCCGGTTTTTGAACAGGAGGCGGCTGCTCAATCAGAGCCTGCCTTGCTCGCGCAGCACTGCGCCGATTCGCTCTATTTCCAGTTCGCCCTGATTAAGCGCGGCCTTACTGGTGTGCACCGAATAGTAGCCGGTGACCAGATCATGCGGATGCTTGACTGCCGACCCCAGCACGAAATGGGTATCGCCCTTTGCGACGAAGTCGATAGGGCGATCCGATTCCTCGAAAATAGCCAGTTCGCCAGCGCTGATCGGGCCGCCTGCGTCGAGGTGTCCGGCGTTGATCGCCAGCCAGGCGACGCTATGACCTGCGGGCGGCGTGTAGCGCCAGTGCTCGCCGTCTTTCAGTTTTACGGCCAGATAATTCATGCCCTGTGGTGCAGGTATGCTGCTTTGTGCTGCACCGTAACGCCCCAGCAGCACCTGTGCCGGGCCTTGCCGCGCAACCTGCGACGCCGCCAGATAAACGCTGTTTGCGGGGCCATTCTCTTGCGCTGCGGGCAGGGCTATCCATAGCTGGAAGCCTGTAATCGGCGCATCGCTTACCGGCTGGGCGTCATGCCACACGCCATTGCCTGCGCTCATCCATTCCACACCGCCATTGGGCAATATGCCTGATTTACCGGTGGTGTCTTCGTAGGCCAGATCGCCTTCGATCATATAGGTCAGCGTTGCAATTCCTGAGTGTGGGTGCATGCCGAAACCTTTTTTCCCCGGCTCGGGTTTGAAGCCGAATTGATCAAGAAATACGAAAGGCTTCAATAACTGACCCAGATCGCCCGGGCTCATCAGGCGAGTGATAGGCCCTCGGCTTTTGCCGCTTGTGCGATGGGTGATGGCGCGTGGCTGAATGCTGACGATAGTGTTCATAGCGTTGTCCTCTGGGCCTTGATGCCTGAGCACAAAGAATAAGCCTCTATGGATTACTTGATTAGCCGGTATAGTTGGTTTGGACTCATCCATAAATAGAAGGAATTAGTCTCGTGGCGCTTGATCTCAATGATGTCGCCCTGTTTGTGCAGGTCGTGCGCAGCGGCAGCTTTGCGCAGGCGGCAAGGCATCTGGGCATGCCTTCCAATACGGTCAGCCGCAGGGTTCAGCAATTGGAAATACAGCTGGGCACTCGATTGTTGCAGCGGTCGACACGCAAGCTGGTCCTCACCCAGGCAGGGGAGGACTTCCACGAACGCTGTGTGGGCGCTGTCGATGGTTTGATGGATGCCGCAGAGCAACTTGTTTCACATCGAGAAGAACCTGGCGGTCGGCTGCGCATCGCCGCAATGGCGGATTTCTTCGATTTCTTTTCGATGGAGTGGGTGGCTGATTTTCTTGCCGAATACCCTCGGGTTCAGCTGGAGTTCGTGCTCAGCGATGAGCGCGCCGACCTGATCGCTGACCGGCTGGACATCGCGTTTCGCGGCGGCCCCTTGCAGGATTCGGGCTACGTAGGGCGACAACTGATCGAAGAGGGGCATGACAGCATGGTTGCCAGCCCGGCGTATATCGCCGCTCACGGCATGCCTGATTCCCTGCAGAGCCTGCACGGGCATTACTGCGTCAGCACGGCGCATCCCGGCGGGAGCACTGTCTGGCGGTTGCTCGGGCCGGACGCGAAGATGCATGAGGTGCAGATGGCCAGCCGATTCAATGCCAACACCGCGCAGGCATTGCGTAAAGCGACCCTGGCAGGGCTTGGTATTGCGCTATTGCCCGCGACGCTCATCCGCTCGGATCTGCGCGATGGCAGACTGGTGCCGGTACTGACGCAGTACCAGCGCACCAGTCATGGTCTGCATGTGCTTTATCCCAGTCGGCAACATCTGCCGCCTGCGGTGTCGGCATTCATAGCGCTGGTCATGGAAAAACTCAGGGACAAGGCGTTTGCGGCGCAATGAGCCGCCTTGGAGGCACACTACATGCTCTGCGTCACTTCAACTTCGAGGTCATGTAGATCAGCCGAACGGTCGCAACCGTAATGGCTTCTGCGTCGTTCTTGATGTTTTCCAGCTGGTCGCTGTCGACGTTGCTTTCGCCTGCATTTGATTCAATCAAGCGGGTCACGTGGTACAGGTTCTGAGTCACGTCGTGCAGGTTGCCGTGCAGGCGAGCAACAACGCGGTTGAGAGGAGCGCAGGCCTGGCTATTCGAAATTGTGACGGCGGGTGAGCTGAGACCGGTCACCACGTAGGCCACATCCACGCCCGCATTCGAGACGCTGGAAAGGTAGTCTGCCCGAGGCGAGCGAACACCGTTTTCGTAATTGCCCTGAGCGTTGGTTTCCACGCCACCTATCGCGCCCAGTGCGCTTTGCGAAAGTTTGAGGCGCAGGCGTTCCTTTTTCAGCCGTGCTCCGATCCCTGTCATCCGTTTGTCCTCGATAGACTGTCCGCTGCAAGCCAAAGGCTTGTTGCCACACATCAGGGTTAGCAAGCGTTACTGGCACTGATCGATAAGGCACTCCAACAGACCCGGAAAGCTGAGCATCCGGATCCATCAGGTACTAACGTGCCAGACAGGCGGTAGAGTGTACGTAGGAATTAAACGAGGTGATACATTTTTGTACGGACTTGAACGCTTTTAAACGGCGGTTTTGAAAGGCTTACAGCAGCGATATTTCCTGAAACCGGGAGGTCTTTAACCGGACCTCCCGACCGACCTACAAACAACGAGAGGCAGGTTGCGCGGTCCAGCTGGCGGCAGTTGCGGCGATCTTGTCAGCTAACCGGGACACGGCTTTCTGATGGGCGATAATGAGATTTTCCATGCCTTCCCCGGCCTGTTCGCGAATCACGCTGCTGCAGGTCAGACTCTGCCGCTTGCTGCCGGCGGTAGCGCCTGCATCGCGAAGCCCGAGCGTCCAGACCACATCGATCAACGCATAATTGCCAGGCATCGACTCGAAGCGGCGTACATCTGTACGGACCGAAAGCACCGGTTGATCGCTGTTTTTCGGCAGACCGGCCATGTCGCGGCTGCCGAAATGACGTTCAAGTTGCGGCGTCAGCGCATCGTGAAACTCGTCGCCCAGTGGCGAGCCCCAGCGTTCGGTGTCCAGAATCGCAAGGCTGCCGTTGCCTTGGCGAACCACCAGTGGCGGCTGGTCAACCTGAACCGGCATCAAGACCGGCAGCATCTCGAACTGGAACGGCATGGGTCTGGCCGCTACGCTGCTGGCCGCGCCCATGGGCGCAATCAGGGTGTAATAGTGGGTCTGCGTCGATGTGCAGGCACCCAGGCCCAGGGCCGCGGCAAGTAACGCCAGTTTCAGGCGTAAGGTCATTGTTTTGGCTCCAGATCAATGGCTCGGGATGAGGACGGGGCGTTGAACGAGCGTGGGGCTGCATCGCCCGTGCGACCGCGAATCAGCGATTCTGGATGGCGGCTGAGGAAGTCAGTCAGCACCCGTACCGAACGAGCGGTGCGCTGCACTTCATCCAGCGCCTGGCCCAATTGTTGACGCGCAGGCGAATCTTCAGCGAATGAATCGTTGGCGGTGCCCAGCGTTTTTTCAGCCTGCTGCAAGGTGCCACGCATCTGCGGTAGCACACTGCTGTTCACCTGTTTGAGGGTTTTCTGCAGCTCGCTCAGGCTGCCATTCAGGTTCTTCGCCAGGTCGTCGATCGGCAGTTTGCTGAGCTTCTCGACGAACGCCTGCAATTGCTCCTGCAACTTGTCGAAGCTGCCCGGTACGGTCGGGATTTCCAGCGGACGGGCCTTGGCATTGAATGCCACTTTCGGTGCCTTGGGATCGAATTCCATGGCGATGTACAACTGGCCTGTCAACAGGTTGCCGTTGCGCACCTGAGCGCGAAGGCCGTTGGCGACAAACGCTCCCAGCACTCTGGCGGATTGTTCCTCTTCATCGCCCTTGCCGCCGAGCTCCTGCAGTTTCGACTCGGCCGCACCCAGGCGCTTGGGATAAATCACTGCACCCACGATACCTGGGAAGGTCTTGGTGGCAGGGTCGTAATCCAGATCGACCGACACCACCTTGCCGATATTGACGCCCAGGAAATCCACCGCGGCGTTGACCGTCAACCCGCGAAGCGACTGATTGAAGCGCATGCGGATATAGCGCGGTTCGCCGTCGGGCGGAGCCAGCGCGGTGGCCTGATCATCGAATATCTTGAATTCGGCGTTCTCGTCGGCGAGTTTCGAGTCCGGGCTCCAGTTGGGCTCGCGGAAGGCAATGCCGCCGGAGATGATCGAGGTCAGCGACTGGGTATTGACCTTCACCCCTGACGCGCCAACCGTGATGTCGACCCCGCTGGCATTCCAGAAACGGGTGTCGGTGGTGATGTACTGATCATTTGGTGCGTTGATGAAGATCTGAATATCGACCCCGCGACCATCCTTGGACAACTCGTAGCCAACCACCTGACCGACCTGAATGCGTCGATAGTAGATCGGTGAGCCAATGTCCAGAGAGCCGAGGTCATCGGTATGCAGTTTGAAGCGCTTGCCTTTTTCACCGAAAGTGACCGGTGGCGGTGTTTCCAGACCGGTAAAGCTGGTTTTAGTCTCTTCGGAGCTGCCCGCGTCGGCGCCAATGAAGGCGCCTGACAGCAACGTGTCGACGCCCGATACGCCGTGCGCGCCGATGCGCGGTCGCACCACCCAGAACTGGCTGTCGATTCTCGTGAACGGCGCGGCGCTGGTGTTCAGGTCGATGCTGGCCAGTACATGGGTACGGTCTTCACTAAGGGTGATATCGGTAACCATGCCGATGATCACGTTTTTGTATTTGACCTGGGTCTTGTTGGCCTCAAGGCCTTCTGCGGTCAGGAAGCTCACGGTGATTTTCGGGCCGATGTTCATCCAGTCATGCAAAGCCATGGATACACCAATGATCGCTGCAACGATCGGCACCAGCCAGATCAGCGAAACGCGCAGGCGACGACGTTTGACTTCAGGGCGTGGCACTGAAGCAGACGGGGGGAGGGTATTGTCAGACATCTTCAACCTCTGCGTCCCAGATAAGCCGGGGATCGAAACTCATGGCGGCGAACATCGTCATCACCACTACCAAGCCAAAAAACAGAATACCGATCCGCGGCTCGATGGTGCTGAGCTCGCGAAACTGAACCAGAGACGCCACAAGGGCCACAACCAGCACATCGAGCATCGACCAGTAGCCGATCAGCTCGATGAAACGGTAAAGACGTGCGCGCTCGCGCATCGCCCAGGTGCTGCGGCGCTGGCACGTGATCAGCAGCATGCCCAGCACCAGAAATTTGATACAGGGCACCAGAACGCTGGCGACAAAGATCAGGATGGCAATGTCCCAGGAGCCGCTTTCAAAAAACTCCAGTACGCCGCTCATGATGGTGCTTTCACTGCGGTTGCCCAGCAGGTTGGTGTACATCACCGGCAGCACATTGGCCGGGATATAGAAGATCAGTGCGGCAATCAGATAAGCCCAGGTGCGGCTGATACTGTTGGGCTTGCGTCTGTGTACCGGTGAATCGCAGCGCGGGCAGCGCGTAGCGTCCTCCTGGCAGGCGTAACCGCAGGTATGGCACAGGCAGAGCTTGTGTTCATGGGCGAAGGGAATGCCGTTCATTGCGGCGGCACTCCCAGTTCATCCCACAACCTGCGGATGTCCTTGTTGGCGATCAGCAGAATCAGCACCATCAGCATGGCCATGGCCCACAGCCCGACGCCGGGATGCACGTCGAGCATTCCGGACAGCTTGATGATCGCCACCAGAATACCGAGCATGCACACTTCGAGCATGCTCCACGGTCGCAGGTGTTCCAGGGCGCGCATGCAGGCCCTGAAGCCGGGCGCGATGATGCCTTTGTGCGCATGTACCAACACCCAGAACAGCAAGGCGATCTGCAAAAGCGGCGCAAAGATAATCGAAAGGCCGGCGACCAGCGCAATGATCGTGATTCGCCCTTGAGCAAGGGCTTCAACCGATTGCCAGAGCGTGACCTCGTTGGTCAGGCCCTTCATGCTGATGCTGATCACGGGAAACAGGTTGGCGAATACAAAAAGCATGGCCGCAGCGACGGTCAGTGCCAGTAACTGCTCGATGGTCATTCGGTGGCCGCGCCCGAGCAGTGCCTCGCAACGCAGGCAGAACGCTGCTTCACCGGGCTTCAGCGGTTGCGCTTCGTACAGCGAGTCGCAATGCTCGCAAATGATCAGGCCAGGAGAGTGTTCAGTAGGATGCACAGTGCTCATCGACGCCATTGCTGCAGAGGTAAGGGGTGAGAACGCGAAGCACGAAAAGATACCTCGTTAATGGCAGTGTGAAGCGTTTTTTTTTGTACAGTCCATGCCAACGTATTGGTACACGTCATTGACCGCGATAGCGGTGGGTGGTTCACATGTCATAGCGCCATTATTCCATGCGGGAGCACATGCAGGAATAAGGGTGGAGAATATGTCAGCGACCGATGCCTTTTACAGTCATCTGCAAGGCACCGGTCGCCGTATTGTTTTCAAACAGGCCTGTCCTAGAGCTTGCCGGGCTTTACGCGTTGCTTGAGGAACCCTAGCAACTGGCGGGCGGACGCTGGCACGTTGTGTTCGTCAAACGTGAGGCAGATTTCTCTGGCCTCATCCTCAATAGTGATCTCGTACTGATTCAGATCCCGCGCCTGATCATTGAACGCACTGCTGGACTGATTCAGGCCGCTGTCACTGACCAGCCGCTGCAGTTGCTCGGCTTCTGGCTGCTCAAGGGTGGACGTATCGACTTCACAGCGTTTGACGGCACCCGCAAAACCGCCGGATTGCACTAGACAGACCTTCATTTCAAGCACCTTTGTGGTGGTCGCACTTCGGCTAAACCTTGACCCCGACTTCCTTCCAGGCCGCTTGTACGGCTTTTTTGGCTTTAGGGCCGAAGCGTGAATCCGAGGCGATTTTTATGCTGGCTCTGGCGCAGTCGACAAACTGACTGTCAGAGGCCAGCTCCAGCATCGTTTCATACCAGATTCTGCCCGCTACTTCCCAGGCATTTCCGCCCAACGCCTTGGCGACCAGCACGAACGCCCGATTGGGGATGCCCGAATTGATGTGTACGCCGCCGCGGTCCTTGGCGCCAGTGTACAGGTCGGCCATCGTTGCCGGTTGCGGATCATCGCCCAGGTCCGGATCGTTGGAATAGGCGGTGCCCGGTTTTTCCATGTCGCGAATGCCCCGTCGTGTAGGAGCGGGCACTAGCAATTCCTTGCCGACTACCCAGTCCGACTCGGCGGCGCTGGTGCCCTGTTTCCATTGACGCACCAGCATGCCGAAGACATCGGCGAAATGCTCGTTGAGGGCTCCGGACTGCCCGCGGTAATCCAGATTCGAGGTGAAACTCTGCACACCGTGGGTCAGTTCATGGCCTATCACTTCCAGGCTGCCGGTGAAGCGCTTGAAGACCAGATCGTCGCCGTCGCCATACGCCATCTGGCTACCATTCCAGTAGGCGTTGCTCAGCGGTACGTGGTCGCCATTGAAGTCCACCTCGGCGACGTGCACCGTAGACACCAGCGACATGCCACTGTCGTCCAGCGAATTACGCTCGAACAGTTCTGCGTAGAAATCGTAGACATCGCCGGAACCGTCGTAGGCTTCATCGGTTGCCTTGTCACCAGTCGGGGCCTGGCCTTCCTTGCGAGCCACAGCGCCGGGAAGATCGTCGGTTCCCTTGGCATCGTGAATCACGCGGTGCTTTCGACCGTCAGGCGATTTGATCGCGTGCATGGAGGGCATGGTTCGGGCTGAAAGTCGTGATGCCAGGAACGCCGAGCTGCTCGTCAGGTTGGCAATGGCCCGGGCGCTGACCAGAGTCTTGGGGGATTGCGCCATACGCTCGAGCATATAAGGCGGAATGAAGCAATGCAGGGGGTTACGGTCGTCGCACATGATGAACTCCTGTTCTAATGCACCAACGGCGGCAAGCCATCGGTCAACATGGTCGCAGGCGTTTGACACTTCATGTTGCGTTTATATGCAAAGAAATATCTGATCACATGACCAGTGATCGCAAAAAATATAACTGATTGTTGCGAGAACAGCGCATGGCCAGTGCCCAAAGCCCTTTGGCCGGGCATGCGACACCTCGACACAGTCCATCAACGGGCATTGCGAGAATGTTAGACTCGCGCCACTTCAGACGAGGAGCAGACCTACGTGCGCAAGACGGTAATGATGATAGTGGTACTGGCTCTGGCCGGATGCGATGCAGGCAGCTCGAGTGCGCCCGCCAGGGAAAAAGCCCAGGATGCGGCGGTTACTGCTCCGGTCTCCACGCCACAGTGGTTCATCCAGATGAATTCGCGCGAAGCGGTGAGCGATACCAGTGCCTGGCTGCTGGAACGCAGTTATGCCCCAGTCATCGTGGACATCGACGGTAAGCAGCAATTGTTGATCGGACCTTATGAAAGCCAGGCCCAGGCTGAGGAACAGCGCGTGTTGTTGCAGGCCAAAGTGAGCAAATCCCACCGGTTTGCCGAGCCGTCGGTGGTACAGCACGCCCGCTTAAGGTAATTCATCAGACCTACACCATCGTTACAACAGCATCAAGCATTGCGGGCCCGTACCCAGGCCCGCGATGCTTCTCATCAGCGGCTGTCGATCAACGACGACCCAGCAACAGGCCGACTACCAGGCCGAAGCCTGCAGAAATAGCCACGGTTTGCCACGGGTGACCACCGATGTAGGTTTCGGTCGCTTCAACGACTGGTTTGGTGCGGTCGCGCACGCTGGCCATCGAGTCCAGTGCCTGCTTCAGCTTGAGGCTCAGTTGCGCACGCAGTGTTTCTGCTTCTTCGCCAACCAGCGCAGCGCTTTCCTTGAGCAATTTGTCGGATTCTTCGATCAGTGCCTGCAGGTCACTGAATGCCTGATCCTTGATTTGATCGGCAGCTTGTTGAGCAGGGGTCTTACGAGCCATGGGTATCTTCCTTTCAAGTGATGGCAACAGTGATCAATGGAGTCTCGCGCATCCTGAAAAGTTGCAATTGCTTGAATGAGCCGACGCAAGACTCTGCAGGTAACGCCCCTTACGGGTGTAAGATGCAGCCGTTTTTAGCCGTAGGTGACTGTGATGAGTTTCAATCTGGCCAATCGGCCGCTCCCCGAACGTACCGCTCTTGAAGACGAGAAATCCCGTTTGTTCGACCTCTGGCAAAGCAATCTGGGCAAGGCCAAGAGTGAGGCTGCTCGCTTGATGGGCGAGCGCGCGAAGCGCAAGGGCAAGTGGTCCGAATGGGTACGTTCCGAACTGGACACGATGAGCCCGCCGGAATACGCCAACATGGTACGCAGTGAAGTGAATCGTCTGGTAGCGGCGAGCAAGTAGCCTGCGACAGCGGCCTTCGCATTTGGCGGTGATCGTTACTCGTGCCAGCGTTGGCATGACGGTTACAAATTTCCGTTCCTCATGCCCCTGCATGGGAATGCCTTGCATGCCGGGCTGATTCAGGCCTTTTGAGAACATTGATGGCCCAAGCCAGCGCAAGATTCACCCAGGGCAGCGTAGCGCGCCACATCGTCATCACCGCCAGTACCAGTGCCTTGAGCCTGTTTGCGATTTTTCTTGTCGACATACTGACGCTGGTCTATGTCTCGATGCTGCATGACCCTGTGCTTCTGGCTGCGGTCGGCATCGCCAAGGTGCTGATTTTTTTCAACAGCGCGCTGGTGACCGGTGTGATCATCGCTGCGACTTCGGTGTTGTCGGAGCGCATCGGCCATCGCGCGGTCAAGTCCATACCTCGACTGACCGGCAGCCTCATGCTGATGGTGGTCATGGTCGCCGGTCTGGCGTCTGCCGCACAGTTGGCGCTGGTGGTGCCGATTACCCACTGGCTGGGTGCCGAGGCGGCCACTTACGAGGCGGCGCGCAGTTTCATCTGGCTGACACTGCCTTTTACCGTGCTACAGGCCATGATGCAGATGTCGGCGCAGATGCTCAGAACCACCGGTGATAACCGTCGGGCGCTGGCAGTGGTGCTCTCAGCGGCCGCCACGCTGGCGGTCGCAGACCCGCTGTTTATCTTTGTGCTGGACCTGGGGCTGAACGGCGCAGGCATCGCCTTTGCCATATCGGCAGCGGTGTCCGCGTCCATCGGGCTGTATTGGGTGCGCAGCCGCATAGGGATGGTTTTCACGCGCAATCTGAAACTGCTGCGCCTGCATGCCGTGCGTACCTTCAGGCTTGCGCTTCCTGCCATGGCGGCGAATCTGGCGACGCCGGTCGGTTTGGCTTATCTTGTCGCCTCGCTTTCGGCATTCGGCACCTCCGCCCTGGCCGCCATGGCGGTGCTGGATCGGGTCCTGCAGTTTTCGTATTGCGCCTTTTTTGCTTTGCCTGGCGCACTGGCCCCGGTGCTTGGCCAGAATATTGGTGCGAACCGCGACGATCGCGTGCGCTCTGCGGTCATCTTTACTCGACGGCTGGTGGTCTGTTACGGGCTGGCAGTCTGGTTGATGCTGGTGCTGTGTGGCGGCATGATTGCCGATCTCTACCAGCTGGGAGCCGAGGCCCGCGCTGTGTTCATGGCCTTTTGCTTGTGGGGCGGCGGTCTCTGGGTTTTGATTGGTCTGGATTTCGTCGCCATCGCCGTATTCATGACCATGAACAAATCATGGTGGGTAGCGGTGTTTGCCTGGCTCAGGGCAACAGCGGGTACCGTGCCCTTCGTGTTCGCCGGCATTCACTGGTTTGGCAGCAGCGGTGCGTTGCCTGGCATGTTTACCGGTAATGCGATCATTGCGCTGATCTCCATCACCACGGCTTCACTGACAGCGAAGCGGTTTTTCACCAGCAGGACCCCGGTTTCCAGCATCGGGGTACATTGAATCAAGGCGTTATCAGGTTTTTATGGTTATCGAAGAATCAGGGAATGAATCCGAAGAAACAGCTGCTCCCAAGCGCCGTCGTGCGCCCAAGGGCGACATGCGCAGAAAGGCTTTGCTGGATGCCGCCACGGTTGTTTTCGCCAGGGACGGTTATTCGAGTGCATCAATGCGCGAGGTTGCATTGCTTGCCGGCATCACCACCGTCGGCTTGCTGCACCATTTCCCCAACAAGGAAGCCTTGCTCGCTGCGTTGCTGGAGCGCAGGGATCAGCGGGTTACGTCACGCTTCCAGGATCTGGTGACCGAACCGACGCTTGAAGGGTTTCTGAAATTTCTGAAACTGAGCATGAGCTTCAGTATCGAGAATGCTGACGAGTGTCAGGCGGCACTGCTGATGAATACCGAGAGCCTGTCGAAGTCGCACCCTGCGTGGACATGGCACCGCGAGCGATTCCAGCTGACCCATGAGCATGCACGCGGCCATTTGCACGCGTTGATAGAGGCGGGGGAGGTGCGTGCCGACATCAATGTCAAAGCCCTGGCCCAGGAAATCTTCTCGGTCATGGACGGTTTGCAGATTCAGTGGCTGAGAAGCCCGCAAGACGTCGATGTCATGGCGGTTTTCGATATCTACGTGCAGCGTCTGGGCAGGGACATCAAGGCTCATCCCTGAGCCTTGACGGGGTGCATCAGTAAGTCTGTGCCGCGCTGACCTGTACTGCCTTGCGCAGTGGCAGTGGCAGCGGGTTGCTGTCACGAGTGGTCAGTTTTTCCGGGTACAGGGTGATCAGCGTTCTGTTGAGGGTCAGGTTCTCCGAGTCTGCCCCCACAAGAATCTTGAACTTCCCGGCGTCCACGTCCCAGCTTGCCGTCTTGTCGACGTAGTAGGCCAGGGAGCGGGAGTCTATCGGTACGCTGACAGTCTTGCTCTCGCCGGGCTGCAGGTACACCTTGGTGAAGCCCTTGAGCTCTTTCTCCGGACGGTCCACCGCAGGTTTGACCGGCTGCACATACAGCTGTGCCACTTCGAAGCCTGCCTTGTCACCGGTGTTGGTCACGGTGAATTTAACGTCGATTGTCGAGCCTGGCGTCAGCACGTTGGTCGACAGTTTCAGGTCACTGTAGCTGAACGTGGTGTAGGACAGGCCATAACCGAACGGGTAAAGCGGCTTGGCGTGTTTCTTGTCATAGCCGCGATAACCCATGTACAGGCCTTCGCTGTAGGTCATTTCGGTCAGCGGGTTGTTGCCGCGATAGGCCGCCGGGTCCGGATAGGAAGCATAGCTTGGGTTATCCTCGATTTTCTTGTCGATCGTGACCGGCAGCTTGCCCGACGGGTTGACCTTGCCATAGAGGATCTCGGCCAGCGCCTGACCGCCTTGCTGGCCCGGGAACCAGGCTTGCAGCGTAGCGCCCACCTTGTTTGCCCAAGGCTGCATGTTGGCCACGCCGCCGCCGTGCATGACGACGATGGTGTTGGGGTTGGCCTTGGCAACGAAGCTGATCAGCTCAGCCTGTTGATCGGGCAGATCGAAACCGTGGTCAGAGCCTTCGCCTTCGTTCTCGGACGTGTTCCCTGTAGCAACCACGACTGCATCGTATTTCGACAGGTCTTTTGGCGGACGCAACGACGCCCAGCTCATCTGCACGCCCGTCAGGCTACCCAGCACAGGGATAAAGTTGCCTTGTACACGCTGGTATTCCAGCTTCACGCTGTAGGTCTTGCCAGCCGACAATACTGCGGTTTTCCCCGACGTTGTCAGCGCGTTCACGACGTCACCGGAGTAAGGCACGCCATCGCTCTGCAGAACGAGTTCATCGTTGACCCACAGTTTGTAAGGGCCGTCTGCTCGCACCTTGAACACCTGAGCGCCCGAGACGGTTGGTTTGATGGTGGTGGTAAACCGCGCCGAGAATGCCCCGGGTGACGGGCTGAAGCCAGACACCGCAGTACTGCCTGCGTTGGTGACGTTGCTGCCGGTGGTCCAGTTCAGGTTCAAGCCTGGTTCCACGCGCGTCAGCACCGGGTCGCCGGAAAAGGTGGTGTTGGAGAAGTACTCGGCTTTTACCCCGGCGTTGCTGATTCCGTTGTCGCCGGTTGCTGGCTGATACCACACCGAACTGGCCGGATTCAGGCTCATTTCCGAAAGGTAGGTGACATCGGAGCTGCTGGACGCCAGTTGCTGCAGGCCGCTCAGCTCGGTTACATAGCTGTTGGGCGGCGAGTTCGCAGTGCCAAAAGGAGATGCAGGGACATCGTGGGCCCAGTTGCCAATCACAGCGATTTTCGCCGAGCGCGCCAGCGGCAGCAACGGTTTGCCCGCAGCGGTGTTTTCGTTGCGCAGTAATACGATGGATTCGCGCGCGGTATTCAGTGCAGCGCGCATGCCGTACTCGGGATGCTCCAGGGTCTTGGCGGTGTTGAGGTTTTCCTGGAGGTCGTAGCTGACGATGGCGCGCAGGTTACGTTTGACCTTGTCGTCGATCACGTTCTGGGTCAGTTGCCCGCTCCACAGGTAAGGCAGCAGTTTGGCTTCGGTAAACTGCAGGCCGGAGGGCATGTCGATGTCCGTACCGGCCCATGCGCCCTTGAAGGCATCGTGAATGGCGTTGAAATCACTGATGACCATGCCCTGATAGCCCCATTCGCCCTTGAGCACTTCAGTGATCAGGTGATGGTTTTCACAGGCATAGTCGCCGTTGACCTTGTTGAAACCGCACATGATCGAGGCGACATTGGCGTTCTTCACCATCGACTCGAAGCCCGGCAGGTACAGTTCACGCAGGGTGCGCTCATCGACCTTGATGTCGACTGCCTGACGATTGGCTTCCTGCTCGTTGGCCAGGTAGTGCTTGCCGCTGGCCTGGATACCCTGGGCCTGAATGCCGTTGACAATGGCCGGTGCCAGTACCGCGCCGAGGAACGGGTCCTCACCGCTGACATATTCTGCCGAACGGCCGTTGTAGGGCGTGCGGTACAGGTTGACGCCTGGCGACAGCATCTGCTGACCGCCGGAAATCCGTGTCTCATAAGCGATGGCCAGGCCGAATTCCTTGGCCCGGTTGATGCTCCAGGTCGCTGCCAGCGCCGACTGCGAAGGGTACTGAGCACCGAACGTGGCATTGTTGACGTGCACGCCCATGGACGAGTCATACGCTACGGTGCCCTTGATGCCCCACTTGAGCAGGGAAGGGATCATGTGGCCGTCGTCGACGCGAGTGAAGTTGATCTTTTCCGACTGGTTCATGTTGTCGAGAATCGAGCTGACGCGCGCTTCGACTGCGTTACCGGTCGCCGGGGTCACGGCGGCGAGCGCAAGGTTGGCCTGCATGACGCTGAACGTCAGCAGGCTCAGGCTCAGCGTCTGTTTGAAGGCTGACAAGGCAAGTGTCCTTCCGGTCGATGTGATCGGTTGATTGAGGTTGTTCATGGTCGTTGTGCCTGGGCAGGGGCGTCGTCGGTGTCCACTGGCGCTTCGAGCAGGGACGACGAACTCTGTTGTTGAGCCGGGTTGATCTTGTCAGCGCCTGATAACTGGTCGCGCTTGGCTTCCACCTGCGTCCGGATCTGTTGATCGGACACAGCGGTATTTGTGCTGGAAGTTGAGTCCGCTGACAGTGCGCAGACACTGTGCGCGCACAAAAGTACTGCACTGAAAACAGACAGCATGGTTCTAGTCATCGATTGCATCTCGATTAATGGTTTGCAGGAGAAAAACAGACGGCTGCCGCAATGACACATCGCTTGGCTGAACAGTAAGTCCAACGCGACAGTAAAAAGTTCACCGGTAGATAAAGTATTACTAACCCTGTTTTTATTAAATGATGTCAGTTGGCCTCCATCAGGTTTTTCTTGACGAAAACAACTGGGGTGATGATTTTTACAGGTTTAAATAGCTATTTTTGCTATTAAATTGGTTTTAATTGTTAAAAAATTTGTAATTTTAGGTTTAAATTGCTTTTTAGTAAACCTAATTGTCGTTAGGTTTAGTGATCTGGTAAGCTTTGCATTCTGACGATTTTACGTGCGTTCAATACAAGCGACTAATAGTCTATTCAGGGCGGTTCTATAAAATATTGATGGGCTCAATGATTGTTTTTGAATGCGCTTCAATAAATAGAGTGTTCTAAAAAGTGCGCAAAAATTGACGCTTTGTGAACGGCTTTATTTAAGGTTGAGCGTGTGTTGTGCAGGTCGGGAAGAACGGTTCGGGTGTCCACTGTTTTGCGCGTCAGGCGTCATTAAGTTAAAGGCAAATGCGGTGAGTTACGAATGTCCACGCGTTGACCTCGCGATCTTGAGCATCGTCAAGCGATTGTGCTTGAGCAAACCCCAAAAGCTTACGTTTGGTCAGATCTACCGGGAGCTGGTGCGCGCGCACGCCCGTGCCCCGGCCATCCACGTTTGTGTGGCAGCGGTCGACACGCTGGTCAGGGAGGGGCTTCTGGTCTCCGCAAGAGTCCTGGAGCCCGATCAGTCATTTCCTTATACCCAGCACATCATCAGTGGCCTGACCGAGATTGGCGCAGCCTCGCTCGCCAGCTGTGAAGACCCTGTGGTCACTCAACGCAGTGTCACTCGTTATACGGCAACGAGAGGTAGTATTGGCCCAGTTCGGTCAGCTTACCCTCATTGTTCAACAGGCTGGAAAAGTGCGGGTCCGGGTTCATCCGGCCAGTGAACCAGGCGTACCTGAACACGTCCGTGCGCTGCTCAAGCGTGGCGACCATCTCGGCCATCTGCTGCTTCTGCTTTTCGACCGTATCAATCTGCGCACCGTCATCCAGGGCGTGCCAATTGGCGAACTCGGTGACCCAGAAGGGTTTTCCGTACTTCGACAGCCGATCGAGCATTCCTGGCAAACCATAGTCGTACCAGTGAAAAGCCAGGTAATCGATGCGCGGGTCGCGATTTTGATTCATCGATCGATAGGCTGTGTAGAAGGCATCAAGCCATACCACCGGGTCGCCGTAGCCCGGCATGGTTCCCCAGTTCATCGCTGGCCCCACCAGTTTTACGCCGGTCTGGGCAGCGATCTGTTCCAGCCTCGGCCAGAAGCTGGCCGCCGCTTCGGGCGTCATGTTGGCCTGGTCGAGCAGATTCGGCTCATTGATCACCAGCAAATAGCGGATGGCGGGATGGGTCAGCAGGTATTGCTTCAATTGACCGTCGTCAACGTTGCCGTTCCATACCATCGGGATGAAATCCACACCGTACATTGAAGCGTAGTCGTAGGACGCCAGGCGGTCGTGGGGCTTGGGGCTCCAGTTGTACCACCAGCTCACGCCCGAAGATAACGCACTCAGGTCGGCGGGCAGGGCGATGTCGTAGGCAATGCCGCGCTTGGCGCTTTTTTCTGCAGCCCATGTCGGTGCCATGCACAGGCTGAGCATCAGCGTCACAAGAGCCAGAAAGGTCGGGAAAAAACGTGCTGACGGGTTCTGCGGGGTCATTGGCAAATCTTCCTTGAGGGGGGGAGGCATTGAGCATGCTCAGCAGTCAGCCAGCAGAAAGCATGCCACCTGTATCGCCCCGTTTACGTTGCCAAACCCTGACAGGCATTACTACCCGTAATGACTGGTTACCAAGGATCTCCCTCTGCCTGGCGCAAATCCAGCGTGCCGCTGTCACTGAAGCGCATCGTACCGAACAAGCCGCCAGCCAGCTTGCCGCGAAGTGTATAGGGCAGATTGTCCAAACGCTGGCTCTGACTAAGCCCCAGTGCCTGGCGCAAGGCGGCGAACGCCGACACGCTGACCGGCACCACCAGCACCGCCTCGGAGAAGCGTCCTACGGTGCCTTTCTGGTTGCTCACACCAGAGGCGAGCAGCTTACCGTTCACGTCCAGATCCAGCGCCACGCCGGTGTAGTTGATCTCGGTTTCGTTCGGGTTCTGCACCCGCAATGTGATCGCCATGCGCAGTTCAAGTCCCTGCCCGGGAACGGGTTCGATACCGACGACGTTGATCGTCAGCGGGTCTCGATGGGGGATGAGTGCACACGCGCTCAAACCAAGGATAAGCAGGCCTGAGAGCAGGGCGCGGATCGGGCGTAGCGACATTCGTGTGCTCCAGCGTCGGGTTCAGTCATCTTCAGACCTCGTCTGCCATGAGAGATTCGTCCTGTCGGGCGCAATGCCGGGATACCCGCTAATCTGCCTGTTTCAACCATTGCGTCCGCAAGGCAGCAGGTTGATGATTCGACCGATCCTATAAAAACAAGACTGGAGATAATCATGTCCATCGAAAGGACACCCCTTCATCAAGACCCTGTGGTCATTGTCGGCGCTGCGCGCACGCCCATGGGCGGTTTTCAGGGTGATCTGCAGAGCCTGAGTGCCACAGAACTGGGTTCGATCGCCATCCGCGCGGCCGTTGAGCGGGCAGGCATTGAAAGTGCAGACGTGCAGCATGTGCTATTTGGTTGTGTGCTGCCGGCGGGCCTCGGTCAAGCGCCCGCTCGACAAGCTGCGCTCGGGGCCGGGCTAGGCAATGCGACGCTGTGCAGCACGGTCAACAAGATGTGCGGTTCCGGTATGCAGACCGCAATCATGGCCCATGACCTGTTGATGGCAGACAGCACGGCGGTGGTAGTGGCTGGTGGGATGGAGAGCATGTCCAATGCACCTTACCTGCTGGATCGCGCTCGCAATGGCTACCGCATGGGGCACGGCAAGGTGCTGGACCATATGTTTCTGGATGGCCTTGAGGATGCCTATGAGCCGGGTCGGCTGATGGGTACCTTCGCCGAAGACTGCGCCGGGTCGAACGGTTTCAGTCGCGAGGCGCAGGATGCGTTCGCTCTGGCGTCACTGGCCCGCGCGCAGGAGGCCATCGCCGACGGTCATTTCGACGCAGAAATCGTGCCGGTGCAGGTCACCGTGGGTAAAGAGTCCAGGCAGATCATTCACGATGAACAACCGCCCAAGGCGCGTCCGGACAAGATCCCGACGCTCAAACCCGCCTTTCGCGAGGGCGGCACGGTTACGGCAGCCAACTCCAGCTCAATCTCCGATGGCGCCGCAGCACTGCTGTTGATGCGTCAGTCCGAGGCGCAGCGGCGAGGGTTGCGGCCCTTGGCGGTGTTTTACGCACATGCGGCATTTGCTGATCAGCCGGGCCTGTTTCCAACCGCACCGATAGGCGCCATTCAGCGTCTGCTGAGCAAGACAGGCTGGGCGCTGGATGACGTCGATCTGTTCGAGATCAACGAAGCGTTTGCAGTCGTGCCGCTGGTAGCGATGAGTGAACTGGGCCTTGCGCACGAGAAGGTCAATGTCAACGGTGGGGCGTGCGCGCTGGGTCATCCGATAGGCGCTTCGGGCGCGCGGATCATTGTGACGCTGTTGGCGGCTTTGCAGCGCAGGCAGCTCAAGCGCGGGGTGGCGGCGATTTGCATCGGTGGCGGAGAGGCCACCGCCGTTGCCATTGAAATCATGGATTAGATAATTTATTCAAAGGCTTACGGTTTTTTGCGAATGTAGATTCTAGATTTTATGCCTGTGCGTGGTTATTAATTTAAAAGGATAGTTATCAATGTTTTACGAGACAATTCTAAGTGAGATTATAGGTAAGGTTGGCGTGATTACGCTGAACCGTCCCAAGGCACTTAATGCATTGAATGCTCAATTGATTGACGAGTTGAACCACGCACTCGACCAGTTCGAAGCAGACAGTGCCATCGGCTGCATCGTGCTGACCGGTTCGGAAAAAGCCTTTGCGGCCGGTGCAGATATCAAGGAAATGGTCGACTTGTCCTACCCACAAATCTACCTCGACGACCTGTTTCGCGAAAGTGATCGGGTGGCCGCGCGGCGCAAACCCATCGTGGCGGCAGTGGCCGGTTTTGCGTTGGGTGGCGGTTGTGAGCTGGCGTTGATGTGCGATTTTATTCTGGCGGCTGAAAACGCCAGGTTCGGGCAGCCGGAGATCAATCTCGGTGTGTTGCCGGGCATGGGCGGGACGCAGCGTCTGACCCGCGCTGTCGGCAAGGCCAAAGCCATGGAAATGTGCCTGACTGGTCGCCTGATCGATGCTCACGAAGCCGAACGTGCCGGGCTGGTTGCGCGGGTTTTGCCGCTTGAGCAGTTGCTGCCTGAAGCCCTCGCGGTAGCGGCGGTGATCGCCGGCAAGTCCCTGCCGGTGGCGATGATGGTCAAGGAGAGCGTCAACCGCGCGTTCGAGGTCAGTCTGGCCGAAGGCATCCGGTTCGAGCGCCGGGTGTTTCACGCAGCCTTCGCCAGTCACGATCAGAAGGAGGGCATGAACGCGTTTATCGACAAGCGCCAGCCGGATTTCAAGGACTGCTGATCTACGCGACCCAGAATCAGGATGTGCTGTGCATCAATGTGCAGCTCTGCCGTCTGCCCGCGAACAATCAACTCGCTGTCTGTTGTAATGCGCAGGTGCTCGCCGCTCGCAAGACGAATGCAATCGGCTGGTTCTGCAGACAGGTCGCCGTGCCACAGACTGTCTTGCGACGCGTGTTCAGCTGGTGACAGGGCTGCGCAGATGACCGGGCGCTCGGGATTATTGTCCAGGTAACGGACCAGTACGCGTGAGCCAGGTAGCAAGTGATGAATCTCGCGGCAGGCGACCAGCGCCATCGGCCAGCGCTGGCTGGGTCGGTCTGCGTGGTGTTGTGCTTGCCAGTCGAAACGAACCGGTCGATAACCGGGCTGTTCTGCGTACGTGGCGTTGTCTTGCAGCGTGGCTATATGATCGCCCGTGGCGGCCGGCCGAGGATGTCTGACTGAGGGGCGAAACGGCATCGCCCAGGGGATGGCCTTGAAACGGTTGCCATAGCCATTGCCTGACAGCTGTGCGGCCGCAGGTGACGAGCGCTGCTCGTCGGCGAGTATGCGCAGGATTACCAGGGCATCTTTGGCGGCGGCCCCTCTCAGCACCTGTAATTGCCGACCTGCGTGAAGCACTTCGGTCAGCAGCCATTGATCATTAAGCAATGGCTCCGGGTGATCAAGCACCTGAATGACTTCGCCACTGCGCAAGCCAGGGCGATTGCTGTGCCCGCTGACCTCGCGCCGTTCGCAGCGCAGGCGTTCCAGCTCGCGCATACCGCGCTGGCGACTCAGCGCCTCTTCCCGGTTGATTGCGCCACGAACGTCTGGCGGTTGAAATGCATGATTGGCTGCGGGTGTTCTGGCGTTCTCGCCGTGCTTTGACGAGCGGGGCTGCGTCTGTTTCAGGTCTCGGACTAGTTGTCGCGAAGCGCTTGGAAGCGTCAGTACTTCTGCCATGTGCAAGAGCGTCCCGGTCGATGTGCCTGACTGTTCCTGACGTTTGAAGCGAAAGGGTACTGGCTGCGCCGGAAAGCTTGCAGAGTCATCCGAGAACACCAGTCGATGGCCGCTCTGACGATGTGCGAAACGGAAATGAATGCCTTCTTCCTCGCACAGGCGTTGCAGCAGGTGCAGATCGCTTTCGTCGTACTGGATATGCAGCGGTCTTGCCGGGTAAAGACCGTTCATGTGCTCGAACCGGTAAGCGTTTGCTCCAATGCCGTGTATTTCAAGCAACTGAGCGATCAGCTTAGGAGGCGCAATATCCTGATAGATGCGTCGGCGCCGATGGGCGGCAAGCTTGCCAAGGCTGGGCATCAGGATCAGGTGATAAAGGCTCACACGAACCCCGCTGTGGATTCGGGCCGCATGGCAGATCTGGCCATGCACGCCGCTGCGACGCTCACCGAATCTCAAAAACGCTTCTCGGTGCAGCAGGCTGCGCACATCCAGAAGAGGGTCGCCGATCAGCCAGATATCGAAGCGATACGCTTCATTGAGAGCATCACGGCCGGTGAAGCTGATGACATGCAGATCCGTCTGGCAGTCGGTAATCGCCAGTATGATTGGCATTTGCAGGTCCTTGCGCATCTGCGGGGCTCTCTACCTTCAAAATCAGGGTGCGCAGGTTACGGAATACCTTGGCCTAAAAGCATTGCTGCAAGGTTTTTCGGAAAAAGACTACAAGCAGTGATGGAAAGCGGATGATTGCCGTCGGCCCGATTGGCAGCCATCTTGGCGAGTTCGTTCGAGCAATGTGCGCGGCGGGGGTTTCATCTGCCGTGATCGCGTATAAAATGCGCCGCGCCGGACAGGATATTTGCCGGTGACCCTTTTTCAGCGCCTTGCCAGCGCCGCGTTCTGTCAGTCGTGCAGACGCAGGCGGCGAGGTGCCTAGCGAATCAAGAGAGCAGACATGGGCGCACAGTGGAAGGTCAAGCATAAAGAAGCGGCAGCCAATGCCAAGGGACGCACGTTTGGCAAGCTGTCCAAGGAGATCATGATCGCCGCACGCGCTGGCGCAGACCCGGACATGAACTCGCGTCTGCGGCTGGTAGTGGAACAGGCCAAAAAGGCCTCGATGCCGCGCGAAACCCTGGAGCGTGCCATCAAGAAAGGCGCAGGCCTGTTGGGCGAGAGCGTCAACTTCGAGCGTCTGACCTACGAAGGCTTTGCGCCGCATCGCGTACCGGTGATCGTCGAGTGCCTGACCGACAACATCAATCGTACGGTCTCGGAAATTCGTGTGCTGTTCCGCAAGGGCCAGTTGGGTGCTGCGGGCTCGGTTTCGTGGGACTTTTTGTATCAGGGCATGATCGAGGCTGTCCCTGCAGCAGCGGATGCCGACCCGGAGCTGGCGGCAATCGAAGCCGGTGCCCAGGATTTCGAGTCGGCTGAGGAGGGCGCTACGCTGTTCCTGACCGAATCCACAGACATGGATGCGGTTTGCAAGGCGCTCCCTGAATTTGGTTTCACCGTGCAGTCGGCGCAATTGGGTTATCGCCCGAAAAGCACCGTGGATGGTCTGACCGAGGAGCAGATGGCCGAAGTCGAAGCGTTTCTCGAAGCCATCGACAATCACGACGACGTGCAGAACGTGTACGTGGGTCTTGCAGGCTGATCACTGTGTAATGGAGCGCTTTACGCGCTCCATGCTTTTATCTGTAGAAGAATCTCCGCCAGTGACGGTCGTCGCTGGCAATCAGTCTGTACGCAACTCGCCTGAAGCGCCCTTAGCCCCTCGATGACGTTCTGGTTCTGCTCATCTGCATCGCAACGCTCCAGCAATTCTCCCAGCAAGATACCGAATGCCCGTGTTTCGATGCGCTCCAGCGCCTTTCCCTGTACCGCTGACGGGTGAAACGACGCCGCGCCGAAGTCGCTCAGCAGGCAGTTGCCATCTTCCTGCACAAGAATGTTGTGGCCATAAAGATCGCCATGCGTGATGCCGTTGGCATGCAGGTGCGCAGTGACCGACGCGATGCCTTCGGCGATACGTAACAGCACCGGCAGCGAAAAGCGTGTTTCGCGGGCATAGACATCGCGGGTGCAGGACTCCAGGGTCGGCGGCCCGGCAAGATTGCCGAAGTCGGGCGCTATCAGTTCCATGACCAGGCCACGCTGTTGATCGGGATGCCCGCTGATTTGCCCGAGCACCTCGATCAGGTTGGCGTGACGGCCAGCGGCGATGCAGGCGGCCATTTCATTGAGCGGTGAGCCATCGCTGGTGACACTGCCTTTGTACAGCTTGACCGCCGTCATTCGCTCACTGTTTGCGTGCTGCCAGAGCGCCTGCTGAATGATCCCGGAAGCGCCTTCGCCCAAGCGCTGACCGATGCTCAACTGATGCCACGGGATCTGACGGATCGGCTCGGCCCGGTGCTCGGCGCACAGTGTATTGTCGGCATAGGCGAGCCATGCCAGGGCAGGCAGGCTCAGCAGCCAGTCCGGCAGCTCGGTCAGGCGATTGGCCGCAATGCGGATCAGCTCCAGTTTGTGGCAATCAGCGAGGGTCGTGGGCAATGCACGTAACCGATTGCCAGCGAGCATAAGCTTTTGCAGGTCCGGGCGACGGCCCAGTTCATCAGGCAGGTACTCGATACAGTTATCGGTCAGTATCAGCCAGCGCAGGCGCGGTGGCAGTGCTGCGGCGCTGACCTGTTCAATGCGGTTGGCCTTGAGGCCGACAATCTGCAGCTGCTGGCATTGGCCGATGCTTTCCGGCAGGTGCGTGAACGCGTTGTCTGACGCGAACAGCACGCGCAGCCGGGTAAGGCGGCACAGGTCGTCAGGCAGCGAAGTCAACGAGTTGCCGCTGAGGTTCAATACTTCCAGGGTGTCCGCCAGGTCGAATACCTCGACCGGGAATTCGCTCAGGCCGCAGGAAAGGTCAAGCCGTTTGATACCTGCCAGCTTGCCGGCGCGTAGATCTGCGAGGGTGTGCATGAATAGGCTCGGTCATTGATATCGGACAAGGCGCGCATCATAACGGGAGTTTCAGCCACTGACTGCAGCAAGTGTTGCCTCAACTCAGGCAGCGCTCGACCCATTGACGCACGCGTTCGGGCGTGGGGGCCGATTCGGAATACAGAATCCGATAGATCATCGGCGCAACGATGGCATCAATCAGGTCGTCGGCGGTCGGCGAGGCTTCGCCGCGAGCAGTCGCACGATCAATCATCACCTGCAATTGCTCACGGACCATTGCCGCGCACCTGCCGACACAGCCAGAGGTGCTGGCGACCACATCGCGCATCAGGGCGCGACCTGGAGTCGAAGACATTTCGTCGAGATACATTTCGCTCCAGGTCAGCAGGTCCTGGTGCAGACTGCCTTGATCTATTGGCGCATCAGGGCGCAGATGCTCAATGGCGGCGTCTGCCAGCAAGGTGGTCAAGTCACCCCAGCGGCGATAAATGGTCGACGGCGTAACGCCCGCCCGGAGCGCGATCATTGGCACGCTGAGCGCCGAACGATCATGCTCCAGCAACAAGTCGCGGACCGCGCGGTGAATGGATTCCTGCACGCGGGCGCTGCGGCCTCCGGTGCGTACTGCTTCTTTGATAGCCATACGGCGGACCTTAACACAAAGTATTTGCTTTAAGCGCTCCTGCGTCGCACACTCCGCAAAAGCTAATTTATGGCTTTAACAGGTTGCATTGGCGGAGAGCGTATTCATGTCCCTTCCTTCACAAGGTTCGACGCTATCAGACCTCAAGTCTGATGGCCGGGCGCGAAGCCATCTCGGGTTTCTGGCCTTCACCACACTGTGCTTCTTTGCCGCGTCCAGCACACCCACGCCGCTTTATCATCTGTATCAGGAGGCGTGGGGCTTCTCGTCCGGCGTGCTCACCCTGATTTTTGCAGTGTATGCATTCAGCCTGCTGGCCGCCTTGCTGATCGGTGGCTCGTTGTCTGATTACCTGGGGCGGCGTCCGGTGATTTTCGGTGCCTTGCTGCTGCAAATCGTTTCGATGTTGCTGTTCATTTTTGCCAGCGATATTAGCTGGCTGATGGCCGCGCGTCTGTTGCAGGGGTTTGCTACAGGACTTGCTGCCAGTGCATTGGGGGCTGCCTTGCTGGACAGCGATTCAGTCAAAGGGCCGCTGATCAACAGCATCTCGCCCATGCTCGGCATGGCGGTGGGTGCACTGGGCACGGGACTGCTGGTGCAGTTCGCGCCGTTACCACTGGTGCTGGGTTACTGCTTCCTGTTGGCCGCCTTTGTGGCGCAAGCGATTTACCTTGGCCGAGTGGAAGAAACCGTCAGCCGCCAGCCAGGCGTCTGGCAATCCCTCAAGCCATCGCTGCACGTTCCGCAGCAGTCGCGGCGTATGTTATGGCTGGTACTGCCGGTGGATATAGCAGCCTGGGCACTGGGCGGTTTTTTTCTGTCGCTGAGCCCATCCTTGCTGGCAGCGGCGACTGGCTTGAACTCGCCACTCAACGGTGGCCTGGCGGTTGCGGCGCTGACGCTCAGTGGCGCACTGGCGATTCTGAGCTTGCGTCAGCGCGAGCCGGTGCTGGGATTGTGGATAGGCGCAAGCTTTTTGCCGCTCGGTGTGGCGGTCATTCTGCTGGCGGTCAACCTGGGCATGTTGTGGCTGTTCTTCGTCGGTGCCGTAGTGGCGGGCATCGGTTTCGGATCAAGTTTTCTCGGTGCACTGCGCATGCTCATGCCAACCGCGCATGCCCATGAGCGGGGAGGGCTGATGTCAGCCTTTCTGGTACTCAGCTACCTGGCCTTCTGCATACCGGCACTGGTTGCCGGGTTCTTTGCCCACTCGGCAGGGCTGGTGATGACGAGCAATGTCTACGGAGCAGTGGTGATCACGCTGGCATTAATCGCATTGGCGAGTTTGATCGTGCGCCGTACAGCCAGCAAAAACAAAAATGCCCACGTTTAAGTGGGCATTTCGGCTTGCCGACAGGCGGGAGCCTTCAGCGCAGGTCGTTAACCATCTCGGCCAGCACGGTCAATACATCCCCGGCCAGTTGCGCGGAGCGTTTGCCTGACCAGCCTGTTACCGGGTCCGGCGCGTTATCGTGGTCCTTGAACGGCATCTCCAGCGTCAGCGCCAGGCATTTATAGCGTTCGCCCACGGCATTTGCTGCCAGGTTCATATTGGCCTGGCCGGGCGCGCTGCGCGGGTAGCCGTAGACCGTCTGGAAGCTGTCGCTAACCTCGCACAGACGGCTGCGAAAGCGCTCTTCAAGCTGGCGTTGATACGCGGTGTACCCCGGGTTGCCCTCACACGCGGCGGTGAATACGTAAGGGATTTCCTCGTCACCGTGCACGTCGAGGAACATGTCCACGCCGTATTTTTCCATCTGCTGCTTGATGAAGAAGACTTCCGGGCTTTGTTCTTCAGTGCTGTCCTGCCACGCGCGGTTGAGATCCTTGCCGTTGGCATTGGTACGCAAGTGGCCATGAAAGGCGCCGTCCGGGTTGACGTTAGGCACCAGATACAGGTCCGCGTTGGCGAGTAATTGTTGCAGCACTGCGTCGTCTTTTTGCTGAAGGCGTTCGATCACGCCTTCCATGAACCATTCAGCCATGTGCTCGCCGGGATGCTGCTGGGCAATCATCCAGATCTTGCGCTTGCCTTCGGCACCGTCACCTCTGCGCAGCAGCTGAATATCACGACCCTCGACACTTTTGCCGACAGCCAGCAAGTGTGCGCCGGCCTTTTCCTGTGCCTGTTCGATCAGCCGGTCATGGCGCTCACGGCTGTAGGGTTCGAAATACGCAAACCAGACCTGCGGTTGGTCAGGCGCAAGGCTGAAGTTCAGTGCCTTGCCGTCAAAACCGGACGGCACCCGAAACCAGCTCTGCTGGTCGTAGGACGCTACGGCGTTGTAGCCGGTCCAGGCATTGTTGAAGGTGGACTCGCTGGCATTGGTCAGGCTGAAACCATAGGTTTGGCCGACGTTCAGGCCGTCAGCCTTGAAATGAAACCACTGGAAATGCGCGCTTTGCGTGTCTGGCCGGATCGCCAGGCTTATATGCGCGGGGTCGCTTGCGTCGAGAACCTGAATATTGCCACTGTCGAAATCTGAACTGATCGTGAGGGTCAAGATAGGTGCCTGCTTACGTAGATGCCTTTTCAGGCCGCTACTGTACACCGATCAACCGGGCACCTTGCGACGTAAACTTCATCGCAGCGGTCATCCTGTGTCAGGAAATAGCCTCGGCTGTGACCATCAGGCTGCAGATGAATGCCGTCAGCAGGCACCACACCAGATAGGCACGTCGCTTGCGCCGATGCCAGCCGGACGCACCGAGCAACAAGGCGGGTGCCTGCAACTGGCGCCACATGCGCTCGCTGTTCTGGAACGCTGAAAGGTGTGCAGCATCGGCGTCCAGCCAGTGGCGAAATTCGATGCGTTCGCTGGCCGTTGCAGCAGGGCTCTGCAAGTGCACATACCAGCGGCTGGCCTGGTCCTGAATGGCACGGCTGTCATCGGCGCTCTGAAGATGTGCCTTGCCCAGTGCGCGAAGCATCGCGCGCTCTACCCGGGCGATATCGACATCCATGAAACGGGCGATGTCGGCATACGCCAGACCGTCGAGCCGACTGAGCAGAAATATCTGCCGGGTACGGCGCGAAAGCTTGCCAAGCCGGTGGCCGAGTTCGATGACCTGCGGCGCGGGTTGCGGCTCAGGCAGGCGGGCGGGGAGGTGCAGCAAAGAAGGGAGCTGATTACTCATGATGTATCGCTCGCTGATCTTCCATGGGATTGTTCCTTGCAATGACTGGCATCGTCCGTGACAAGGGTAGACTAGTGAATACGAGAATCATTCTCAAGTGAAAAGTTGCAGCATTTACTTTTTATATGCCTTATCCGGGCATTTTCGCTGCAAAAACATGACCCGTATCAGGGTTGCTTTGCTATGATCTGCGCCATTGCTACACACCTGCGCAGTACCCAGACTTCATTAGCCTGAAGCAGCGAAACCAAAAGAAAGAACCAAAAAAAGACCCGGCAAAAAGCCGGGTCAAAAACCGTGATTAGCCTGATGAGGAGATAATCAGGAAGCCGACCTAAGACTTCCAGGTTATCCAGCGGATCTCGCGACCCGCTGATGCAATAATAATCATTATCATTTGCAAGTCAAATGTTTTTATTGCCCTCATCGATACAGATAATCCGCCAGCACCTGCTCGGCGGATTTTTCTTTTTCTTTCCCACCCGACACCCTCTAGTCCAGCGGCAACTCCGTGGTGCGTTTCACCGTGCTCATGGCAATGTTCGAATGGGCCTCATGTACGTGCGGCAACTGCAGCAAATGATCGCGCAGGAAGCGCTCATAGCTGGCGATGTCCTGGGCAACCACCTTGAGCATGAAATCCATCCCCCCGGCCATGGTGTAGCACTCCAGCACCTCCGGGTGGCCGATGATTGCCTCTTCGAATTCGGCCAGATAGCGCCGACCATGGCCCGACAGCTTGACCTCGACAAACACGGTCATGCTCAGGCCGAGCTTCTGAGTGCTGAGCAGGGCGACAGTGCGTTCTATCACTCCGTCTTCCTGAAGCCGGTGGATGCGCCGCCAGCAGGGCGATTGCGATAACTCGACCCGTTCGGCGATTTCTGCCGCAGACAGGCTGGCGTCATGTTGCAGTAGACGAAGAATCTTGCGATCGATGGGGCTCAATTTAGGCTGCATGAATTGACCTTGTTTTTTGTTCTGGTCGAAAAAAGCATGCTCAATATCAGCAGATTTGCACGCATTTAGAAAGAAAAAGCCTCTTTGCTGCTGGCAGTCTAGTTGCAAGGCTGCCGGGTTGGACCGTCCCTGCGCAAAAGCCTGACACCTATAAGAACAAGACAAGAACAAGAGAGGTATCCGCATGTCTCTGGCTGATATTCGTCTGGATGATAAATACCGGCTTGCCACCGGTAATCTGTACCTGACCGGCACACAGGCCCTGACTCGCCTGCCGATGCTGCAAAAACAACGCGATGAAGCGCAGGGCCTGAATACCGCCGGTTTTATTTCCGGCTACCGAGGCTCGCCGTTGGGCAATCTGGACAAAAGCCTTTGGGACGCCAAGGACTACCTGCAACAAAACGCCATCCATTTTCAGCCGGGCATCAACGAAGAACTGGCGGCTACGGCCGTCTGGGGCAGTCAGCAGGTCAACCTGTTCCCCCACGGCAAATACGATGGCGTGTTTGCCCTCTGGTACGGCAAAGGCCCGGGCGTGGACCGTTGCGGGGATGTCTTCAAGCACGGCAACTCGGCAGGCGTTGCAGCCAATGGCGGTGTGCTGATTCTTGCGGGCGATGACCACGGCTGCAAATCATCGACCATTGCCCATCAGAGCGAACATGCGTTTATCGCTTCGATGATCCCGGTACTCAACCCCAGCAATGTTCAGGAAATTCTCGACTACGGCATCATCGGCTGGGAATTGTCGCGTTACAGCGGTTGCTGGGTCGCGATGAAGACCATTGCCGAGAACGTGGATTCTTCAGCCGTGGTCGAGGTTGACCCGTTGCGGGTCAAAACGCGCATTCCGGAAGATTTCGCACTGCCGGAAGGCGGTTTGCACATCCGCTGGCCGGATCCGCCGCTGGCCCAGGAAGCGCGGCTCAACACCTACAAGATCTACGCGGCCAGAGCCTTCGCGCGTGCCAATCAGCTCAACAAGGTGGTTATCGATTCTGCGCAGCCCAGGCTGGGCATCATTACTACCGGCAAGTCCTATCTGGATGTGCGTCAGGCGCTTGAAGAGCTGGGTATCGATCAGGAGCTTTGCGACAGGGTCGGGATTCGCGTGCTCAAGGTCGGCATGAGCTGGCCGCTGGAACCGGTCTCGGTGCACGACTTTGCCGAAGGGCTGGACGAAATTCTGGTGGTCGAGGAAAAACGCAGTGTCATCGAAGATCAACTGACCGGGCAGCTTTACAACTGGCCCGTGGACCGCCGCCCGGTGGTGGTCGGTGAGTTCGATGAACAGGGCCGCTCACTGCTGCCGAACCTCAGCGAGTTGACCCCGGCGATGATCGCCAGAGTCATCGCCAAGCGTCTTGCGCCGTTCTACAGCAGCCCGCAGATCGAAGCACGTCTACAGTTTCTCAGCGACAAGGAACAGGCACTTCAGGCTCCGCTGTTCAACACCCAACGCACTCCGCATTTCTGTTCCGGCTGCCCGCACAACACGTCGACACGTGTGCCTGAAGGCAGTCGCGCCCTGGCCGGGATCGGTTGCCATTACATGACCATCTGGATGGATCGGGAAACTGATACCTTCACCCAGATGGGCGGCGAGGGCGTGACCTGGATCGGTCAGGCACCGTTCACCGAAACACCTCACGTCTTCCAGAATCTGGGCGACGGTACTTACTTTCATTCCGGGCATCTGGCGCTGCGTGCAGCCGTGGCCTCCAAGGTCAATATCACCTACAAGATTCTTTACAACGATGCCGTTGCCATGACCGGTGGCCAGCCAATCGACGGCGTGCTGCGCGTCGATCAACTGAGCCGCCAGGTGTTCAACGAGGGCGTGCAGCGTATTGCGCTGGTCTCCGACGAGCCGGACAAGTACCCGAGTCGACAGGATTTCGCGCCGATTACTACCTTTCATCATCGGCGTGATCTGGACAGCGTGCAGCGCGAGCTGCGTGAGTTCAAAGGCGTGTCGGTGATCATCTACGATCAGACCTGCGCGACTGAAAAGCGCCGCCGTCGCAAACGCGGCACCATGCCGGATCTGGAAAAGCGTGCGTTGATCAATCCGGCTGTATGTGAAGGCTGCGGCGACTGTGGGGTTAAATCCGGTTGCCTGTCTGTGCTGCCCAAGGAAACGGCTCAGGGCCGCAAGCGCGAAATCGATCAGAGCGCCTGCAACAAGGATTTCAGCTGCGTCGAAGGTTTCTGCCCAAGCTTCGTCACCGTGCATGGCGGCAAGCTGCGCAAGCCAGCATTGCCCAAGCAAGTCGAGGCGTTCGCTCGCTTGCCCGAACCTGTACTGCCGTCGCTGGAGCGACCGTTCAATATTCTGTTGCCGGGGGTTGGCGGAACAGGCGTAACCACCGTCGGTGCGATGCTGGGTTATGCCGCGAATCTGGAAGGCAAGGGTTGCAGCGTGCTCGATCAGGCCGGGTTGGCACAGAAATTCGGCCCGGTGGTCAGCCACATCCGTATTGCAGCGCGTCAGCAGGATTTGTTCGCGGTGCGTATCGCGGCCGGGGAGGCGCATCTGTTGCTGGGGTGTGACCTGCTGGTAGCGGCAGGGCCGGATGCGATTGCCAAGCTCGACAGCAAGATTTCCCACGCGGTGGTCAACAGCCAGCAAACGCCGACTGCCGAGTTTACGCGCAACCCGGATGCCGTGTTTCCGGCCGAGGCCATGAAGCAGACCATCATCGAGGCGGTCGGCGCTGCGAAGACCCACTTTGTCGAAGCCACATCGCTGGCCACCCGGCTGATGGGTGACAGCATCGCCAGTAACCTGTTCATGCTCGGTTACGCGTTTCAGCTGGGCCTGATTCCGCTGACCTCGGCGGCCATCGAAAAGGCGATCGAACTCAACGGGGTGGCGGTCAATCTCAATCAGCAGGCGTTTCTCTGGGGCCGTCGTACCGCGCATGATCCTGCGGCGGTCGAAGCCTTCGTCAATCCGCAGCAGAAGGTCAGCGAGCCGCAGCAGCCAATGGACCTTGATCAGCGTATTCAGAGCAATGTCGAAACCTTGAAGGCGTATCAGAACGGTGCCTATGCCAAGCGGTATGTGGAGCTGCTGCAACGTGTGCGCGATACCGAATCACGGGTGTTCCCCGGTCAGCAGCCGATGCTCTCTGAGGCGGTTGCGTTCAACTACTTCAAATTGCTGGCCTATAAGGATGAGTACGAAGTAGCGCGGCTGTACAGCAACGGCGATTTCACCCGCCAGCTGGAAGCGCAGTTTGAAGGCGATTATCGACTGGAATTCCACTTGGCACCGTCATGGCTGGCAAAACGCGATCCGCACAACGGCCTGCCGCGCAAACGCAGTTTCGGCCCCTGGATGCTGCGCGCCTTCAACCTGCTGGCGAAATTAAAATTCCTCCGTGGCACAGCGCTCGATCCGTTCGGCCATAGCCTTGAGCGCAAACAGGAGAGGGAGCTGATTGACGGTTACGTGCGTGACATCGAACTGATTCTTCAGCACCTGCAAGCACAGAATCGCCATACCGCCTTGAACCTGGCACGTCTGCCGGAGCGAATTCGTGGTTATGGCTATATCAAGGAGAGCGCCATGAAAGCGGCGGCATTGCAGGCCGATATTCTGCGCAAGAGCCTGGAAAGTGGCGAAGTGGTTGCACCGAAGTTGTACGAGGCGGCTGCCTGACGGGGAGATGCTTCGCAGCGACCGGGGCAGATCAGCTGTGTTCTGCCCCCGGAGTACCGCCTTCGCCAATATCAGTTCGGTCTGAACAGGTGTGCATGCCCGGCGCGGTACAGCGAGGACTCGCTGAACGTGTCGTCGGCAAGCACACGTCCGACCAGAATCAATGCAGTGCGACGAAAGCCTTTGGCCTGCACTTTGTCGTGAATGTCCGCCAGTGTGCCAACTGCCCAGTCCTGATCCGGCCAACTGGCGCGGTGCACCACGGCAATCGGGCAATCGGCTCCGTAATGTGGAACGAGCTCGTCGACAATCCGCTGCAGGTTGTTCACCCCCAGATGAATTGCCATGGTTGCCCGGTGACTGGCCAGACTGGCCAGCTCCTCGCCGCTGGGCATTGAGGTCTTGTCGGCATAGCGAGTCAGAATCACGCTTTGCGAAACATCCGGCAGGGTCAGCTCGACGCCCAGCAGCGCAGCGCAGGCAGCGGTCGCGGTGACGCCGGGAATGATTTCGAATGGAATACCCAGTTCCCGCAGATGGCGGATCTGCTCGCCGATGGCGCCATACAGGCTCGGGTCGCCGGAATGCACGCGAGCAACGTCCTGGCCCTGCGCATGCGCGGCCTTTATCAGTTCAATGATCTGCTCCAGATGCAGCTCGGCGCTGTTGGTCACCTGCACGGCCTGATGCCCCTCCAGCACGGCGAGCGGCACTAGTGAGCCTGCATAGATAATGACTGGGCATGTGCGAATCAGGCGTTGCCCCTTGACGGTGATCAGCTCGGGATCGCCAGGGCCGGCACCGATGAAATAGACAGTCAATGAATTCTCCGGAGTGGATGAGCGCGGGGAGATTATCCGCTGTGTGCAGGGCTGATTGCCAAGGCAAATGTGGCGTTGGCGCTTTTCTGCCGTTCGATCAGCAGGGTGGCGGTGCCGTCTCCCAGTTGCGCGGCCAGCGCCAGTGCCGAACCTTCGGCGACCCCGTGACAGCCCGTGGTCTGGAAGACCTGCGCAGAACGATGGGTGAGGTGCAGCTCCCACGCAACCAATTGCGTTGCGTTGAAGAACACCAGCGGCACTGCCAGTTGCGCGGCCAGTTCAAGCAGGCCCGGTTCCTGGTCTTTCAGATCGATACATGCCAGCGCAGTGACGCTGGCGATCTCCAGGCCAATCACGCGAAGGCTGTTCTCGATCAGCTCGCGCAACGTCGCTGCAGAGCAACCGCGCCGACAACCCAGCCCGGCCACCAGTGACGAGCCGGGCTGAACGGTCGGTGAATCAGGCCTGGTGCAGGTCTGCATCGTTTCTGCGGAACAGCCAGGCACTGATCAGCCCCATCGCGATCCAGAACAGCGCGTTGGTTAGCAGCGAGGCAAGCATGAATTGCGATTCCAGAGCCTCCGGTGCCAGGCTCTGATGGACCAGCGGCTGTGGTGCGCCGATCACGTGAGGAACGACCAGAATCGCTACGCCCAGCACTTTGAGCAGCCAGTTCTGACCAAATACCAGCAAGGCCAGCCCGGCGGCAGTCGATGCGGCCGTGCCTATCCACCAGGCCTGACGCTGACTCAGCTCGGCGGCAGCTGTGCCGGGCAATTCAGGTGGCAGGCCAAGCGTGGGTGCCAGCACAAAAACCGCGAAACCGGCCAGCCCCCACCATGCGCCTTGCACCGTTCGGCCCGGCGCACGCAGGGTGTAAAGCCCGGCAAGCATCAGGGCGAAGCCTACTGCGACCACCAGGTTGCCGCCCGTGGTGGACAGCACGCGCTGCCAGCCGTTTTCAGGTTCCCAGGCAGCTTCTTCATGCGCATGACTGTGTTCGGCAGTCGCGCCGTCAGCATGCTCATGGACCTGTTCGGCAGATGCGTTTTCGTAAGTTTCGGCCTGCTGGATCAGTGGCACCACCCAGAAGCTTTGCAGCACGGTCAGCAGCAGGGCCGCAAGCAGGCCCGTGAACCCGGCAGTTTGTGCGATTCGCTTGAACATTGTGGAGTCCTTAATGGCAAGGAAAGGCAGCGCTGTGACGGGTATCGTGTGCGGCGTTGTGTACGGCCGCGATGTGCGAGAAACCGGCGAAGTACACCAGACATGCACCCAGCAGCGCAGCGCTGATGGCGGCTGTCAGGCGTTGAGTGCGTGTGGAGCTGGTAGTGGCGGCGTGGCTGCTGCTGATGGTCGACATGGCGATCCCTCTTGGTAATTGGCAAGCGGGCCACGCGCAAAGGAACCTGCCGGCAGACGCCGAAGGTTTCAACTGCGCCCGCCCACCGCGGGTTTGTCATTCAACGATGTCGGGCCGGTCTCCGGGCTCGCGAGGGGCTCAAACGTCGCGCGTTCAAGGCCTGCAAGGTCACCTTCCCATGCCGTGGCACAGTGGATAAGACCTTCTCTCGCTTACCGTTGCGGGGGCAGCACCGGACTTGCTCGACAGCGTGAGCGCACCGGTTTCCCGTTTCACCCCGTGAGGGGCACCCGAAACAAGGCGTACAGGAGAGCATGGGCGGCGGGGAATCGTCAATCTGAACGATTGACCTGTCTGCGGTCACTGCGTAGCCTTGCCGGTTCGAGGTTCTCCATGCGTAAAGCGTTACACATGGAGCTAAGACGGGAATGCGGTACACGCCGCAGCTGCCCCCGCAACTGTAAACGGTGAGGTTCATTGCACAGCCACTGCTACGGCGGGAAGGCGCGATGAATGCGTGTCGGCACGGTCTTGATTGCCTGCCACATGCCGCCGTGAGCCAGGAGACCTGCCTCGAACCGGGCTGACCAAAAAGCCTGCGAATTCTCACTACAACCGGGCGGGGTGATCCGGTGGCGATCCGATCCGTGTGCCAGGCACGCGGTTCTCGTCCTGTTTGCCCGCCGCATTGCCAAAGGGCACCTGATGAAAACACTGGCCAAGCTTCCCGTCACCATCGTCACCGGCTTCCTCGGCTCGGGCAAAACCACCCTGCTGCGGCACATGCTCGATAACGCCGAAGGGCGGCGCATCGCGGTCATCGTCAATGAATTCGGTGAACTGGGCATCGACGGAGAAATCCTTAAGCAGTGCACCATCGGTTGCACCGAAGAAGAGGCCAACGGCCGGGTATATGAGCTGGCCAACGGCTGCCTGTGCTGCACGGTGCAGGAAGAGTTCTTCCCGGTCATGCGCGAGCTGGTCGCTCGCCGTGGCGATCTGGACCACATCCTGATCGAAACCTCGGGGCTGGCATTGCCCAAGCCGCTGGTTCAGGCTTTTCAGTGGCCGGAAATTCGCAACGCCTGCACGGTCGATGCGGTGATCACTGTCGTCGACAGCCCTGCGGTACTGGCCGGTACGTTTGCTGCGTTCCCCGATCAGGTCGATGCGCAGCGTAAACTCGACCCGAATCTGGACCATGAGTCGCCTCTGCACGAGCTGTTCGCTGATCAACTGGCCAGCGCCGATCTGGTCATCCTCAACAAGGCCGACATGATCGACGCCGAAGGTCTGGCAGCGGTGCGTGCCGAAGTTGCCGAAGAACTGCCGCCAGCCGTCAAGGTGATTGAAGCCAGCAGCGGTCGTCTGCCGATCAGCGTACTGCTGGGTGTTGGCGCCGAGTCCGAGCTGCACATCGATGGTCGCAAGACCCACCATGATCATCACGATGAGGACGATCATGATGACCACGATCACGATGCTTTCGATTCGATTTCCCTGAAATTGCCTCAGGCCGATGAAAAGTTGTTGCTCGACGCACTGAATCAACTGGTCGTGCAGCACGGCATTCTGCGGGTGAAGGGCTTCGCGGCCATTCCCGGCAAGCCGATGCGCCTGCTGATCCAGGGTGTGGGTACGCGTTTCGACAAGCACTTCGACCGCGCCTGGCGCGCCGACGAAGAGCGTGCCACGCATCTGGTGCTGATTGGTCAGGAGCTGGACGCCGTGGCCCTGCAAGCGCAGCTCAACGCTGCGGTTGTCGGCTGATCCCATGCATTTACTGAGAACCCAGCCCGGCGGTTTCGTACCCGACGACAGCATTGCCGATCTGGGCCAGACCCCGGCCGAGCTGGTGATTCTCTGTAGCGGAGACTCCAGCCTGGCGCTGCTGGCCGAAGCTGCCCGGCAGCTCCCTGACGACTACCCGAGCCTGCGTCTGGCCAACCCGATGCAGGTACAGAATCACGCCTCTGTCGACTTGTATGTCGATGAGGTGCTGCGCCACGCAAAGGTCATTCTGATTTCCCTGCACGGTGGCATTGGTTACTGGCGTTACGGCGTCGAGCGGCTGATGGAGCTGGCGGCACGCGGGGTTCAGGTCATTCTGGTGCCCGGTGATGACCGCCCTGATCCTGAACTGAGCGACCTGAGCACAGTGCCTGCCGCAGAACGCGACCGGCTATGGCAGTTTCTGCGTCAGGGCGGCTTGCAGAATGCGCTGGAAATGTATCGTTGCATGGCCAGCCGCTGGCTGGACCGGGACTATTCCTGGACCGAGCCCCAACCGTTGCCACGCACAGCCATTTACCACCCTCGACTGGCGAGTGCGCAGCTCACCGATTGGCAAGCCGACTGGGTTGCAGGGCAGCCCGTCGCGGCGCTGCTGTTTTATCGCTCGCACTTGCAGGCCGCCAATACCGGTTTTATCGACGAGTTCTGCGCTCGCTTGCAGGCACACGGCATTAACCCGTTGCCCATTGCCGTTGCCAGTCTCAAGGAACCCGGCTGTTTCACTCAGGTGGAGAACTGGCTGGACGAGGCTGAAACCGAGCTGATCCTCAACACCACAGGCTTTGCCCAGTCGAGCCCGGAAGCGCCGCATCTGCGCCCGTTTCGGCGCAACGTGCCGGTCATTCAGGCGATCTGCGCGCAGGACAACGAACCTGCCTGGCAGGCCAGTGAACAGGGCCTTGGTGCGCGCGATCTGGCGATGCACATTGCCTTGCCGGAGCTGGACGGGCGGATCATCAGTCGACCGATCAGTTTCAAGGACCTGGCCTGGCGCAGCGAGCGCAGCCAGTCGGACGTGGTGTGTTACCGCGCCCAGCCGGACAGGATGGATTTTGTCGCGCAACTGGCGCGGCGCTGGATCGAACTGGCGCGGCTGCCCAACGGCGACAAGCGTGTGGCGTTGATCCTGGCCAACTATCCGACCCGCGACGGGCGCATCGGCAATGGTGTGGGGCTCGACACGCCTGCTGCGGCGCTGAACATCCTGCGCGCCATGCAGGCCGAGGGTTATCCGCTGGCACAGTTGCCGGACAGCGGCACCGAGCTTATCCAGCAATTGCTGGGTGGCGTGACCAATGATCTGGACAGCATTGACCTGCGGCCCTGCCAGCAAAGCATGGCACTGGAGGAATACCTGGCGGCGTTCAACGAGCTGCCGCAGGAAAACCGTGATGCCGTGAATGCCCGCTGGGGCGCGCCGGACAGCGATCCGATGTTTCGCAGTGGCAGAATGATGATTGCCGGGCTGCGCTTTGGCCTGACCTTCGTTGGCATTCAGCCTGCGCGTGGCTACCAGGTCGACCCCAGCGCGGTGTACCACGACCCGGATCTGGTTCCGCCCCACGGTTATCTGGCGTTTTACTTCTGGCTGCGCAAGGCGTACGGCGCTCATGCCGTGGTGCATGTCGGCAAACACGGCAACCTTGAGTGGCTGCCGGGCAAGGGCGTCGGCCTGTCCCGAACCTGCTGGCCGGACGCCGTACTGGGCGCCATGCCGAACATCTATCCATTCATCGTCAATGATCCGGGCGAGGGCGCACAGGCCAAGCGGCGCACCCAGGCGGTGATCATCGATCACTTGATGCCGCCCCTGACCCGTGCGGAAACCTATGGCCCGCTGCGCAATCTGGAACTGCTCGCCGACGAGTTCTATGAGGCGCAACTGCTGGATCCGCGCCGCGCGCGCGAGCTGCAACGGGATATTCTTGAACTGGTCCGTGAAACCCATATAGATCGCGAGCTGGCTCTGGGCGAAAACCTCGACAGCGACGCCGATGCGGCGCTGTGGCTGCCGCGTCTGGACACTTACCTGTGTGACCTGAAAGAGTCGCAGATTCGCGATGGCCTGCACATCTTCGGTCAGTCGCCGCGAGGCCGCCTGCGCACCGACACCTTGCTGGCCCTGCTGCGCATCCCGCGCGGCGACGGGCGCGGCGCGCAGTCGAGTCTGTTACGGGCGCTGAGCAAAGCGTTCGGTCTGGATTTTGACCCGCTGGATTGCGAACTGGCCGAGCCCTGGACCGGCGCGCGTCCCGCTGCGTTGCTGGTGGTCAGCAGTGACCCGTGGCGCACTGCCGGTGATGCGCGTGAGCGGCTTGAGCTTTACGCCGCTGCCCTCATCGAACGCGTGACCCAAGGCGAAGCGCTGCATGACCTGCCGGTCGACGATGATCTGGCACTGATTCTCGACAGCCTGCGTGAAGTGGTCGCGCCGCGTCTGGACGCCTGCGGCACCGGCGAAATGCAGGGCATGCTGGATGCTCTGAGCGGCCGCTTCGTTCCTGCAGGCCCCAGCGGCGCGCCGAGTCGGGGGCGTCTGGACGTTCTGCCCACGGGGCGCAACTTCTTTACCGTAGATGTCCGCAATCTGCCGACCACCACGGCGTGGCGTATCGGTTTCCAGTCCGCCAGCCTGTTGCTGGAAAGGCATCTTCAGGACCATGGCGACCACCTGCGTCAGTTGGGGCTGTCGGTCTGGGGCACGGCGACCATGCGCACCGGTGGTGACGATATCGCTCAGGCGATGGCGTTGATGGGCGTACGCCCGGTCTGGGCGACGGGCAGCCAGCGGGTCGATGATTTCGAGATTCTGCCGGTCAGCCTGCTGGACCGTCCGCGAGTGGACGTGACATTGCGGGTGTCCGGCTTTTTCCGTGATGCCTTCGCCAACCTTATCAAGCTGTTCGACGCTGCGGTGCAGGCAGTTGCCGCGCTGGACGAGCCGGACGACCTGAACCCGCTGGCGGCCAGGGTGCGAGAAGAACGACAAGGTTTTATCGCAGAAGGGTTGAGCGAAGACGAAGCGGCACGTCAGGCGGGCTGGCGGATCTTCGGCGCCAAGCCCGGTGCCTATGGCGCTGGCGTGCAGGGCGCGATCGACGGCCGTCTGTGGCAGAGCCGTGAGGACCTTGCCGAGGTTTACCTGAACTGGGGCGGCTACGCCTATGGCGCGGCCGATGAAGGTACGCCTGCGCGGCAGCGCTTTGCCCAGCGTCTGTCTCAGGTGCAGGCCGTGCTGCAGAATCAGGACAATCGCGAACACGACCTGCTCGATTCAAACGATTATTACCAGTTCCAAGGCGGCATGCTCGCGGCTTCGGAAACCCTCAGCGGGCAGAAGACCGCCAGTTACCATGGCGATCACAGCCAGCCGGACCTGCCGAAAATCCGCACCCTGAAGGAAGAGCTGAACCGGGTGATACGCTCGCGCGCAGCGAATCCGAAATGGATCGACGGGGCCAGACGTCATGGCTACAAAGGCGCGTTCGAGATGGCCGCCACGGTGGATTTCCTGTTCGCCTTCGATGCGACGACCGAGCTGATCGATGATCACCAGTACGCGCTGCTGGCCGACGCCTATCTGCTTGACCCGGCCACGCGTGATTTCCTCGCCGAGCACAATCCCGATGCCTTGCGCGACATGACCGAGCGCATGCTCGAAGCCCAGCAGCGCGGCCTCTGGCAGGAGCCGGGCGAGTATCAGCAGGCGCTGGAAGACCTGCTCCTGGACATAGAAGAGAACTGATGACCTTGCCTGACCCGAACATCACCGAAACTCCACATTTTCCGCTGGCCGCTGTGGTCGGTGCCGATGACCTGAAGCTGGCGTTGTGCCTGACCGCCATTGACCCGCGCATCGGCGGCGTATTGATCGAAGGGCCTCGGGGCATGGCCAAGTCGACGCTGGCGCGGGGGTTGGCCGATGTGCTGGCCAGTGGTCAGTTCGTCACCTTGCCGCTGGGTGCTACTGAGGAGCGTCTGGTCGGCACGCTGGATCTGGACGCCGCGCTGGCCGAGGGTCGTGCACAATTTTCCCCGGGTGTACTCGCCAAGGCCGACGGCGGTGTGCTGTATGTCGATGAGGTCAATCTGCTCGCCGACCATCTGGTCGACCTGTTGCTGGACGTTGCTGCCAGCGGCGTCAATATGGTCGAGCGGGATGGTATTTCCCATCGCCATGCAGCGCGCTTCGTACTGATCGGCACCATGAACCCGGAAGAAGGCGAATTGCGCCCGCAGTTGTTGGATCGCTTTGGCTTGAACGTCGCATTGAGTGGCCAGACCCAGCCTGCCGAGCGCAGTCAGATCATCCGTCGCCGTCTGGATTTCGACAGCGATCCGGTAATGTTTTGCCAGCAATGGCAAGCGCAGCAGGACGCCTTGAGGCTTCGTTGTGAGCAGGCGCGTCAGCTGCTGGCAGGTATCGAGCTGGATGACCACTCGTTGGCAATGATCACCGAGCGATGCTTTGCTGCAGGTGTCGACGGTATGCGCGCCGATCTGGTCTGGCTGCGCGCCGCGCGCGCCCATGCTGCATGGCGTGGTGCCGGTCGAATTGAAGAACAGGACATCGAAGCGGTCGCCGAGTTTGCCTTGCGTCATCGACGGCGCGAGCCAGCCCCGCCACCACAAAACCCGGAAGCGCCGCCGCCCGGATCGTCCAGCAGGCAGGCCGACCCTGAAAGCGGGCAGGGCAACTGGGGCGAGCTGCCCGCCCAGGCCGTCACTACCGGCGCACGCCGCGAAGTGCCGAGCTGGCCAAAAAAGCCTTAGGCATCCGCCCTCGTATCGCGCAGGGGGCGGATGCCGTTCCCCGTCCTGGTCGACTGGCCACTGGCAGACAAGGGGCCATGCGTGCCGGTGCTGATGGCCCGGTGCAATGGTTGCCCACACTGTTGCGCGGTCGGCCGAAAAGCCGCAAGGACCTGATTCGCCAGCCGCGCAGCAGCCGTCCCAGTGAGTTATTGCTGGTGATTGTCGATGCTTCAGCTTCTACACGGCGCCATCAGGCGTTGAGCCAGGCCAAGGGGCTGTTGTCGCAATTGTTCGACGATGCGTATCGACGCCGCGCGCGTCTTGCCTTGCTGACCGCCAGCGGTGACACGCCACGCTGGCAACATCAGGGCCTGAAAGCGTCCTCGGCATTGAGTCCATGGCTGGATGCACTGGGTGCGGGCGGCGGCACGCCACTGTCTGCAGCGCTTCAGCAGGCCGGTGAATGGCTGGCAAAGCGGCAAAAACGCTATCCGGCCGAGCAGCAGCGGGTTCTGGTGCTGACCGATGGCAGGATCAAGCAGTTACCCGTTCTGCCTGCATTCAATTGCGCGAGTGTGTTGATCGATATCGAGAAAGGCCCGATCCGCTTGGGCAGGGCGCGGGAACTGGCGTCCAGCCTGGGGGCTGATTATCAGCACATTGATGAGCTGAAACCGGTTTGAGCTATCAGGTCTGGCAGTTCTGGAACTGCGTGCCAATGCGCTGAAGCATTGGCACGACAGTCAGTTGCAGTGCACGGGCAACGCTCAAACCTGCGTCAGGCTGGCATGGTCCAAGGCTCAAGGTCGTAGCCTTCGTTGCTGATTTCTGCACGCGCCTGTTCCAGAGCGCTGGCCAGTTGCCGCTTGTCTGAATAGGTGCTGCTCGGGATCTGCTTGCGACCGATACGGTTGCTGGTGCGGTCGATCACCGTCAGGCTCAGTTCGCCGTTACCATCCTGTGGTGCCCAGGCAACACACTGGAAGGGTTCAAAAGCGTGTCCAGCGATCAAAAGTGCATCGTTGAAGCGCAGTGGGGCGTTCATGGTTTTTTCCTCAAGTGCCCATATCAATTCAGTCACGGCGGCGGGCTGACCGTCCGGCTGGTTACTTGTGTTGATGAACGACAAGGGGGCATGAGTCACACCCTTCAACGAAAAATATGCGAATTTTTTTCAAGGGTCGCCCGCGTGACCTTGCAAATAAACATCCTTCAGCAGCGACGGCGTTAGTGACAGAGGGTTATGAGCGTTAGACCCAAACGGTACAACGCTGCGTCAAAAAGTTGCTAGGGTGATAGTTGGGCTCGCCAACATGCTGTTTATGAAAAGCTTTTAAAAATCCAACTCCACGTCGGGCGCCAAGGAAACTTCATGCATGGATCGGCCCCAACGCGACGTCTGCTAATCATCGACGGCGGTGACGACTGTCATCCTCTGATTCCTGCTTTGAGTGATGCCGGATGGACGGTGCAGGAAAGCACCTCAGGTTCTACCTTCAGTCCCGATCATGACGTGGGCCTGATTCGACTGACGTCCGGTCATTTCGAACAATTGCCCAGGCTTCAAGAGCTTGTCGCCCATAGCAACATGCGCTGGGTTGCAGTGCTGTCAGCCAACGATCTGCAACGCGAAAAAATAGGCGATTTCGTTTGCCAGTGGTTTTTCGATTTTCACGCCCTTCCTTTCGATGCAACGCGGTTGCATGGCACGCTGGACAAAGCGTTCGCGGCTGGCCGCCCCGAAGCGCAAGGCGGGCTGGCGCTTTCCGAGGCCGAGCCCGAGCTGCTGGGCGACAGTCGGCCCATTCGTGAGCTGCGCAAGTTGTTGAGCCGGCTGGCACCTATCGATTCACCGGTATTGATTCGGGGCGAGCGAGGTACGGGCAAAGAGCTGATAGCACGCAGCCTGCATGTGCAGTCTCAGCGACGCGGTAAACCGTTTGTTGTCGTGGATTGCGGTGCATTCACCGGGCATTCGATCCAGTCCGAGCTGTTCGGTCATGAGGATGATGCGTTTGATGGTGCTCAAGCGCACAGGATCGGGCTGCTTGAAGCTGCTGACGGCGGCACGCTGCTGCTTGACGAGGTCGGTGATCTGCCGCTGGAAACCCAGACGTCGCTGTTGCGCTTTCTGGAAGACCGGCAAATCGAGCGTCTGGGCGGCGGTGAGTCGATTGCAGTGGATGTGCGGGTGCTGGCCGCGACCCGTGAGGATCTTGAAACGGCTGTGCGGAAAAAGCGCTTTCGTGAAGACCTGTATTACCAGCTCAATGTGCTGCAGGTCGGGGTGGCGCCGTTGCGTGAGCGTCATGGCGATCTGGCGTTGCTGGCCAATCATTTCGCCCATTTTTACAGTCAGGACAGCGGCAGGCGAGCACGCAGTTTCAGCCAGGATGCGCTGGTGGCGCTGGGCAAGCACGACTGGCCGGGTAATGTGCGGGAGCTGGCCGGTCGGGTACGGCGCGGGCTGCTGCTGGCCGAAGGCCGACAGATAGAAGCGGCAAACCTGGGCTTGCTGGGCGAAGAGGACAGTGCTGGCAGCATGGGCACGCTGGAGGAATATAAATCGCGTGCCGAACGTCAGGCATTGTGCGACGTATTGACCCGCCACAGTGACAATCTGAGTGTGGCGGCCAGAGTTCTGGGCATATCGCGACCGACCTTCTATCGGCTGTTACACAAGCATCAGATTCGCTGAACTCCCAGCAACTGGGAGACAGCCGTCATCGCCTGCTCGCGGCGCTGCGGCCAGTCACCGCCCAGCACCTTATAGGCCTGCCGATGGTGGTCCAGCCATTCCCGGCTGCTGTCGAAGAAGGCCTGGCGTTCGCGCAACTGCGGCTGGCAGCGTTGCCCGTCGCTGATCCAGTCCACGCCCTCGGGCGACAGCAGCAGGTGCAGGTCGTAGGAGCGGTTCAGCAGTTGCTGTTCGATCCACGCCGGGCAGTCGCCGAACAGGGTGCGGCTCCAGAGCACATTGCTCAGCAAGTGTGTGTCGAGTATCAGCAAGTGCGGCTCGCTGGCGCGGGCAGTATCCTCCCAGTCCAGCTGGCCCCGAGCAATGGCCGGAATATCGGCGTAGTGGGTATCGCGCCCCTGTTGATCAATGAAATGACGTACATATTCGCCGACCAGCAAGCCGCCGAACCGATTCTGTATTTCGGCCGACAGCCAGCTCTTGCCGCTGGACTCAGGCCCGGTCAGGACCAGGACTTTCATCGCGCCAGCGCCAGATCGTTACGCCACTCGCGCCAGCCCTGCACGGCCAGCAGGGTGAACAGCGCATAGAGTGCAGCGGTCAGGTACAGCTCTTTGTAGATGAACAGGCCGACAAAAATCACATCCAGCACAATCCATAGCGGCCAGCACTGAACGCGTTTGTGTGCCATCCACACTTGTGCCACCAGGCTGAAGCCCGTGAGTGCTGCGTCAAGCCAGGGCTGTGCGGCGTCGGTGAAATGCGCCATGCCAGCGCCCAGCGCGAGGCTGATGACTGCGCCGACAGCCAGCCCTTTAAGCACTGAATGGCTCGGCAGCACAGTGACAGCCTTGACCGGCAGGCCGTCGCCATGGCGAGTCCACTGCAGCCAGCCATAGATCTGCAAGCCTGCATAGATGACCTGCAGCAGCATGTCCGAATACAGCTTCACGTCGAAGAATATCCAGATGTAGATCACCACCATCACCAGCCCGATTGGCCAGCACCAGGGATTCTGCTTCACTGTCAGCCAGACCGCGATAACGCCAATGGCGGCAGCGAAGAGTTCAAGCCCGGACATGGCGGCTCCTTGGTTAGGGTTGTGAGGGTCGGGGGCGGCGATTGTATGCGCTTCTGCGCGCGGCGTGGAGCTTGTGTTGCGTCAGGCTGCACGTCGGCAGGCTTTGTGCGCGGAGGTCTGCTAGCATTCCGCGCCTTGCATTTGCGCGACTTTCTTCAAGCTTCGTTCAGGCAGGCGACGGCATAGTGGCAAGCATTTTTTATACGACAACATTAAACAGCGAGCCTGCGGCATCGCTTCATGGGGGAATGATGGATCTTTGGACCGCTGCTCAGGCGTTGATATTGGGTGTTGTAGAAGGGTTGACGGAGTTCTTGCCGATCTCCAGTACAGGGCATCAGATCATCGTCGCCGACCTGATCGATTTTGGCGGCGAGCGCGCCATGGCCTTCAATATCATCATCCAGCTGGGTGCGATTCTGGCGGTGGTCTGGGAGTTTCGGCGCAAGATTCTCGACGTTGTCGTGGGGTTGCCGAAACAGCAACAGGCGCAGCGTTTCACCCTAAACCTGCTGATCGCCTTCATGCCGGCAGTGGTGCTGGGCGTGATTTTCGCCGATACCATCCACCATTACCTGTTCAATGCCATTACCGTGGCAACGGCGCTGGTCGTGGGTGGTGTGATCATGCTCTGGGCCGAGCGCCGCGAGCACACTGTGCGCACCGAAACCGTCGATGACATGACCTGGAGCGATGCGCTGAAAGTCGGGCTGGTGCAGTGCCTGGCGATGATCCCCGGCACATCGCGCTCGGGCTCGACCATCATTGGCGGCCTGCTGTTCGGCTTGTCACGCAAGGCAGCGACCGAATTTTCGTTCTTTCTGGCCATGCCGACCATGGTCGGTGCAGCCGTGTATTCGGGCTACAAATACCGGGACATGTTTCGCCCGGACGACTTCGCAGTGTTTGCCATCGGTTTCATTACCTCGTTCATCTTCGCGATGATCGCAGTTCGCGCGCTGCTCAAGTTCATCGCAACTCATAGCTATGCAGTGTTCGCCTGGTATCGCATCGCCTTCGGCCTGCTGATTCTGGCGACCTGGCAGTTTGGCTGGATCGACTGGGCATCGGCCAAGGCATGACGCGGGCTCGCGAGCCGCAGCGGCCAGCCGGTCGGGGCAGGGCACCGGTCCGGCAATTGCGCCTGAAGGTCTCGGCGTTCCTGCTGCTGTGTGTGCTACCGGTCTACGGCTCGGCGTCGCTGGGGTTCAGGCAGGTCACGTTGATTCCGGCGCTGGCTTTGATAGTCATGAGCCTGCTGGCGTTTGTGCTCTATAGGCATGACAAGCGACAGGCCGGAAACGGCGGTCAGCGTACGCCGGAGAACGTCCTGCATGCCACCGAGCTGCTCGGTGGCTGGCCCGGAGCATTGCTGGCGCAACAGGTGTTTCGGCACAAGACCCGCAAGGTATCTTTCCAGATCGTGTTCTGGCTGATCGTGCTGGCGCATCAGGTGCTGTGGCTTGACTGGCTGTTTCTGGGCAAGCGGCTTTTACAGCTGTTGCCTTTATAGTTTCAAGCCGATCTGCTGTCGTTTCGGTAGCCTGCCGACTACAAGCTGGTGGGAGCGGGTCAGCAGATCACGCACTTCATCGTCGCTCAGTGTGTGCAGGTCTGCCACGCTGATCCAGTGCGCGCGGGCCAGGTAAGGCGCAGGCCGTATGCCGGGTCGATCCACGTAACCCAGAAACAGTTCCGGATGGACCTTGAATGAAAGGTCCTGGCCGACCAGGTCCATGACCGCGAACATCTTTTTTTCGGCAACGGAAAATACGCGCACACCGCCCCATTTGTAATCCTCTCGGGCGCCTGGCAAGTCCAGGCAGAACCGGGCGATGTCTTCTTTGTGACGGGTCTTGTTCATGGAATGCTCCTTCAATGGGGCGTCGAGCGGTAAGCTGTTCGATAGCCGCACGGATATTCGATCAGCGGATTGTATGCTGCTGCGACACTCATTAGTGTGCAGGTTTGTCCTTCTCCGGAGTCTCGAATGTCTGCCGTGCAACTCGCCGATGGTGAACTGAACTACCTACTCGAAGGCCCGGCCGGTGCGCCGGTGCTGGTGTTGTCCAACTCGCTGGGCACTGATCTGCATATGTGGGACAACCAGATTCCTGCGTTCATTCGTCATTTTCAGGTGTTGCGCTACGACACGCGCGGGCATGGCAAATCGCTGGTCAGCGAGGGCAGTTACAGCATCGAGCAGAATGGTCGCGACGTGCTGGCGTTGCTGGATGCGCTGCACATAGACACGGCTTTTTTCTGTGGTTTGTCCATGGGCGGCTTGATCGGTCAGTGGCTGGCGATCAATGCGCCGCAGCGCCTGCGCAAGGTCGTGCTGTGCAATACGGCAGCCAGAATCGGCAACCCTGATATCTGGAACCCTCGCATCGAAACCGTTCTGCGTGACGGGCAGTCAGCCATGGTTGCATTGCGTGATGCTTCTGTTGCGCGCTGGTTCACGCCTTCATTTGCGCACGCCGAGCCTGCTGTGGTCGACACGGTTGTCGGTATGCTGGCCCGCACATCGCCACAGGGATACGCAGCTAACTGCGCTGCGGTGCGTGATGCCGATTTCCGTGAGCAGATTGCCTCCATCCAGCTGCCGGTATTGGTCGTCTGTGGTACTGAAGATGCGGTAACCACTCCCGCGGATGGGCTTTTTATGGTCGAGCGCATTAAAGGTTCGCAGATGATCGAATTGCACGCGGCTCATCTGTCCAGTGTCGAGGCCGGGGAGTCATTCACGGTGCCGGTGCTGGCATTCCTGACGGCCGAGTGAGCTGACGGGATCTGAAACCCGGTATTGAGAGGCTTGCCATGGCGCTGCATACTCGCGGCTCTGAAAGCGAGGTGGCCGGGTGTTTGATCTCAATGATCTGTTTTATTTCGTTCAGGTGGTCGAATGCCTCGGCTTTGCGCCAGCAAGCCGCAAACTGGGGATTCCCAAGTCCAAGCTCAGCCGTCGTATTGCCGGGCTGGAAGAGCGCCTGGGTGTACGACTGATTCACCGCTCGACGCGCACGTTCGCCGTGACCGAGAGCGGGCGCGATTACTACGCTCACTGCGTGGCAATGCTGGTCGAAGCCGAGGCTGCTGAAGAGGCTATTCTGCGTTCCAAGTCCGAGCCGCAGGGCAGGGTGGCGATCAGCTGTCCTCCAGCACTGGCGGCGATGGGCTTCAACGAGACCATTGCCCGGTTCGCGGCCGATCACCCGAAGGTTCAGGTGCAGGTCGAAAGCACCAACCGCCGCGTCGACCCGCTGACGGAGAACATCGATATCGCATTGCGTGTGCGCTTTCCGCCACTGGAAGACGACGGGCTGGTGGTCAAGTTGCTCGGGCACAGTGCTCAACGTCTGGTCGCACGCCCGGATCTGGCTGCCAGGCTATCCGCAACATCGACACTCGAGGCGCTATCATCACTGCCCAGCCTCGACACGCCGTCTTCAAGCCATGAGCATCGCTGGCTGCTGGAAACTACTTCCGGCCACTATGCTGAAATTCGCCACACGCCGAGGCTGATCAGCTCGGATCTGGACATGATGCTGCAGGCCGCCCTGCAAGGGGTTGGGGTGGCGCAACTGCCTGAACTGATTGTCCGGGAAGCCTTGCAGGACGGGCGTCTGGTCGAACTGTTCAGTCAGCATCGGCCAAAGTGCGGCATCGTGCACGCCGTGTTTGCTTCGCGCCGTGGGCTGCTTCCCGCGGTCAGAGGGCTGCTGGATGTGTTCGAAACCTCGTTCAAAGAGCTAAGCCTTAGTCCCGACTCGCTTTATTGTTCTCTTCATAGAACGAACAGTCGCATTCAAGACCACTAATCATCTATTGCGATCAAGGATAGGATGCTCGCCACTTCATCGCTAAGTGGCGATTTTCTTAAAGGAGCTACGTTATGAATTTATTGCACCTCGATTCCAGCATCCTCGGCGATCATTCCGCTTCGCGTCAGTTGACCCATGAGGTTGTTCAGGCCTATCAGCGCTCGCATGCCGACAGCCAGGTAACCTACCGCGACCTCGCCAGCGAAGCCCTCGGGCATTTCTCTGCTGCCAGTCTTGCCGCAGCGGGTACCCCTGTAGAAGCCCGAGATGCGTCCCAGCAACAGGAAGTCGACACTAATGAAGCCACCTTGCAGCAGTTTCTTGCCGCCGACGTGCTGGTGATCGGTGCACCGATGTACAACTTCACTATCCCGTCCCAGTTGAAAGCCTGGTTTGACCGGATCATGGTTGCCGGCCGCACGTTCCGTTATTCCGAAGCCGGCCCTGAAGGCCTGTGTGGCGGCAAGAAGGTTATTATCGTTTCAACTTCCGGTGGCCTGCACGTCGGGCAGCCAACCGGCGCTGGCCACGAAGAACTGCTCAAGGCGCTGTTCGCCTTCATCGGTATCACCGACCTGCAATTTGTTCGCGCGCACGGCCTGGCCTATGGTGAAGAACCGCGTGCCAACGCCATGACAGCCGCGCAGCAACATATCGAGAGCGAGCTGTTCGCCGCCTGAGTCGGTGATGGTCTGAACAAAACGCCACAACCCGCGCAAGCAACGTGCGCCGGGTTGTGGCGTTTTTTTGTGCGCCGCATAAATGCACGCAGTCTTGAGCGTACTCAACCTTGACAGCTTCCTTACAGGTAAGCGGGCTATTCAAGGACTAAACTGCATCTTCGCGGCACTGTGTTTGCGGTTTTGTGGTGCTTTTCACGATTGCTGAAAAGAGCGGGCGGTTTATGGCCCGGCTTGTGCACTATTTCTGTTTTACACACTCTCATCTGGGTGAGAGCGGCGCGCTGGAGCACGATGCTCGACACAAGCGCTGAATGGACTATCCGGGCGAGCCTCCGGATTTGCAAAGGTTGGGCCTTTCGATGGTACGTCTTTGTGCAGTGATGCTGGTTTGCTTGCTCGACAGCCTGATTGCGGTTCACGCTCAGGCCGATGACGCCTGGAGCGCGGGCTATCACGAGCTGAGTTTCCCCGACCCGCTGGATTCACAGCCGGTGCAGGCCATCGCTTTTTACCCGTCGACCGCCAGTGAGCAGTGGAGCACCCTGCACGGCTATCGCGTCGAGGCCGGCGAAAATGCGCCGATTGCAATGGGCCGGTTCCCGTTGCTGCTGCTGTCTCATGGCAATACCGGTACACCGCTGGCGTTGCATGACCTGGCCACATCATTGGCGCGCCAGGGGTTTGTGGTGGTTGCTGTGGTTCATCCTGGCGACAATGATCGTGATCACAGTCGGTTGGGCAGCCTGAGTAACCTGTATGGTCGCCCGCTGCAGATCTCTGAAGCGATCAGCACGGCCTTGCTCGACCCTATGCTTGCCCCTTATCTCAATGCTCGTCAGGTGGGCGTGATCGGCTATTCGGCGGGTGGCGAAACTGCGCTTATTCTTGCGGGCGCGCAGCCTGATCTACAGCGCCTGCGCCAGTATTGCCTCGAACGCCCCACGGACCGTGACGCCTGCAAGACTCAAGGGGAGCTGGTCGCTGACCGCGATGACCTGCATGCCCAGGCTGACCCCAGGGTCGGTGCGCTGATGTTGATGGCCCCGTTGAGCCTGATGTTCGGCCGTCACACGCTGGGCGATGTGCATGTACCGGTGCTGATGTATGCCGGGGATGACGACCAGTTGCTGGCCATCGACCGCAACGCCGAAGCGCTGGCGCGCAAACTGCCGCAGGCACCGGACTATAAGTTGTTGGCGGGGGCAGGGCACTTTGTCTTTATGGCACCGTGCAGTGACGAACAGCGTTCGAGCGCACCGTTACTGTGCAACGACCCTGACGGAGTGGACCGCGAAGACATTCACCGCAACCTGAGCGCAGAAGCTGTGCGCTTCTTCAGCACGGCGCTCAATTCTGCCGACCCTGACCATTCAGGTATGCAGACAGCGCATCACGAATAAGCGCTTTTCAGGCGTTCAGCGAACTCAGAAAGTCGCCAAACCCGCCTCTGGCTTTTGAGTCCAGGCGGGTACTGGTCGTGACCCGCGGGCGGCAGCTCCAGGCGATCCGCGCGCCGATCAGCTCCAGCTGGCGAACCAGATGCACGTCTTCGTGGCAGGCCAGTGCCGGAAACCCGCCTGCACTGATATAGGCAATTGAGCTGACACCCAGGTTGGCACCATGAATGTGCCGATGGCCGTCCCGGTGCTGGTAATGCTTGAGGTAAGCCGCCTGCGCAGCCGCAGAGATATCCTTGTTCCAATCGCCGGGCATGACGGTCCCGCATACCGCATCGGCATCCAGTGCCAGTTGCTCGGCAAGCCAGTCATTCGCCACGGTGCTGTCGCCATCGGTGCAGGCCAGCCAGCGCGCACCTCGGTCGAGGAGAAAAGCTGCTCCTTCGGCGCGTGCCTGTCCGACGTTGCGGGCCGAGACCTCAAGGACCATCACCCCGTGCGCTCGCGCGATGTCTGCCGAGCTGTCGGTGCAACTGTCGAGAACCACCAGTACCTCTACTCGCTCACCCTTGAGATCCGGGTGTTCAGCCGCCTGCTTTATCGTTTCGAGGCACAAATCGAGTAGCTGCTCTTCATTGTGCACCGGGATCAGAATGCCGATCATCGGAGAATTCCTGTTCTGCTACGGAGGTTCCATCACGACTCCACAGGTCCAGCAGAAAATCCTGTTCGTGATGACTGAAAAGGCGGTGCATGGCCAAGCGTTCGGCAAGGATATCGTGTACAGCCTGCGCGTTCAGCGGGCAGCCCTCGATATCAGGGCGCCAGTGACAGGCGAGCAACTGGCCGTCAGGTGAAAGCGAGGATAGAACGCAGTCGATCAGGCGGTGCAGGTCATCGACGTCGAGGTAGTAACCCAGTTCGCTGAAGACGACCAGATCAAATTGTCCCTGCGGCCATTGCTGTGGCAAACGGGCCTGCAACACGCGCACATGGGGCAGGCCTGCCAGACGCTTGCGTGCCAGATCCACCGCCAGATTTGACGTGTCGCAGCACACCAGTGCGTCACAGCGCCCGGCAAGGTCGGCACTGAGTTCGCCATTGGCACAGCCAGGCTCGAATACCGAGCGATAGTGTTCACGGGGCAGCGCGGCCAGTGTCAGCGCACGCTTGCGCCGCTCATACCAGCGTTGCTTGAACGCCCACGGGTCATCGTTGTTGCGAAACAGCTCATCGAAATAGCCGTCTTCGACGCTCATACCAACACCAGTTCAAACGGTTGCAGCAGTCTTTCCAGCACAACGGCTGGCAGAACGGGCGCAAGACTGATGGCCGGGTCACCCTGCAATTGGCTGACGAACGCCTGAGCGGCATTGCGTTTACGAGCAAGGGTCGCCGGGTCCAGCAGCAACTTGCGTGCGCGGTCCCATGGCAGACGCTCATCTTCAGGGTCAGCCCAGTGCCAGGCCCAGACCGGTACTTCGCAAAGCTGCGCCCCGGTAGACGCACAGGCTCTTGCACTGGCGCGGCCAACGGCTTCGTGGTCGCCATGACCATCTTCTGCCCAGGTGGCGAACACCACGTCGGCAGGGCCCAGATGACGTTCAAGAAACTCTGCCAGCTGATCTTCGGACTCGGCCACGGCACCATCCTGCAAGCCGCAGCGCAGCCACTCAAGACGCTCAAGGGGAATATCGAGACGATTCAAGGCTTCGGCGCTTTCCTGGGGCCGGATTGCAGACAGTCGCTCGACAGGCCAGAGCGTGGAGCCCGGATGGCTGGCAGTGCCGTCAGTGACCGAGATCAACAACAGATTGCGTTCCAGCTGCGCCAACTGGCTCATCAAACCGCCGCATGCCAGTACTTCATCGTCCGGATGCGGGGCGATGATGACCGCCCTGCAATTGTTCGGCACCAGCAGGTCTGCAGTAATCGCAGGTACGCTGCGCAGTTTGCCAGAGGCGTTCCAGGCAGCCAGAGGCGTGCCCTGGCCAGACTCGTCGTCGCTGACTAGAAAGCCTTCGCTCATGATAGATACGCTCTCATAGTGACCACGTGCGTAAAGCTGGCAGCCGTTTACCCGTCAATTGACCCAGTGCAGCAAGGTCTTGCTCGGCATGACTCTGGCGCAGAAAAACCGGCAGGTCGGTGATCAGTCGAGCGAAGTGCGGGTCCTTGCAGTAAGGACCCGCACCTACCGCGCGGCCCACGTGCTGAATGACCAGTTCCGCAGCGTGCTCCACGTAGGCACGACAGCGTCTGGCGAGCACCTCGGCATTTTCAGCCGGGGCCTGATCCAGATGCGCAGCGGCGGCACGCAGTACATCGATTGCTGCGTGCAACGCGACATCTACAGCACCCAGGTGCGCAAGAGCGTGTGGCTCTTCGCGTTTGCCGACCTGTGCCAGCAAGCGTTGGGCGATAGCCCGGGAGGCACCATACCAACACGCCGCGATGCCGATGCCGCCTTGCCAGAAGCCAGGCCGTTCCAGGTAGCCGCCCGGCGCTCCAATCGCCTGCCCGGTAGCGTGCTCGAACACGACTTCGACGCTGCCGGTGGCACCCATCCCAACTGCGCGCCAGCCATCACTGGTCATATGCACGCCGGGCTGGTCGAGTTGCACCGCCACCAGTTGCTGGCGATGTTCTTCATCCCACGTGGTGATCAATGCATGGCTCAAGGCCGTAGCACCGGAACACCACGCTTTTCGGCCATTCAGACGAAGTGAATCGCCAGTGCCGCTGATATTCACCCGTGCCTGCGGCGGCTCTGCCGCCCACATGCCCCAGGTGCTGAATTGTTCGGGGGGCGGGGCACCCAGTTCCGCCATGATCGCCAAGGCGTCGGTATGCCCCTCGTACAACTTGCACAACCCCAGATCATGGCCTGCAATGCAGGCCAGCGCCCGCCAGCGCTCAAGTGTCTGACCGCTGGCAGGCAGGGGGAGCTTATCCAGACCTTCGTTGACCAATGCCTGCAAGCACTCGCCCAGCGCACGCGTATCGGCATAACCGTGCTTGCGCCAGTCGAGAAACTCACTCAAGGCATCAATCATTGCTGGTCTTCGCGCTTCAGTTCGAACAGCAGCAGCGAGCGCGGCGTGACGGTATATTGCGAACCGAACGCAAAGTGCTCCTTGCTGCGTGCATCATCCTGATTGGTGTCGATCAGGCACTCATAATGGGTGCCTTCAGGCACTTCCGGCAGGGTGAAGTTGACCCCGTCGTGGTGCGCGTTGACGACCAGCAGCAGCGTAGCGTCGGCACCTGGACGACGGATACCGGTTTCCTGTGCACGGCCATCCATCAACATGCCCAGGCAACGACCATTGGCATCGTGCCATTGCTCGACACTCATCTCGTTGCCATCCGGAGCGAGCCAGGTTACGTCCTTGACGCCGATTTCTTCGTTGTAATCGCCCACCAGGAAGCGACTGCGGCGCAGGATCGGGTAGGTCTGACGCAGCTTGATCACGCGGGTCACGAACTTGAGCAACGCAGCGCCGTCCTCGTCCAGATCCCAGTTGATCCAGCCAATTTCGCTGTCCTGACAGTAGGCATTGTTATTGCCGTGCTGGGTACGGGCGAACTCGTCACCGGCGACGATCATCGGCGTACCTTGCGCCAGCAGCAAAGTAGCGAAGAAGTTACGCATTTGACGCAGACGCAGGGTGTTGATTTCCGCGTCTTCGGTCGGGCCTTCGACGCCGTGGTTCCAGGACAGGTTGTTGTTGCTGCCGTCCTGGTTGTTTTCGTCGTTGGCTTCGTTGTGCTTGTCGTTGTACGACACAAGGTCGTGCAGCGTGAAACCATCGTGCGCGGTGATGAAGTTCACCGACGCCTGTGGACGCCGACCGCGTTGGTTGAACATGTTGCCGGAGGCGGTCATGCGTGCCGCGAAGTCTGCCAATTGGCCTTCGTCGCCTTTCCAGAAGGCACGTACGGTGTCACGAAACTTGTCGTTCCACTCCATCCAGCCTGGTGGGAAACCGCCGACCTGATAGCCACCTGGGCCACAGTCCCAAGGCTCGGCGACCAGTTTGACCTGACGCAGCACCGGGTCCTGACGGCAGGCGACCAGGAAGCTGTGACGTTCGTCGAAACCATCGTGGTAGCGACCCAGAATAGTTGCCAGGTCGAAGCGGAACCCGTCGACATGCATTTCCGAAGCCCAGTAACGCAGGGAGTCAGTGACCATCTGCAGTACGCACGGGTGGCTCAGGTCGAGGGTGTTGCCGGTGCCTGAGTCATTGATGTAATAACGCTTGTCGTCCGGCATCAGCCTGTAATAGGAGGCGTTGTCGATACCGCGCATGGACAGGGTAGGGCCAAGCTCGTTGCCTTCGGCCGTGTGGTTGTAGACCACATCAAGAATGACCTCCAGCCCGGCATGATGCAGGTGCGCAACCATTTCCTTGAACTCGGCAATCTTGCCACTCGCCAGATAACGCGGGTCTGGCGCAAAGAACGCAATACTGTTGTAGCCCCAGTAGTTGGTCATTCCTTTTTGCAGCAGATGCTGGTCGTTGACGAATGCGTGGATCGGCAGCAGCTCGACGGAGGTCACACCCAGCTTGCGGATGTGGTCGACAACGGGAGCTGATCCCAGACCGGCAAACGTGCCGCGCAGCTCTTCGGCAACTTCCGGGTGGCGCATGGTGATGCCGCGCACGTGGGTTTCATAAAAAATGGTCTTGTCCCAAGGCGTACCGACGCGCTGATCGCGGCCCCAGGTGTAAGCCTCGTCGATCACCTTGCTCTTCGGTACAAAGGGCGCGCTGTCACGTTCATCGAAGCTCAGGTCGCCGTCAGGATGACCAATGGTGTAACCGAACAATGCTTCAGACCACTTCAGTTCGCCGACCAGTTGCTTGGCATACGGGTCGATCAACAGTTTGTTGTGGTTGAAGCGATGACCGTTTTTAGGGTCATAAGGGCCGTAGACGCGATAGCCATAGATCAGGCCCGGGTGCGCATCGGGCAGGTAGCCGTGATACGTCTCATCGGTGTATTCCGGAAGTTCGATGCGTTCCAGTTCGATTTCACCGGTCGAGTCAAACAGACACAACTCTACTTTGGTGGCGTTGGCCGAAAACAGGGCAAAGTTGACACCCAGGCCGTCCCAGCTGGCGCCGAGAGGAAAGGGAAGTCCTTCACGAATGCGAGACGGGGTGCTGCCTGGATTGTCTTGCGGGGCTGAATTATCTTCTGCCGTTGTAGTGGACTTCGTATTCATGATGACTTCCTGACGTCGAATGATTTTCTGAGCGGCCAAAGCCGCTATCGAAGCCACAAAGGCTTCAATATTGACGATAAAGTATGGGGGTGTAGCAGGCCTCATCTCCGATCAGAGTGCGACCTGCAACAATGGACTGGCGCCCGGCCAGAAGAGTTTCAAGAATTCGACGGTTTGCGTGGCTTCTTGGCAGCAGGCTTGGCTGGGGCATCAGTTGGCGCGGCGGTAGCCGGCTTGGCTTTGGAAGCAGGCTTGGGAGCCGCCTTGGCCGCTGGCTTTGGCTTGGCTTCAGCTGCGGGCTTGGCCGCTGGCTTTGCTGCTGGTGCTGACTTCGCCACAGGTTTGGCCGCGCCCTTGGCAGGCGCCTTGGCGCTGTCTACTTCAGGCAGCTTGGGCTTGCTTGACTTGCGCACGCTGGACTTGTCAGGTGCCAGGGCTTCTGCTTCTGCAAGCTTGCGCGCCATCTCCCAGTGACGCTCGTCGTGTCCGGAGGGCTTACCCTCGGACTCCCAGATTTGGTAAGCAAAATCGCGAATTCTTTTTTCGTCGGCACTCATCTTGAGACTCCCAGCTATTACATAGTTTGAATAAGCAAATTGACGGAAAATCTTTCAAGCGCTGCACTGAGCGGTATCTCCCGAACGTGTGTTGCGACACCGTCGGAAAAGAGTCCTTTCCAGTCAGATCCAGAATCGGCAAACGGAAGCATAATCCGTGTGTCGCCCCAATTGGCAGCATTAATCAATGGAGTTTGCGCAGTACCCAATAGTTCACTGCTTGTGCGTGGGACTACGATGACAGCGCGCACTCCTTGTGTCTCCCGGGCAAAAGCCATCACGTGCCCGGCGTGGCTACCCTTTATTTCCAGAGGCTGATAACGCCCCTCGCTGAACAGCGTTGGGTGCTCGGCACGCAGGTTCAAAACCTTCGCAATCAGCGCCTGTTTGATGCGGCCATCCTGCCAGTTATCGAGCAGGTCGGCAGCGCTTGCATCTTCTGCCAGCGCTTTCTGTCGGGCTGCATAATCAACCGGTCGCCGGTTGTCCGGATCCACCAGGCTGAAATCCCAGAACTCGGTGCCCTGATACAAATCGGGAACACCGGGTACGGTCAAGCGTAGCAAGGTTTGCGCCAGACTGTTGAGTGCCCCGGCGGTCGCGATACGATTGGCCGTTGCACTCAGTGACTGGCGCAACGCGAGCGCTTCAGGAGCCAGCAGCAAACGTTCAAGAAATTCGCGGCAAGCCGTTTCGTAAGGCTGATTCGGCGCGCTCCAGCTGCTTTGCAGCTTGGCTTCGCGCAGGGCTTTCTCTTGCCACTGCACCATGCGCTTCGCGTATTCCTGGTGAGCTTCTTCGCCCTCCAGGCTCAGCGGCCAGCTGCCCAGCAAGGCCTGATAAAGCATCAGCTCGTCACCCGCACTGATGGCCGGTTCTTCGCCTTTCAGGGGCACTGCCAGCTGTCTCCAGCGTTCTACCTGTTCGGCGTACCACGGCGCACATTCACTCAGGACCGCAAGGCGTGTACGTGTGTCCTCGCCACGCTTGTGATCGTGCGTTGCAGTGGTCAGCAGGTTGTCGGGGAATTTTTCCAGACGCTCCAGGCAGACCTGATGGAAGTCTTCCACCGGCGCACTGAAATGCTGCGGATGAAAGCCTACGTCGTTGCGCGACAACAGCACTGCAGAGCGATAGAACGAGGTGTCCTCAACCGACTTGGCGGCAACCGGGGAGGTCAGTTGCTGGAACCGTACACACGCATTCTTGTACAGCTTGCGCAACGGTCCGCGTGGCAGTTTGCGCCACGCTTCGCCACCCAGCCAGCGTGCCAGATAATCCAGCACTGGCCAGTCGCCTTCGTTCAAAGTGGTGCGAGCGCCTTCCATTGCCTGCTGGAAATACTTGTCGTCCTGCGCCGAGCGGCCGCATACCGAGATATAGGTGCGATAAATCGGAAAATTGACGATCAGCGCGAGCAGGGCACGGCGAATTGCACCCAGCGTGAGGTCACGACTCATCAGGTCGCTGCGTGCAACTTGCAGCAACGACTGCGCGACGTTCTCGAAATCGCCCGCCAGCGTGCCGTGCAGGACCAGATCCCGGGCCACCAGCACTTCTTGATCGAAGTCAGCGGTACGTTCTGTCAGTCGACTCCACAGCTCTCCAAGTGGCTCTTTGCCCTTGGGATCGTGTTGCAGGAGCGAGACCTGATTCATGAACTCGTAGCCGGTCGTGCCGTCCACGCTCCAGTCTTCACGCAACGGCTCATCCGGCCCTAGAATTTTCTCGACGAAAATAGGCAGATGATCAATGCGCGCCTCGGCAGGACGCAGCTTGAGCAGGCTTTTTACCCGGCGATGCAGCTTGCGGCCGTAGCCGCGCGGGTTGGCCAGCCCATCGATATGATCGATCCGCAACCCGTCAACCAGGCCGTCGGCAATCAGCTGGAATATCTTGCCGTGGGTGGCTTCAAATACCTGCGGCCGTTCGACACGCAAACCACCTAGCTCGTTGATGTCGAAGAAGCGCCGCCAATTGATGTCATCACCGGCAGTACGCCAGCTGGCCAGACGATAGTGCTGACGTTCCAGCAACTGATGCAGACGCTGAAAGCCTTCCGGCTTGCTGGAGTCGAAGTGCGCAAGGATCTGCTCGATGCCTTTGAGCACCTGCGGATCTTTCGCCAGCTCGGCCAGCTCGGTTCTGGCCTGACGTGCACGTTCGTAGGCTTGCGGGTATTGAGCAAGCGCAGTGAAGCGCTGGCCCATTTCCTTCAATTGCGGGTGTTCGACTGCCTGAAGCAATGAATCATAGGTCAGCGGGCAGATCGGGAAATGATGCTGGTAGTGCTCGATATAAAACATGCCGCGCTCGGCGTCGAAGCGCAGCGGGATTTCTCCGGCCTGCAGGACGGTGCCGTAATCGCTGCTCAGAAACGGCAGCAGCAACTGGCCTTCCAGCAAGGGATCCGGCGAATTCCACTGAATGTCGAAGAACTCGGCATACGGGCTGCGCCGACCCCATTCGAGCAGGTCCAGCCACCAGGGATTGTCTGCACCACCGACGGCCATGTGGTTGGAGACGATGTCGAGGATCAGCCCCATGCCGTGTTCGCGCAAGGCCGATACCAGACGCAGCAGGGCAGGCTCGCCACCCAGTTCCGGGTTGATTACGGTCGGGTCGACGACGTCGTAACCATGCATTGAGCCAGCACGCGCCTTGAGCAGCGGCGAGGCATAGACATGGCTGATCCCCAGGCTGGCGAAGTAGGGCACCAGTGGCACCGCATCGTCGAGCGTGAAATCTTTATGAAATTGTAAACGCTGGGTAGCGCGCAAAGGCTGTAATGGACGGGTCATTGGTCACGCTCCGCAGCTTGCAGCCGGGATTGGGAGAGCAATTCCAGTCGTCGAGCAGCATTCGGGTTATCAAGCAAGGAGGCCGCATCGCCGGGGAGGCGTCTGCGCCAGTTCGGGTGGCTGTCAATGGTGCCGGGCAGGTTGGCCTGCTCCTTGACACCCAGCGCATCTTCCATCGGTAGCAGCACCAGTGGAGCGCGCGTGTGACCCAGATAGCGGATGCTCGCGTCGATGATCTGCTCAGGGTCTTCGCTGTCGGACGGCAGGCTGTCGACGTTCTGACTCAAGGCTCGGCACAGGCTTGCATATTCGCGCCCGCGTTCTTCACGCCATTGCGATTCATGTTGCTCGTCGATGTGACCAAGCTGTGCATTCCACTCGATATCCAGCTCGCTGAGCCAGCCTGCCAGTGTCGGCAAATCGTGGGTACTGGTGGTGGCCAGTGCCTGGTCCGACCAGTCAAGGATGGGCTTGAACTGACCGTTGTTCTGTTCGAAGAGCAGAACACGCATGCCCAGAATCGCCCGAGCGCTGAGTTTGTCGCTGAGACCTTCGGGCACAGTCCCAAGGTCTTCACCGAGCACGATCGCCTTGTGCCGCCAGGATTCCAGACTCAGCAGGCGAAGCATGTCGTCCAACGGGAAATTCAGATACGCGCCTTCACTTGGAGGCGCCCCCTGAGGGATGACCCATAGCCGCTGCAAGCCCATGACATGGTCGATACGCAACCCGCCGGCATGGGCGAAGTTGGCCCGCAGCATCTCGATGAACGCGCGAAAACCGTTACGCTTGAGGCCGTCCGGTGAAAACGCGGAAATCCCCCAGCTCTGGCCGGCTCGGTTGAGAATGTCGGGTGGTGCGCCAACAGTCAGAGCAGACAGCAACTCGTCCTGACGACTCCAGGCCTGACTTCCGGCACCATCGGCACCCACTGCCAGGTCGGCGATCAGGCCGATGCGCATGCCACTGCTGCGTGCGGCAGACTGCGCACGCTCCAGGCCGCGCGCGATGAGCCATTGAGCGAATGCATGAAAACTGATGTGCTCGCTGTGCGCTTCGGCAAATGCTGCGACGGCGTCACTACGAGGGTCTTTGAACTCTTCCGGCCATTCATGCCAATTGCTGCCGATATTCAACGTTTCGGATTCGGCACACAGCGCTTCGAAGCGGCAGTGGTTCTCCAGGGCCTCGCCACCGCTGTGGCGGAAGCTGTTGAAGTCTTCGTGCAAGGGGTGATCACCCGCACTGAACCCTTCGTACAGCTTGTGCAGCGCTTTCCACTTGGCTTGGGCAGCAGCAGGCCAGTCAATCAACTGCTGTGCTTCCAGTTGCTTCATTTCGTCGCCGACGCGCGCATCTTCTATCGCCTGACGCCATGCATGTTCACCCAGAATGGCACCGGGCGACGCATACAGGCTATTTAGAAACAGTCGGCTGGACGGCGAATAAGGGCTGTAACGGTGTGGATCATTGGCGAACATTGCATGGATCGGGCTGATGCCCAGCGCGTCGGCACCGCGCTCTCCGGCAGCGCGAACAACCTTCTCCAGTGCTTCCGTATCGCCAAAACCGCCATCGCCCTCGCGGCGCAGGCTGTAAAGCTGAGCAGTCAGACCCCAGCCATGCGGCTTCGGCGCATCGGTGGCCATTGCCATGCTGAAACAGGTTTTAGGGGCGACAGCGATGGTCAGATGTTGACCGGCAATCTCCAACTGTTGATAGCCGGGCGGTGCCAGCGCTGGAAGTTCGCCGGACGCGGTGAGCCTGGCGTCCAGCGATGAACCGTCTTCTAGGTGCAGCGTGAATGGCGTTTGCGGCGCAAACCACTCGGACAGATCCAGATTACTGTCCGTGTCGACCGTCAGCAGCGGCGGGGCGCTTTTGCCGTGGCTGGCGTTTTGCAGACTTAACAGGCTGGCATCGATAGCCTCGCCGTTTTCGGCCGGATAGCCCAGCGCCTCCAGAACCTTGCGCAGTACATCAGGGCTGACAGTCTGCGGCCGAGCGTTGGCATCGACCCAATGCACCGATAGCCCTGCCTCGGTCGCAAGCCTCTCCAGTTGCTCATTGTTCATCCTGTTCCTCCAGAACGTCACTTGCTGTCAGGCTGACAATGGCCGTGTAAGGATTGAGGATGGCCTGCGGGGAAAGTTCGGACGATTTTGCGGCGCTGGAGAATATCTGCCGGGCATTTTGCTGCGGCGGAGCATCGACAGCCTGTTCGCTCAGGTTCAGGTCGATACGCAGTTCGCTGCCATCGCCAAGCGCCCAGCGTGCACTGACTGCCTTGTCGCCGAGAATATCGGTTTTCAGGAAGCGTGCACCGGGCAGGCGCGGCATGATTTCTTTGTGCCGCAAAGCCAGCAACTGTGTATAAAAGTCGACCCAGCTGCGGTGATCCAGGCCTTTGTCGGTCTCCAGATCAACTGCCGAAAACGCCGGACGCGATGCCTCGAATGTCTTGATGTCGTTCGGGTCGGGAATGTGCTCGCGCTTTTCCGGGTCGGCGAATGCGGCAAAGTCGGCAAACTCCTTGCGACGTCCTTCGCGCACCGCATCGGCCAGTTCGCCGTGGTGGCTGGTGAAGAACAGAAACGGTTCGCTGGCCGCCCACTCATCGCCCATGAACATCAGCGGAATCATCGGCGAAAGCAGCAACAGGGCGGTTGCGGCCTTCAGCGCAGCAGGCGTGCACAGCTGCGGCAAACGTTCACCGAGTGCGCGGTTGCCGATCTGGTCATGGTTCTGCAGAAACAACACAAAGGCTGTTGGCGCAAGGTGGCCGCTGGGCTCGCCTCGCGTGTGTCCATGCCGCGTCTGTTCGCCCTGATAGACAAACCCTTCGCTGAGCAGGCGCGCAAGCTTTTGCGTAGGCTCCTGAGCGAAGTCGGAATAATAGGCGTCGGTTTCACCGGTCAGCAGCACGTGCAAAGTGTTGTGCCCGTCGTCGTCCCATTGTGCATCGAAGCCTTTCTCCAGAAGACCGGCCTGGTTGAACTCGTTCTCAAGGTTCAGCCACACGTGCCTGCCCGGCTCGATCTGGCCGCGTACGCGAGTTGCGAATTCTGGCAGGAACGTTTCATCGCGAATGGCATGCACAGCGTCCATGCGCAAGCCGTCGATGCGGTATTCCAGCAGCCACATCAGCGCATTGTCGACGAAGAAGTCGCGCACCTGCGGGCGGCGAAAATCAATGGCATCGCCCCACGGGGTATGCAGATCGCTGCGGAAAAACTCCTTGGCGTAACTTCCCAGGTAGTTGCCGTCCGGGCCGAAGTGGTTGTACACCACGTCCAGAATTACCATCAGGCCAAGACCGTGAGCTGTATCGATCAGGTGCTTGAGCTCTTCCGGAGTGCCATAGGAAGATTGCGGGGCGTAGTGCAGAACGCCGTCGTAGCCCCAGTTGCGATCACCGGGAAACTGCGCAAGCGGCATCAGCTCGATCGCGGTAACGCCCATTTGCGCAAGGCGCGGCAGGTGTTTTTCCACCGCAGCATAGCCGCCCATCGCACCTACGTGCAGCTCATAGATCACCGCCTCATGCCACGGCCGACCTTGCCATGAGGTGTTTTGCCATGAATAGGCCAGAGGGTCCACTACGAAGCTTTGAGAATGGACATCGTCGACCTGCGCGCGGGAGGCGGGGTCAGGCACTTCCAGTTCATGGTCGATTTTGAAGCTGTATCGAGTGCCCGCTTCGCAGCGGGCCTCAAGGACGAACCAGCCGTCCGGCTGGGGCAGCATGGCCAGTGACTGAACACCCTGGCCATCCTGGAGTTCGACATTTACGTAGTTGGCATCCGGTGCCCAGAGGGCAAACCGGGTGTGTTCGAGGTCTAGCAAGACGGCGCCGTGGCGCCAGTTATCGTCTGTACGCAGTGGCATCCATTGATCCTTAAACTAGTAGTTGCTGGAAATGCTCACGTTTTTCTTCAACAGGTCACGGTAGAGATCTGCGTAGGGCTCTACTGCCTGATGCCAGTTGAAGGGAGCCGCCATTGCACGGCAGCGCATGGCGTTGAGCAGCTCACGGTGGGCGAATACCTGAAACGTGCGGTTCAGGGCTTCGGTGTAGCTTTCGATGGTTGATTCTTTGAACAGGAAGCCGGTCACGCCGTCCTCGATTGTGTCCGCCAGGCCGCCGGTGTTGCGTGCGACAGGCAGGGAGCCGAAGCGTTGCGCGTACATCTGGCTCAGACCGCAGGGTTCATAGCGCGATGGCATCAACAGAAAATCACTGCCGGCGAACATGCGTCGAGCGTCGGTTTCATTGAAGCCGATACGCACACCAATGCGCCCCGGGAAGCGTGCGGCCAGCTCGCGCATGGCATCTTCTTCCTCGGGCTCGCCGCGACCGATAATTGCGATTTGTCCGCCGTTGTTGACGATGTGCTCGGCAACCCCGATGGTCAGGTCCAGGCCTTTTTGATACACAAGGCGCGAAACCACTGCATACAGGGGCCCGGTCGAGGCATCCAGCTCAAACAGCTCACGCACATAGTCGGCGTTGATTTCCTTGCGCGTCCATTCGTTGGGCGCAAAGTGGCAGATCAGGTGTTCGTCGGTCGCTGCATCCCAGCTTTCGTCGATTCCGTTAGGGATGCCGCTGAGCTGACCCTTGTTAGCCTTGCTCTGCAGAAAACCTTCCAGGCCGCAACCAAACTCTGGCGTGGTGATTTCCCGAGCATAGGTGGCACTCACGGTCGTAATGTGGCTCGCGAAGGCCATGCCTGCCTTGATGAAGGACAGCTTGCCGTAGAACTCCATGCCTTCCGGGGTGATCGCTTCATCCGGAATGCCCAGTTCACGACTCGAAGCGGTACTCACGGTCCCCTGATAGGCCAGATTGTGAATAGTAAAGATGCTTGGCGTGGACTGCCCGCGCCAGCGCATGTAGGCAGGCGCCAGGCCGGCAGGCCAGTCATGGGCATGGACCAGCTCGGGGCACCATTGGCTTTTCACTTCGCCAGCCGCAAATTCGGCAGCCGCGAGCCCCAGACGGGCAAAACGAATATGGTTATCGGACCAGTCGCGGCCATCGCTGTCGGCGTAAGGCGTGCCTTCACGCTCGTAAAGCTCAGGGCATATCAACACATAGATCACAAGGCCATCTTTCATGTCCATGCGACCCACCTTGCAAGGTGGCAGTGCAGCATGCCCGCCCAGCTGGCTGATGATATGGATCGGGTTTCCGCTGTTGATGACCTGCGGATAACCTGGAATAAGAACCCGCACGTCATGCAGGTGGCGCATTGCTCGTGGCAATGCGGCGGATACGTCGCCCAGCCCACCGGTTTTCACCAGGTCGGCCAATTCCGAGGTCACGAACAACACTTTGCGTCTGCTGACCTGAGACATGGTCGGCGTAGGCTGAATTGTCGAGGTTGGTAATTGCAGCAAAGGAACGCTCTTGGTAGAGAAGACTGGCAGATGAGTCAGCTCGCCGACAGGCTGGTTAAAACTCTCTCCCTTCTGGGTTTTGACAGCGGCGCTAATCATCGATTTTTCCCCTTAAAACAGTCTTGGTGCATCACTTGATTTTTATTGGCCATTTCCTATGGCCGGGTACACATACGTGCACTACGCAAGATCAATACCCGTTTGGACCATGCGTAGTGACAAAGCCGCGTGATGTCGCCATTACCGGATGTCAGCCAATAGCATAGATGCTCCATTCACCTGACCGGGGCGTTTTGGAGAAGTTTCGACTTTTTTCTGCGCGAATGTCTGGCAAGGGCTTTGAAGCCGCGCTTGTTGGCACGCTGCAAGGGCCAGCCCGGCAGTCGTTGCGCTTTTTTATGGGTTAAATTCGAGTCCCGAGGGCGCATGACCGGTCGTCGGATCGTTCGACAATCGAGGTCATGCGTTTCTTTTTTATCGAAAAAAACGGGTGAGTGGAGGTGCTCATGATCCCCATCGGTGCGTCGCGCCTTTTGTGGGTGCGTCTGGCGGTCAATCTGTGGGCGTGGCGAGAAAATTCCTACCTCCGCGCTGGAACATTTTGCAGCGAGGCAGGATAGAATCGGGCTGGACGCTCTAGTCACAGAGCTGGCTTGAAATAACGTGCTGGTCTGAAAGAGTTACCCTTTGACTGATTTTACAGAATCACTTTTATTGAATTGACGAGGATGGAAATGGAAGCCCCCGAGGTATTGGTACTGCAAGCGAGTTACACGAATCCCGTGCACGCTGATGCAATTGGATTTGTGCTGAACGAATATTCGATGGATGTCATGGGTACAGGTCGGCCGCTGTCGAGCGATGCGCGTCAGCAGTTGGCTATCGAGCTGGCCAAACGTCCCTACGCTTTCAGTGTGCTGGCGTTCATTTCCGGAGAGCCGGTAGGGCTGGTCAATTGCTTTGAGGGTTTTTCAACCTTTGCCTGTCGTCCGCTGGTCAATATTCACGACGTTGCGGTCGTCGCTCAATACCGCGGCATGGGCATCAGCCAGAAAATGTTGCTCAAGGTGGAAGAGATTGCACGCCAGCGAGGTTGCTGCAAACTGACACTTGAGGTTCTGGAGGGCAATGAGGTAGCTCAAGGTGCCTACAGGAAGCTCGGTTTCGACAATTACCAGTTGAGCCCTGAAATGGGGCGTGCCATGTTTTGGCAGAAGGCGCTATAAAGTACGCAGCAGGTTTGTGTGCAGCCGTGTCGGGTGCAAGGGAAAACTGTTCAGCAGAATCGGACAGGGAAGGGGTGCAGGTTGTGAGGGCAGATCAGGTGGGCAAGCCAGAATATCGGGCTTGCCCTGAAGCGTTTTAAGGGGTGATGCAATGGCAGTCAGGCTTGAAGCATCTTGCCGGGTGCAGACAAGTGGGGTTGCTGCAGCATCGAGCTCAAATGAGCGACCTTTTTCTGCAACTGCTCGCGCTCTTCTTTCAATGCACGCAATTCGTCGCGGCGGATCGTGACATACAGGGTTTGTGGTGCAAGTGCTGGTAGTACAGTGCCCATTGCTCACCTCGCAAATGGCGGATTCAACCTCAGAAAGGTCCGTGGCAATGACTTTCAATCCATGAGCGCCGCTGCTTACCCTCTCTATCGGCACCGATTTTGATTTCTTTTGCATGATTTTGGAACTTTTTTATTTTTAATTGTCGCGAATGTTTATTAATCGCGACAAAATGCACCACAGGAGGGCGTAGACGCCTTCATCTTCTCGCAAGGGAACCGACGTTCCGCCTCGCTTGACTAACCAGCATGCTCGTAACCTGTCGATGCGCTGGACAGCAAGTGCGGCACCTTTTTTACGATTTAAGGAGCACCTTCATGCAACTTGGGATTATTGGACTGGGCCGCATGGGCGGCAACATCGCACGCCGCTTGATGTTGAACGGCCACACGACTGTTGTGTATGACCGCGATGAGGCATCACGCAACGCCCTGGCCAATGACGGTTCGGTTGCAGTCGCAGGCCTGAAGGAAATGGTCGATGCGCTCGACAAGCCCCGCGCCATCTGGGTAATGCTCCCGGCAGGTGCGCCGACCGAAGAGACCATTCAGACCCTCAGCCAGTTGCTTGACGCCGATGATGTGATCATCGACGGCGGTAATACCTTCTACAAGGATGACATTCGGCGCGCTCAGGAGCTCACCGAAAAAGGCTTGCATTACGTCGATGTCGGCACGTCAGGCGGGGTCTGGGGGCTTGAGCGCGGCTATTGCATGATGATTGGAGGCGAGGCTGCTGTTGTCGAGCGCCTGGATCCGCTGTTTGCAACTCTGGCACCAGGTCTTGGCTCGATCGAGCGCACCAAAGGCCGTACCTCGACCGACGATCGCGCCGAACGTGGCTATATCCATTCCGGCCCTGCGGGTTCCGGTCATTTCGTGAAGATGATCCATAACGGTATCGAGTACGGAATGATGCAGGCCTTCGCTGAGGGCTTCGATCTTCTCAAGCAGAAAAACTCCGAGCATTTGCCGGCTGAGCAGCGGTTTGATCTGAACACGGCTGATATCGCCGAGGTCTGGCGTCGTGGCAGTGTGGTGTCTTCCTGGCTGCTGGACCTTACCGCTGATGCCCTGGCGACGGACCCGCAACTGGATGCGTTTTCCGGTTCGGTTGCCGACAGTGGCGAAGGGCGCTGGACCATCGAAGCCGCCATCGAGCAGGCGGTTCCGGTTCCTGTACTGTCCAGTGCGTTGTTTGCGCGCTTCCGCTCACGTCAGGCGAGTTCCTACGCAGATAAAATGCTGTCGGCCATGCGCTTCGGATTTGGTGGCCACAAGGAACCCAAGTAATGGGCCTGTCGCGCGACAGCGCCGAGCAAAAAGCCGAAGTGGCGCCCCCCACGACCCTGTTTCTGTTTGGTGCCCATGGAGATCTGGTCAAGCGCCTGCTGATGCCGGCACTCTATAACCTGTCACGCGACGGTCTGGTGGATGAAGGGCTGCACATCGTCGGCGTCGATCACAATGCGATCAGCGATGCCGACTTTGCGAAAAAGCTCGAGAACTTCATTCGCGACGAAGCCGCCGGGAAGGTTGCCGGTGGCGGCAAGGATCCACTCGATCCTGCGCTGTGGAGCAATCTGGCTGAGCGTATCAGTTATGTGCAGGGTGATTTCCTCGACGACTCCACCTATCAGGACATCGCCAGCAAGATCGAGAGCACCGGCTCCGCGAACGCGGTGTTTTATCTGGCCACCGCACCCCGGTTTTTCAGCGAAGTAGCCAAGCGGCTGGGCTCGTCAGGTTTGTTGCAGGAAAACGGCGACGGGTTTCGCCGGGTAGTGATCGAGAAACCGTTCGGTTCCGATCTGGCCAGTGCGGTCGAGCTCAATGGCTGCCTGCTCAAGGTCATGAGCGAGAAGCAGATCTACCGCATCGACCACTACCTGGGCAAGGAAACGGTACAGAACATTCTGGTCAGCCGTTTCTCCAATGGTCTGTTCGAATCGTTCTGGAACAACCACTACATCGACCACGTACAGATCACGGCGGCGGAGACCGTAGGCGTCGAAACCCGTGGCAGTTTTTACGAACACACCGGCGCATTGCGTGACATGGTGCCCAATCACCTGTTCCAGTTGCTGGCTATGGTTGCCATGGAGCCGCCGGCCGCTTTCGGTGCCGATGCTGTTCGCGGCGAGAAGGCCAAGGTGGTTGGAGCGATCCGGCCCTGGAGTCAGGAGGAGGCTCTGGCCAACTCGGTGCGTGGCCAGTATGCGAAAGGCGCGATGGGTGACAAGGAGGTTGTCGGTTATCGTCAGGAGGATCGCGTGGAGCCCGACAGCACGACCGAAACCTATGTCGCGCTCAAGGTCATGGTCGACAATTGGCGTTGGGTCGGGGTGCCGTTCTACCTGCGCACCGGCAAGCGCATGAGTGCTCGCAGCACGGAAATCGCCATCTGCTTCAAGCCCGCGCCGTATGCGCAATTTCGCGACACCGAAGTCGACCGCCTCAAGCCCAACTACCTGAGGATTCAGATTCAGCCCAACGAAGGCATGTGGTTCGATCTGTTTGCCAAGCGTCCTGGCCCGGAACTGAAAATGGAAGATATCGCGCTGGGCTTCGCCTACAAGGATTTCTTCGAAATGCAGCCCTCCACAGGTTACGAAACCCTTATTTATGACTGCCTGACCGGTGATCAGACGCTCTTCCAGCGGGCCGACAACATCGAGAACGGCTGGCGTGCCGTGCAGCCGTTCCTCGACGCCTGGGCCGCGCAGCCGCAAGTGCAGCTTTACGAAGCTGGCAAGGATGGCCCGCAAGCGGGTGAAGAGCTGCTGAGCCGTGATGGCCGCGAATGGAGAGAATTGAATGTCTGAACTGCCCGTACAGTTCCTGTTGTCCGACATCGACGGCACGTTACTGCGCCGTGATCACAGCCTTAGCCAGGCCAATATCGACGCGATCAGGCGCTTGCGCGAGGTGGGTATTCACTTCACGCTTGCCAGCAGTCGCCCGCCCAGGGCCATGCGCCAGGTGATCGAAGCGCTGGGTGTGGATCTGCCCACCGTGGCATTCAATGGCGGCACCATCACTCATCCCGATGGCAGCCTGCTGGTGGCTCATCGCATTGACCCTAAAGCGGTCAGGATGTGTCTTGAGCTGTTCACCGGCCAGAACGTTGCGATCTGGGTGTTTGCCGACGATCAATGGCTGTTGCTCGATCCTCACGCCGATTACGTTGATCATGAGCTCGACGCATTGGGGTACCGCTATGTTCAGGTCGAGAGTTTCGAGCCATACCTTGATCGCGTCGACAAGATCGTTGCGGCCAGCGCTGATTTTGAGCTGCTGAAGACTCTGGAAGCTCGCATCAACCCGCAGATCGAAGGATTGGCCCTGGCTGCGCGTTCGCAAAAATACTACCTCGACGTGACTGCGCTGGAGGCCAACAAGGGCTCCGCGCTGGTTACATTGGCGAAGTACCTGGGAGTCGATCTTTCTCGCACGGCGGCCATTGGCGACGGTGGTAACGACGTGGCGATGTTCCATAAGGCTGGCTTGTCGATTGCGATGGGGCAGGGCGAGCAGACAGTCAAGGGACAGGCTGATCATGTTACAGATAGCAATGAGCAGGACGGCGTTGCTGTCGCCATCGAGCGTTACATTCTTCCAGCTTGATCGAGCAGTTTGCGCATGCGGACGAATCATCATCACGACGGGCATTTCTGAATGGCTGCACTGATCGAAGACTATGCATTGCTGGGCAACTGTCAGACAGCGGCGCTAGTCGCCCGTGATGGTTCGCTGGACTGGTTGTGTTTCCCCCGTTTCGACTCGACTGCCTGTTTCGCCGCGTTGCTGGGTAACGACGATCAGGGCCGCTGGAAGATTGCGCCGACTGCAGAGGTCATCGCTGTCGAGCGCCGTTACCGCGACGGCACCCTGATTCTTGAAACTGTTTTCGAAACCCGTGACGGTCGCGCCATGCTGATCGATTTCATGCCCATGAAGACGACTGGTCATGTGGTGCGCATCGTGGTCGGGCTGTCCGGGCGTGTCGAGTTCGGCGTGGACCTCGCCATTCGCTTCGATTACGGCAGCAGTGTGCCTTGGGTCGAGCGCAAGGATGAACATACCCTGACTGCCGTGGCCGGGCCGGAAATGCTGGTGCTGCGCAGCCCTGTGGCCTTGCACCCGCAGGATCATCACACCGCCAGCCGTTTTCACGTCGATGAGGGCGAGCGCAAGGTTTTCACGCTGGCGTATCAGGCTTCGTTCGAGCCGCTGGCTGCGCAGATTGATGCCGATCAGGCGCTGGAGGTTACAGCAGCTTATTGGCGGGAGTTTTCTGATCGCTGCCCTGACGTCGGGCCGTGGACGGCTCAGGTAAAGCGCTCGCTGATCACTCTCAAAGCCATGACTTACGCTCCTACCGGTGGCATTGTTGCCGCCGTGACCACTTCATTGCCCGAGCAGTTGGGTGGCGAGCGCAATTGGGACTACCGCTATTGCTGGCTGCGCGATGCCACCATGACATTGCTGGCGTTCATGAATCTGGGCTATTTCGAGGAGGCGACCGCCTGGCGAGACTGGCTGCTGCGCTCGGTTGCCGGCAACCCGGAACAGATACAGATCATGTACGGCGTAGGCGGTGAGCGACGTTTGCAGGAGTACGAGCTGCCGTGGCTGAGTGGCTACGAGAACTCGCTGCCGGTGCGTGTCGGCAACGGCGCAGCGACTCAGGTGCAACTGGACGTTTATGGCGAGGTTGCCGATGCCATGATCCAGGCGCTGAGAGGCGGCATGCCGCAGCATCCGCGCAGCGTGGCGATCTCCAAGGTGGTCATGCCCTATCTGGAAAAGATCTGGCACCTGCCGGATGCGGGCATCTGGGAGATTCGTTCAGAACCACGTCACTTTACCCATTCAAAAGTCATGGCCTGGGTGGCCTTCGACCGAAACGCCACTCAGATCGCCAAGGCTGCCGAAAACGATGAGGATCGTGCATTGGCGAGCCACTACCGGCGTGTGGCAGATGAAATCCATGCTGATGTCTGTCGCAGCGGTTTCGATGCTGATCTTGGCAGTTTCGTGCAGACGTATGGCTCCAAAGAGGTCGACGCCAGTCTGCTGCAAATTGTGTTGACCGGTTTTCTTGCGCCGGAAGATCCTCGTGTCACCGGCACTGTCGCGCAAATAGAGCGCACGCTGATGCAGGATGGCCTGCTGCTGCGTTACGACAACGAGCGCAGTGTTGATGGCGTTGCCGGTCGGGAGGGGACGTTTCTGGTGTGTTCGTTCTGGCTGGCTGACGCTTACGTGCTGCTGGGGCGGGCTGATGATGCTGCACGGCTGTTTGAGAGGCTGTGTGATCTGTGCAACGACGTCGGCCTGCTGGCGGAGCAATATGATCCGAAAGATGGCCGCATGCTGGGCAATTTCCCTCAGGCGTTCAGTCACATCGGCATTATCAACACCGCATTGAATCTGCATCGAGCGATGTGTCCCGCACTGGCTCGCACATCGAGCGAGCTTGAAGGCGCATGATCAGTCGTCGCGGCCAGCCTTGCGAAACGTCAGGTTGATCCGCTGTTCGCCGAGCAGAGGGTGCTCGGCCTGTTTGACGGGCAGGATGCCGTGAAAGCGCAACCGGTCCTCGCCGCCCCAGACCACCACGTCTCCATGAAACAGTGATATGCGTTGGGTCTTGTCGCTGCGCAGCAGGCCGCCGAACTGGAAGGTGGCCGGTATACCCAGTGACACTGATACCACTGGCCAGCGATGGTCGTACTCGTTTTTGTCCTGATGCAGAGACATCTTCGCCCCAGGGATGTATCGATTGATCAAACAGGCGTCAGGCATAAAGTCGGCATAGCCTGCCGCGTGCGCAGCATCCTTTGCCAGTTGCATGAAGGCGTCCGGCATCGCAGGCCATATCAGGCCTGTTTGTGGGTCGGTTGCGGTGTATCGATAACCATGACGGTCGGTTATCCAGCCCAGTTGTCCGCAACTGCTCAGCGCTGCAGACATGCTCAAGCCACTGGGGGTCTGCATGTGCCTGAATGGAGACAGGGCCAGTGTCGCCTCAAGAGAGTCCAGCAGTTGTGGCATGACAGGCAGCGCAAAGCCTCTGAGCAGCCATGACCCAGGCCCGATCAACTCATTGCTTGCAGGCTGGGTCGTCTGGTCGGCAAACAGATCCAGATTGGCGGGAGTTTCACCTTTGCGTTGCATGGTCGGATCGAGCTCCTGCGGGTATCAGAGCGCCTTGCTGACCTTCACGTCAGTGATTTGATCGTCGCTCTGGCCGTGCATTTTTTTCAAGGCGGCTTCGGCCTCTTCGGTTGAGGCCGATTGCAGTTGGGCGAACTCGAAGCGGCGTTCGCCGTTGAGCTTGTAGCTGACAGCAAATTTAGTGGTGCGCGGGACTGGATTGTTCACGGTGACTCCTTGCATCATCCCAGGCGTGAGGTAGAGCGCCGGACGATCTTGATCTTGTGAGTGAAAGGCGGTTTGCGGCCTGCATTGGTATCTATCTTGCGGCCTGCGGTATCGATGGTGATGTTCCAGAAACCGGTGCTCGGCGCAGCGATCTTGGCCGGAAACGTGTCAAATGCACCGCCATGATAGGTGTGTCGACCGCCATTTTTGAAGCTGCGAAAATTCGCATCGTTCATCAGACGAATATTGCAGGTTTGCGAGCACTCGATAACGACCAGGTCGTCCTCGTTGAGATGCTCACGCTGGTGTACGAATTTCATGACGGGCTCCGAATGAGGGTTTTTCTGAAAAATCAAAACGATAGCATGTGATGCCCGCAATTTGACGTCGGTGGGCACTAATTTGCCGTGTTTCTGGCAAATATTGCCTTAGTGGGGATTTAATTGCGCGCGAGCTTGTCGTAGCACCTTTATTTGGAGGCTTTGTATGAAACTGGCTGTAGTAGTCCTGGCTCTGGCAATGACTGGCTGTGCCACAGTAAATGACATCGAACATACACCCCCCACCATGAACGTGATGTCGGGCAAGAACCCCAAGGAGTATGCCGATTGCTTCGTCGGCAAGATCGCCAGCAGTCGCAAGCCGCCGCTTATCGAGCCTCGCCATGATGGCCTGCGGGTAATTGTGGCGCAAAAGCTCAGCAAATCGCCTGCGGCGGTCGTCGATGTCGAGAGCCGCTCGGGTGGCAGTACGATCAAGGTCTATGAACGGCTTTCCAACGTGCCGATCCGCTTCAGGGATGTTCAGAACGCTGCCGAAGCGTGCATTTCAGGCTGATCGCTCTGGCGGGCTCAACCGGCCCTGTCCGCTTCGGACAGGGCGGCAGGCTTGATTATTTGCACACTACAAGCACGCTGCGGCTCTTGTAGTTGCCTACGTCCACACCGAGTGTTTTCTCGCTTTCCGCAGGCTGCGGAGTGCCGTCCGTACCGACAATTTCATAACCTGTACCCGCGCAGGAGGCGTCCGCTTTTTCGTAGCAGCTGGCCCAGGACATCGCCTCGCCGGAGCAGTCGATGCTCAAGCCCTGTCTGCCGTTTTTCAGGTAAGTGTTGGAGGCGGTTGCGCAGCCGGTCAGGCCCAGCGCAACAATAATGGACAGTAGGGAAAGGATTCTGATCATGTTTTTCGCTTCAAGATAAGGTCAGAGAATTGACAAATGCGAACGTTGGACTGGTAACAAGTGCCATCGTTCCGCCATGTTTTTCATCATAAATAGCTCGATAAATAGCTCGTCGTTTGCTGGCCACTGTTGCAGCTTTCTGGGAGCAGAGCATAAATGCTTCGGTCGTCCAAAGAGCGTGCACAAGGCTGTTACGCCGGGCTTTGGCGGTGACTTGAGCGTGGTCCGGTCTGCAATTGGCTGTAGGCAATATCCAGGAAGTGCGGAACTATCTGCCTGAGGATTCCTCTATCATGGCATCGTACGGCCAAAGGCGGGGCATTGTAAGGTGACCGCCTCCTGATTAGACTGCGCCGTTAACACCAACAGCCCTTACCAAGGACTTTTATGATCAAGAAATGCTTGTTCCCAGCAGCCGGTTACGGCACTCGCTTCCTGCCAGCGACCAAGGCCATGCCCAAGGAAATGCTGCCGGTGGTCAACAAGCCACTGATCCAATACGGTGTTGAGGAAGCCCTCGCGGCAGGCCTGACCGAAATTTCCATCGTGACCGGTCGTGGCAAGCGTGCTCTTGAAGATCACTTTGATATCAGCTACGAGCTTGAGCATCAGATCAAGGGCACGGACAAGGAAAAGTACCTGGTTGGTATTCGCAAACTGATCGACGAGTGCAGCTTTTCCTACACTCGCCAGACTGAAATGAAAGGTCTGGGTCATGCCATTCTCAGCGGTCGTCCGCTGATTGGTAATGAAGCATTCGCCGTGGTTCTGGCGGATGACTTGTGCGTAAATCCTGATGGTGATGGCGTGCTGGCGCAGATGGTCAAACTGCACAAGCATTATGGCTGCTCGATCATTGCCATTCAGGAAGTCGATCCGCAGGAAACCAACAAGTATGGCGTGATCGCCGGTGAAGAAATCAAGCCGGGCCTGTTTCGCGTGACCAACATGGTTGAAAAACCGAAGCCTGAAGATGCGCCTTCCAACCTGGCGATCATCGGCCGCTACATCCTGACTCCGGATATTTTCGAGAAGATCGAACAGACTGAGCCAGGCAAGGGTGGGGAGATCCAGATCACCGACGCGCTGATGAAGCAGGCTGCAGAAGGCAATGTACTGGCCTACAAGTTCAAGGGCGAGCGCTTTGACTGCGGTGGCGCTGAAGGCTACATCCAGGCTACCAACTTCTGCTTCGAACACTTTTACAAAACCGGTAAAGCGCATTGATTTTCGATTGATGACGCTCGGGACAAGGCCACCTTCGGGTGGCTTTGTCATTTCTGACTGGCCGCCAAGCGGTTATGCTGTGCCTCTGCCAAGGAGATATCGATGGCCTTTGATTTTGATCTGTTTGTAATTGGCGCCGGCTCCGGCGGCGTCAGGGCGGCACGTTTTGCTGCCGGTTTCGGTGCCAAGGTTGCCGTGGCCGAGAGCCGCTATCTGGGTGGAACCTGCGTCAACGTGGGTTGCGTGCCCAAAAAGCTGTTGGTCTACGGAGCGCATTTTTCCGAAGATTTCGATCATGCCAAAGGGTTCGGCTGGTCGCTGGGTGAGGCCAGTTTTGACTGGTCCACACTGATCGCCAACAAGGATCGCGAAATCAATCGCCTCAATGGCATCTACCGCAAACTGCTGGTCGACAGCGGCGTTACCCTGCTCGAAGGCCACGCCAGGCTGGTCGGCCCGCAGCGGGTCGAGATCAACGGCCAGTCCTACAGCGCCGAGCGCATTCTGATCGCAACCGGCGGCTGGCCACAGGTGCCTGATGTGCCAGGACGCGAGCATGCCATTACGTCCAATGAGGCGTTTTACCTCAAGACGTTGCCAAAGCGAGTTGTGGTCGTAGGGGGTGGTTACATTGCCGTGGAATTTGCCTCGATCTTCAATGGATTGGGCGCAGATACCACGCTGGTCTATCGTCGCGAGCTGTTTTTGCGCGGTTTCGATGGCGGGGTCCGTACTCATCTTCATGAGGAACTGCTCAAGCGTCACATGACGATTCGCTTCAATAGCGATATCGAGCGTATCGACAAGCAGGCCGACGGCAGCCTGCTATTGTCCATGAAAGGCGGCGGCACACTCGAGACCGATTGCGTGTTCTACGCAACTGGCCGTCGGCCGATGCTCGACAACCTCGGGCTGGACAGTGTCGACATCAAGCTCGATGAGCATGGCTATATCAAGGTTGATGAGCATTATCAGAGCAGCGAGCCTTCCATTCTGGCCATCGGCGATGTCATCGGTGGCGTGCAACTGACTCCGGTTGCGCTGGCTGAGGGCATGGCCGTCGCACGTCGGCTGTTCAAGCCGGAGCAGTATCGCCCGGTAGACTACAATCACATTCCGACGGCGGTTTTCAGTCTGCCGAACATCGGTACAGTCGGGCTGACTGAAGAGGACGCGATCAAGGCTGGTCACGATGTGCAGGTGTTCGAAAGCCGTTTTCGGCCGATGAAGCTGACCCTGACTGACGATCAGGAACGCACCTTGATGAAACTGGTTGTGGATGCGAAAACCGACCGCGTGCTGGGCTGCCATATGGTAGGGCCGGATGCGGGCGAAATCGTCCAGAGTCTGGCAATTGCCATCAAGGCTGGCGCGACCAAACAGGTGTTCGATGACACTATCGGCGTACACCCGACTGCTGCAGAAGAGTTTGTAACCATGCGCACGCCTGCCAAACGCTAACGTCAGGCAGCGCAATACCCGGAGGTCAGGAAGAGCTCCGGGACAAGGCTTGAAAAGGACGGATCCCGACGTGAACAGAGAAAAACCATCGGCCGGAATGCGCCTGCATCTGGCCGTTCAGAATCGTAAAATCGCGCTGCACATTGATGCATTGCGTGAAAGCGAGCATCAGTTCAGAACCCTGGCTGACAACATGAGTCAGCTGGCCTGGACTGCAAGTCCTCGCGGGCAGGCCCATTGGTATAACGAGCGCTGGTACGCATACACCGGGACGTCGCTCGAGGCGATGAAGGCTCTGGGCTGGCGTTCGTTACTGCATCCCGAGCATCGCGAGCGTGTGCTGGCGCGTTTGCAGTACTGCTTTTCGACGGGCTCGATCTGGGAAGATACCTTTCCACTGCGCGGCAAGGACGGTGCCTTCAACTGGTTTCTGTCGCGTGCACTGCCCATGCGCGACGCGCAGGGCCACATCACCCACTGGCTGGGCACTCATACCGATATTACGGCTCAGGTCAGCGCTGAAGAGGCGCTGCGCGAACTCAATGAAAGTCTGGAGTTGCGCGTTGCCGAGCGCACTCGTGAGCTGGCAACTGCCAATGAATTGTTGCAGGCCGAGATCGTCGAGCGAGCAATGGCTGAAGAGGTCTTGCGCCATGCGCAAAAAATGGACGCGATTGGCCAGTTGACGGGCGGCATCGCCCACGACTTCAACAATGTGCTTTCCGGCGTAATGGGTGCTCTGGACATGATCAGGCTTCGTGTGGCGGCAGGCCGGGTGGAGGAAGTTGATCGTTATCTGGACGCTGCGACCAGTTCCGCAAATCGTGCGGCTGCGCTGACCCGGAGGCTGCTGACATTTGCTCGCCGTCAGTCGCTGAATGTCACGGCAGTGGATATCAATCGCATGGTCCGATCTATGGAAGAGCTGCTGCGAGGTACGGTGGGCGCTCGCGCGCAATTGCATATCGAGCTGGAGGAGGGGTTGAGCAGTGTGTGCACGGACGAGCATCAGCTGGAAAATGCCTTGTTGAACCTGGTGATCAACGCGCGTGACGCTGTTGCGGTCGGAGGGCGGCTCCGGGTGCGCAGCCAGCTGTTAACGCTTGCCGCTCAGAAAGACGGGCTGGCACCTGGCGATTACGTACGGCTCAGTGTAGAAGATAACGGCTGTGGAATGGCTCAAGACGTCATCGACCGGGCGTTCGACCCGTTTTTCACCACCAAACCCGCAGGACAGGGCACGGGTCTGGGTTTGTCCATGGTCTACGGTTTCATCAAGCAGGCGGGCGGGCATGTGCAGATAAAAAGCCATGAAGGTCAGGGCACTCAGGTTCACCTGCTCTTGCCTTGTGCGATGACGACTGCCTGAGTGTTGCTTGTCATGCCTTGCCTTTTGGCTTGTTTCTGGGGGTAGTGGGTTTATCTGGCTGGATGAGGCCGTTCTGCAGGTTTTCCAATGCTGCTTCCTTTTTGGTCAGCAGCAGTTCCAGCATCCGGTTCTGTTGCCGAACCTCTGTCATGGCTTGTTTGAGCGTGGAGCTCTCTTCCTGCAGGCTGCCTAACCGTTCTTCCAGCAGAGCGCACTGGGTGCGGGCGTGATGCTGTTGTTCTGCCAGGGCGGCAGCCTGAGTAGTGGCCTGGTTCAGCAGGTCTTTTCGTTCGTGCAGCTCACGCAGTGTGCTGCGGTTTTCAGCCAGTAATCTCTCGTTGTCACGGTTCAGCTGTGTGATGTCTTCCTGGCGCATGGCGATGCCTTGCTGTGCCTGTCGAAGCTCCATTTGCAGTTGCTGAACCTGACCTTCGTGGCGTTGCTGTTCCTGCTCGCGCTGCTCTCTGATCGAGTTGCGGTAGTGCTCCAGGGCTTCGCGAGCGTGCTGATGTTTTTCTTCAAGCGAGTGGATCTGGCCGTCCTTGTCGTGCAGGCGCGACTCCAGATCCCGGTTGGCCTGAGACAGTCTGGCGTGCTCGGTCTGTGCGGTTTGCAGGTCATTTTGCGTGCGAAGCAGGGCGGCAGCCTGCTGTTCCAGAGTCTCGTTACGTTGCTGCGCATGTTCCTGCAGTTCGCTGATCTGTTGCTGAGTCGTCGCCAATTGTTGCTGCAGGGTGGCGCGATCAGCCTGATACGTGTCGCAGGCCTGATCAATGCGTTCCTGAGCCTGTTCCTGAAGACGCTGGGCAAGATGAGCTACCAGACCGCTCAACTCCTCGTTGATGTCCGGCGCTGGCGTATGCGTGGCGTCCAGCTCTTTGAGGTACCGGTGAATCGTGGTTTTTGAGCCTGTATTACCCATTTCGATACGTACTGCATCAATGCTGGGATTTTCACCTCTGGACAGCAGGGAAACCCTTGCTTTCTGCACCAACGCCTTGTTTACGCCGCCCCGAGCCATGTGTCCCCCTACGATTTCGTACTGTGGTATGTACCCTGTAATTACATACTATATTATTAGAAATAATTTGCCATTTTTTTGAATTAATTAACCCGGGATATTGGCGTATTATCCCGTATCAGGCGTTGTCAGTTCATTTTTCGGCGCTCTTTCCGGTACACCGCGCAGGTTCGAGCCATGAATGACGTTGATCGCTATATCGATGCCGCAACCCGTGACAACACACGCCGCAGTTATCGGGCGGCCATCGAGCATTTCGAAGTGACATGGGGCGGGTTTCTGCCGGCGACCAGCGAAAGCGTGGCGCGTTACCTGGCCAGCCATGCCGGAAAGCTATCGGTCAACACGTTGAAACTGCGCCTGTCAGCACTGGCGCAATGGCATGCCAGTCAGGGTTTTGCCGATCCCACCAAGGCGCCCATGGTGCGTAAGGTCATCAAGGGCATTCGTGCATTGCATCCGGCACAAGAGAAGCAGGCCGAGCCTTTGCAGTTGCAGGACCTGGAGAAAGTCATTGCCTGGCTGGAGATCGAGATAGGTGATGCAGAGGCGCGACACGACCAGCCGCGGCTATTGCGTTGTCGTCGTGACTCGGCGCTGATCCTCTTGGGGTTCTGGCGCGGCTTTCGCAGCGACGAGCTGTGTCGCCTGCAAGTGCAGGACGTCAAGGCCACTGCCCACTCGGGCATCAGCCTTTATCTGCCGCGCAGCAAGGGCGATCGCGATAACCTGGGCAGAACGTATCAGACGCCCGCCTTGCAGCGGCTGTGCCCGGTGCAGGCTTATATAGAGTGGATCAATTGCGCGGCGCTGGTGAGCGGTCCGGTGTTTCGGGCGGTGGATCGATGGGGTAATCTTGGCGAGGAGGGGCTGCACGCCAACAGCGTTATCCCGTTGCTGCGTCAGGCTCTCCAGCGTGCAGGCATTGCCGCCGAGCACTACACCAGTCACTCGCTACGCCGCGGCTTCGCCAGTTGGGCGCACAGCAACGGCTGGGACCTCAAGTCACTGATGTCTTATGTAGGCTGGAGGGACATCAAGTCGGCGATGCGCTACATTGACGCCGCGCCGTTCCCGGGCAACCTGGAGACAGGGAGCGGGTCGAAGGTTTCTTCTATCGATAAGCTGCCTTCATAGTGAAAAGCAATCAGTGACATCAGGTTTGCCAATGAGCGATTGTCACTGATCATGCGTAAGCTTCACTCCATCGAATTAACAACCCATCCAACCCATCAGGAGATATACCGATGCCTATCATCAACAGCCAAGTAAAACCGTTCAAGGCTACCGCGTTCAAGAACGGCGCTTTCGTTGACGTTTCGGACGCCGACTTCAAAGGCAAGTGGTCTGTCGTATTCTTCTACCCGGCCGACTTCACCTTCGTTTGCCCGACCGAGCTGGAAGACCTGGCTGACAACTACGAAGAGTTCAAGAAGCTGGGCGTCGAGATCTACAGCGTTTCGACCGACACCCACTTTGCCCACGCTGCATGGCACAACACTTCGCCTGCAATCGGCAAGATCCAGTACACCATGATCGGTGACCCGACCCTGACTATCTCGCGCAACTTCGACGTGCTGATCGAAGAAGCCGGTCTGGCGGATCGCGGTACGTTCGTGATCAACCCTGAAGGTCAGATCAAAATCGTCGAGCTGAACGACGGTGGTGTTGGCCGTGACGCTTCCGAGCTGCTGCGCAAGATCAAGGCTGCTCAGTACGTTGCTGCTCACCCGGGCGAAGTCTGCCCAGCCAAGTGGAAAGAAGGCGAAGCTACTCTGGCTCCGTCCCTGGATCTGGTTGGCAAGATCTGAGTCGCATGAATCGGCTGGGGGCGTTGAGCTCTTGAGCAAGTAAACCGCATCGCCCCAAAAAACGCCCGGGCGGTAATCGCCTGGGCGTTGTTATTTCTACCCTTTGTAAACAGGAAGCCGCCACATGTTGGACGCCAATCTTAAAGCCCAGTTGAAATCCTATCTGGAGCGGGTTACTCGCCCCATCGAGATCGTCGCGTCCCTTGATGACGGCGCGAAGTCTCAGGAAATGCTTGCACTGCTCAATGATGTGATCAGTGTCTCCAAAGATGTCACCCTGAATGACAGTGGCAACGATGCGCGTACTCCGTCGTTCTCTCTGAGCAGCCCTGGCCACGATATCAGCCTGCGTTTCGCCGGTATCCCCATGGGCCATGAATTCACCTCGCTGGTCCTGGCGCTGCTGCAAGTTGGCGGCTACCCACCCAAGGTCAGTGCGGAAACCATCGAACAGGTTCGCGCTCTTCAAGGCGAATTCCATTTCGAAACCTATTTCTCGCAGTCCTGCCAGAACTGCCCGGACGTTGTCCAGGCATTGAACCTGATGGCAGTACTGAACCCTGGCATCAAGCATGTCGCTATCGACGGTGCACTGTTCCAGGACGAAGTCACAGATCGCAAGATCATGTCGGTGCCCAGCATCTATCTAAATGGTGAGCTGTTCGGTCAGGGCCGCATGGGCCTGGAAGAAATTCTCGCCAAGATCGACACCGGTGCCGGTGCGCGTCAGGCAGAAAAACTCAACGCCAAACAGGCTTTTGATGTGCTGGTAGTCGGCGGCGGCCCTGCTGGTTCGGCGGCTGCGGTCTACGCAGCCCGCAAAGGCATTCGTACCGGCGTTGCAGCCGAACGTTTCGGCGGTCAGGTGCTCGACACCATGGCGATCGAAAACTTCATTTCGGTACAGCACACCGAGGGCCCAAAACTGGCCGTTGCGCTGGAAGAGCACGTCAAACAGTACGAAGTCGACATCATGAACCTGCAACGCGCCGACAAGCTGATTCCGGGCGCGGCCGGTGAGCTGCACGAAGTTAAATTCGCCAGCGGTGCCAGCCTCAAGGCCAAGACCGTCATTCTTGCCACCGGCGCACGCTGGAGGGAGATGAACGTACCGGGCGAACAGCAGTACCGTAACAAGGGCGTGGCTTATTGCCCGCACTGCGACGGTCCATTGTTCAAGGGCAAGCGCGTCGCCGTGATTGGTGGCGGTAACTCGGGTGTCGAGGCGGCAATCGATCTGGCGGGTATCGTGTCACACGTGACGCTGCTGGAGTTCGATGTGCAACTGCGTGCCGATGCCGTCTTGCAGCGCAAACTGCACAGCCTGCCCAACGTTACCGTGATCACCAGTGCGCAAACCACTGAGGTGACCGGCGATGAGCAGAAGGTCAACGGCCTGCGTTACAAGAACCGCACCACCGGCGAAGAAATCACCGTGCCGCTGGAAGGTATCTTCGTGCAGATCGGCCTGCTGCCTAACAGCGAATGGCTCAAAGGCTCCATCGAGCTGTCGCCGCGTGGTGAGATCGTGGTCGATGCACGTGGTGAAACCTCGGTGCCGGGCATCTTCGCTGCCGGTGACGTGACGGTAACTCCGTACAAGCAGATCATCATCGCCCTGGGCGAGGGTGCCAAAGCCTCCCTGAGTGCCTTTGACCACCTGATCCGTACCTCCGCACCGGCCTGATCGGGCAGCGCTAAACAAAAAGCCCCGTGAGCGATCACGGGGCTTTTTGTTATCTGGGTGATCGTTCCCGAGCGGGAGCAATCACTCAGGGCAACCAAGGCCTCAGAGCGGGGTTGGCTGGATAATCTCTACCCAGTAGCCATCCGGGTCCTTGATGAAGGCCAGGCTGTTCATGCGGCCATCGGACAGACGCTTTTGAAAGTCGACGCCCAAAGTCTCGAATCGCTCGCAGGCAACCTTCACGTCTGGTACCGAGACGCAAATGTGACCAAAGCCACGCGGGTCGCTGTTGCCGTTGTGGTACGAAGCTGTCGCATCGCTCTCGGTGCCGTGATTGTGGGTCAGCTCGAGAATGCCGGGGATCGATTTCATCCACTCGTTGCGGGCTTTGTCGTCTTCCGGGATCTGCGCCTTATCCACCAGTGCGAGGAAGTAGAGGCTGAATTCGGCTTCCGGGAAATCACGCTTTTCAACCAGGCTGAAGCCGAGCACGCGGGTGTAGAAATCCAGCGATTTTGTGATGTCCTTGACGCGCAGCATGGTGTGGTTGAACACAAACTGCCGGGTAGCCGCTTCAGGGTCGGCCGTAACGCCCGGTAGTGTGTTGAGTTCGTGCAAGCTCATCAATGTGTCTCCAACAGAATGTACAAATAATGCCAAATGATACGGGGCAGGGCGGGCAGTGCCAAACCCTCGTTCGGATAACGTCGCTTCGGTCTTGCTCGATGCCGGCAACAGGCTCAGAATTTCCGGTCAACTGTTCTGGCGACCTGACCATGATCCTTTCGCAATACCGATGCGCCTTGCCAGGTCTGTGCCTGTTCCTGCTGCTGGGCGCCGCACAGACTCACGCCGCCGACGCAATGATCATCTGGCCCGCAGGCTGGGAGGTAGAGTCGCTGCCGACCGAGTCGGGCAAGCCCGTGCAACCGTCCGTGCAAGTCAGACAGCGCGCGGTGAAAAACGATCAAAGTGGAAACCCGCTGATGGTCATGGAGCTGACTCAGACACGCCTGACGCCCGGGCATGAGGTTAATGTCCCGGGTGTGCTGCTGGAGATGCGCAAGTCGGTTCAGGTCAATTTTGCCCGCAGCGGCCTGCAGAGCGTCTGCACGCATGTGCGTGAGAGCCGGCTCAGCGTCGTGCCGGCACTGGAAACCACCTGCACGATCACCCAGAACGGCGTACATGTGTTGACCCAGACACTGGTAGCGGCTGCCAGTAAAGAGATGGCCTGGTCGCTTTCCTACGCAGGATCGGCAGATGGGTACACGGCCAACAAGGAAGAGGCGTTGCGTATCCGCGAGAGTTTGCGTCTGGACGATGCGCAGTGATACCTGCTTTTTCGCAGACAAAAAGAAGCCCGCCGAGGCGGGCATGGGGCGCTATTCCTTTAGCGGTCTTCATCATCCGAGAATCCATGTGAAAAAAGTGTGAAGCTGCGCGGTGTCAGCCATCCGCCGATTTTCGATCCGGCGAAGCACGCAGTAACAAATTCTCTTATCGCTCACTAGACCGAATAAACTGAACAATTACTCTACACATTTCAGCAACTGTTCAGGTTTGTAACTGTGCGCTGAATCGAATAATCGATGAATTTTTATTGGCGTCATTATTTCAACGGTATTAATACCTGACGCGCTGGAAGTACATGTACCGAGCAGTTCACTTAATCATATATATGAATGTCGGCGGCGGGCAGACAGTCAACTGTGTATGGGCGTTTGATCAGGCGGATGCAGTGTGCAGACGCTCAGTTGACGTATGGGTCGATAAAAAAAGCCCTGCAAGTGCAGGGCTTCAATTGACAAAGTTTTAATCAGGCGCGAAGCCACGAATCAACAGTGTCTACACCGTACTGCTCTTTCCACGCTTTGAGACCGCGGTGGTTACCACCCTTGGTTTCAATCAGCTCACCGGTGTGGGGGTTCTGGTAAACCTTGACCACGCGTGCACGACGACGCTTTGGTCCGGCGGGTGCGACCAGCGACGTGGCGCTTGAAGGATCAAGGATTGCGATGATGTCACGCAGGCTTTTGCCGTAGGTGCCCATCAGGTCCTGGAGCTTTTGCTCGAACTCGATTTCCTTCTTCAACCCGGCGTCATTCTTCAAGGATTCCAGCTGTGCAAGCTGTTCTTGAAGGGCTTTCTCTGCTGCTCGAAACTCGGCAAGTCTGGACAAGTAATACACTCCAACAATGTAATGGCTGTTGTCAGCCCTATAAAGCGATGAGACAAAACTGATTGGCCGATTCGCTCACTCGATGCTGCCCTGTACCTGCGGTTTCTATGCTGAAACATGGCCTTTGCGGCTTGTCATTGCGCAGACAGAGGATAGTTATAACTCAGTAGCCCGCAAATGATGCACCTTTTTTTTCAGTTAGAAAATAGCCTTTTTCAAATTCGTTAAATAGTCGTGGTGGAGGGTGTTGGATATAGGCGATGAAGCCGGCGTTATCAGGCGAGCTGTTGTGTAAGTTATTTCCGACATTAGTCGCAGATGGAAAACGAGCCATGCGACACTGGACGGCTTAAAAGGAGAAACATCTGACAGACATGAAGGCTGGCGGATGCGGAAAGAGCAGAAGTGTCTGAAGGCAGCGGATGAAAGGGCGTGTAGCGGCATAAAAGATGGCCCTTGGCCCGCCTTTTTTTGCCTTTCTGACCCTACAGTCCCTGTTGCAGCACCGGGTCGTCGGGGTTCTGCTGCTCGAGCTCTGCCAGCAGAATCTGCACGTTTTGCAACTGACCATTTTCTTTCCAGTATTGAATCAGCAGCACTCTGGCCTTTCGGTTCGCAGGCTGGCTCTGAACAATCTGCGTCAACTGCCTCTGCGCCGCCTCAAGCTCGTGCAACGAATGCAGGGCAACCGCCAGGTCGTAGCGGTAGTCGGTGTTATCGGGCGCCAGCTCTGTAGCCTTCGCCAGGCTGAGCACAGCGAACTCTGCTTGTCCGTGGTTAAGCAGCCACATGCCCAGCGCGTGCTGAAGCATGGATGAACCAGGATTATGTTCCAGCAACTGTGCAAAAAGGCTGCGTGCCTGCTCGGCCTGGCCCTTGCGGTCCAGCAGCTCGATGTGCGCCAGCGCCGCTTCGATATTGCCCGGGTCCAGTGCTGTGGCCCTCTGCAGCGCGGCGACTGCCGGCTCCAGGTCGCCGGTCTGCAGGTACAGTCTGGCCAGTTGCAACTGATTTTGTGCGTTTTGCGGCTGGCTCTTTAGCGACTCCTGAAACGCCTCGGCACTTTGCTGCAGCACGGCAAAGTACAGGCCCAGCTCATCAGGTGACAGGCCGAGCAGGGCACTGGTGGCGCGGAATCTGACGGATTGTTCGTCGTCGTCCAGCAATGGGCCCAGCAGCAGGCTGCGCTGGCTGTTGGAGACCAGTCTGACGCTGACATCGATAGCCGCTTCACGCACCTGTGCGGATCGGTCACCCAGCGCGGCATCGAGCAATTTGAGGGCCTGAGGGCTGGGGTAGTCGCTCAATTCGGCGAGCAGGTTGATGCGCTGCTCGTCAGACAGGTCGGTTCGTGCCAGTTGCTGGTACAGCACGCGTGCAGCGCCGGGCTTGCCATCGTGTGCCTGTTCCAGTGCCTGAGCGTAGGTGTGGCTCAACCTGGCGGGAGCTGTCTGAACAGGCAAGCGCCACCACCAGAAAGCCAGTGATAGCGCCAGCATTGCCGCAGCCGCTGCGCCGATCAGCCAGTGATGTCGAGTAGTGGGTTGAGGCGATAACCCCTTGGTAGAAAGTCTGGGCATATCGATTTCCAATGCTTGACGGGTTGCAGCTTCGGGGAGTGGGTGGCAGCTGTCAAACGACAATCATGATGCCGTCGGCGTTCGGACAAAAAAAGCCCCGCGTCCTGAATGGGCGCGGGGCGGGTTTACGGCCTGTTGGCGTATCAGGCCTGAGGTTGCCAGCCGCCACCCAGTGCCTTGTAAATGGCCACGATGCCACGGTACAGCTCGATTTCTGCCTGTGCCTGAGAGTCTTCAGCGGCCAGACGCTCGCGCTCGGCATCCAGCAGGACCAGGAAGTCCGCTGTGCCTTCGCGGTACTGCACTGAAGCCAGCCTGGCTGCGGAGCGACTCGCATCGCTTTGGCGCATCAGCGAGACCAGCCGTTGCTGGCGTTTGTCATAATCGCTGAAAGCGTTCTCCGACTCTTCCAGGGCCAGCAATACCTGCTGCTCATAGTTGGCCAGCGCGCCCTCGGCATCGGCATCGGCGCTGCGAATCTGCGCCCGGACGCTGCCCAGATCGAAAGCCGCCCAGGTGATGCTGGGGCCGAGTGACCAGGCTTTGGCCGCTGACGAACCGATCTGCGACCCGCGGCCAGCGGTAAAGCCCAGGAAGCCGCTCAGACTGACCCGCGGAAACAGGTCGGCGGTCGCCACGCCGATGCGTGCGGTCGAGGCGGCCAGTTGGCGTTCGGCGGCGCGGATGTCGGGCCGATTGCGCAGCACCTGCGTTGGATCGCCAATCGGCAGAGCCTTGGCGATAGCAGGCAGTTTGCTCGGGCTCAGGTCGACGCTGAGGTTTTCCGGGCGCTCGCCCAGCAACGTGGCGATACGATTGCGTTGGCGAACCTGTTCGGCTTGCAACTGCGGCACGGTCGCTTCAACGGCTGCCAGTCGTGCCTCGGCACGCACCACGTCCAGTTCATTACCCACGCCGGCATCACGCAACTGGGTGGTCACGTCCTGAGAGCTCTGCTGGTTTTTCAGGTTGTCGCGGGCAATGGCTTCACGCAGCTGTGCGCCGCGTAGCTGTCCGTAGGCGTCGACCACCTCGGCAATCAGAGTCACCTGAAGCTGATACAGGTTGGCTTCGGCGGCTTCCTGATCGGCATCGCTGGCTTCCAGTTGGCGCTGAATACGTCCGAACAGGTCGACCTCCCAGGCCATATCCAGGCCAAGGTCATACCGCTCGCTATTGACGCGCCGCTCGGTAACACCAGGTTGCTGACCCTTGCCCAGGTCACTGCTGGCCCGGCTGGTGATCACCGGCATGGCGTCGTTGGCAACGTCATCGCGAATCGCCCGTGCGGCTTTCAGGCGGGCAAAGGCAACACGCAGATCGCGGTTGCCGTCCAGCGACCTGGCTACCAGTTTATTGAGGGTAGGGTCCTCAAACTGCTGCCACCAGACGGTGTCCACTTTGCTACGGTCATAGTTGCCCTGGGCTGCGGACGCCAGTTGTGCTGGCGCCGTAACCGGTGCCTTGTAGTCCGGGCCGACGGCGCAGGCCGCCAGCGCCATGACCAGCAGGCTCGGGAGGAAAAGTTTGAACGCGCTCATCAATGCATCTCCGCAGGCAGGTTTTGCAGTCTTTGTGCCCTGGCGGCCTTGCGGGCCTCCTGGCGTTCGACGTAATTACGGATAAGCACGTAGAATACCGGCGTCAGCAGCAGGCCGAAGAACGTGACCCCCAGCATCCCGGAGAACACGGCGACCCCCATGGCATGGCGCATTTCCGCACCTGCACCGCTGGAAAGCACCAGTGGTACCACGCCCATGATGAACGCGAAGGACGTCATCAGAATCGGACGCAGGCGCAGTCGGCATGCCTCCAGCACTGCATCCAGCGGGCTCATTCCCTCGGCCTGTTTGTCCTTGGCGAACTCGACGATCAGAATCGCGTTCTTGCACGCCAGGCCCACCAGTACGATCAGCCCGATCTGGGTGAAGATGTTGTTATCGCTACCGGCAATCATCACCCCGGCAATCGCCGAAAGCAGGGTCATTGGTACGATCAGGATCACCGCCAGTGGCAGGCTCCAGCTTTCGTACTGAGCCGCCAGTACCAAAAATGCCAGCAGAACACACAGCGGGAAGACGAACAGCGCCGTGTTGCCTGAAAGAATCTGTTGGTACGTAAGGTCAGTCCACTCGTAAACCATGCCGTTGGGCAGCTCTTCACGCAGCAGTTTCTCGACCGCCGCCTGCGCCTGACCAGAGCTGAAGCCCGGACCGGCAGCACCGTTGATTTCTGCCGTGATGAAGCCGTTGTAGTGCATTACGCGGTCGGGACCTGCGGTGTCACTGACTTTGACGAAGGTTGCCAGCGGGATCATTTCTCCCAGATTGTTGCGCACCTTAAGCTGACCGATCTGGTCGGCATCCTGACGGAACTGCTGCTCTGCCTGGACATTGACCTGATACGTGCGGCCAAAACGGTTGAAGTCGTTGGCATACAGCGAGCCCAGATAAACCTGCAGGGTGTCAAAGATGTCGCTGACCGCAACGCCATGCGTCTTGGCCTTCTCGCGGTCGATGGCGGCATCAACCTGCGGCACGTTCACGGTATAGCTGGTGAACAACCCGGCCAGTTCCGGCACGCTGCGGCTCTTGGCAATGATGTTCTGGGTTTCCTTGTACAGCTCGTCGTAACCCAGGTTGCCACGGTCCTCTATCTGCAGGCGGAAACCGCCGATGGTGCCCAGCCCCTGTACCGGAGGTGGCGGGAAGATCGCCATGTACGCTTCCTGGATCGACGCGAACTGGCCGTTCAGGGCGCCGGCAATGGCGTTGGCCGACAGGCTGGGGTCCTTGCGCTCCTCAAACGGTTTGAGGGCGACGAATACCACACCGTTGTTCGGGCTGTTGGTGAAGCCGTTGATCGACAGGCCGGGGAAGGCAATCGCGTTTTCCACGCCCGGCTGTTTAAGTGCCAGCTCGGACATGCGCTTGATGACGTCTTCGGTACGGTCGAGGCTGGCAGCGTCCGGCAGTTGGGCGAATGCCACCAGGTACTGCTTGTCCTGGCTGGGTACAAAACCGGTCGGCGTGCTGGCGAAACCCAGCCAGGTCAGGACCATCAGGCCTGCATACACCAACAGCGCGATACCACTGCTGCGAATAACCCGGGCGACGGTGCCGACGTAGCCATGGCTGGCTTTTTCGAAGAAACGGTTGAACGGGCGGAACAGCCAGCCGCCAAGGATTCTGTCGAGGAAACGCGAGAAACGATCCTTGGGCGCATCGTGGCCTTTGAGCAGTACCGCGGCCAGCGCAGGCGACAGGGTCAGCGAGTTGAAGGCCGAAATCACTGTCGAGATGGCGATGGTCAGTGCGAACTGCTTGTAGAACTGTCCGGTCAGGCCGGAAATGAACGCTGCCGGTACGAATACCGCGCACAGCACCAGCGCGGTGGCGATGATCGGTCCGGTCACTTCGGCCATCGCCTTGTGCGTGGCCTGAACCGGTTCAAGCCCCAGCTCGATGTTTCGTTCGACGTTCTCCACCACCACGATGGCGTCGTCCACCACGATGCCGATTGCCAGCACCAGCCCGAACAATGACAGCGCGTTCAGAGAGAAGCCGAACATGTGCATGACTGCAAAGGTGCCGATCAGCGACACCGGTACGGCCACCAGCGGGATGATCGAAGCGCGCCAGGTCTGCAGGAACAGGATCACCACCAGCACGACCAGAATCAGTGCTTCAAACAGGGTGTGAATCACCGCCTCGATGGAGCCGCGCACGAAGATCGTCGGGTCATAGACGATGCTGTAGTCCATGCCTTCCGGGAAGCTCTTTTTCAGCTCGGCCATTCTGGCCCGTACATCGTTGGAGATGTCGATGGCGTTGGAGCCGGGCCGCTGGAAAATAGGGATGGCCACGGCAGGCTGATTGTTCAGCAGCGAGCGCAGCGCATACTGGCTGGAGCCCAGCTCGATGCGCGCAACGTCTTTCAGGCGAGTGATTTCACCATCAGCGCCTGCACGAACCACAACGTTCTCGAACTCCTCCTCGGTGACCAGACGGCCCTGGGTGTTGATCGACATCTGAAAACTGGTGGCATTCGGCGAGGGCGGGGAGCCCAGCTGACCTGCTGCAACCTGACGGTTCTGCTCGCGAATCGCATTGACCACATCGGTGGCGGTCAGGTTGCGTGAGGCCGTCTTGTTCGGGTCCAGCCAGACCCGCAGCGAATAGTCGCCCATACCAAACAGTTGCACGTCACCGACACCACCCAGTCGCGCGAGCTCATCCTTGATGTTGAGCACGGCGTAGTTGGACAGGTACAGCATGTCGTAGCGCTGATCCGGCGAGGTCAAGTGCACAACCATGGTCAGGTCGGGGGAGGCCTTGTCCACGGTAATGCCGATGCGCGTCACTTCTTCCGGCAGCTTGGGCTCGGTACGCGTCACACGGTTCTGCACCTGCACCTGCGCGTTGTCCAGTTCAGTGCCCAGCGCAAAGGTGATGGTCAGGGTCAGCTTGCCGTCGGCAGTGGCCTGGGACGACATATAGAGCATGCCCTCCACACCGGTGATGGCCTGTTCCAGAGGAGAGGCTACGGTTTCGCCGATCACCTTGGGGTTGGCGCCGGGAAAGTTGGCGCGCACGACTACCGTGGGCGGCACTACTTCCGGGTATTCACTGATCGGCAGCTGGAACAGTGAGATAGCACCGGCGATCAGGATCAGCAGCGACAGCACTGCGGCAAAGATCGGCCGGGAAATAAAGAATTTGGAGAAGTTCATCGGACAAGTCCCTTAGCCGCGCGGTGCAGTGGCGCTGGCGATTTTGACGGCCGCTTTGGGCGCCACTTGTGGCAGGTTGCTGGCTTCAAGAGCCTGGCGTTGTTTGAGCAATGCTGCGAGGGTGTCGGCGCTGGCCATCGGTGTCACTTCAGGGTCTACAGGCTGGCCCGGACGCACGCGCTGCAAGCCTTTGACGACGATGGTGTCGTCCTTGCCCAGACCGTTGCGCACAATGCGCAGGCCTTCGATTTTCGGGCCCAGCTCGACAGCTCTGTAGGCAGGCTTGTTGTCCTTGTCCATGACCAGCACAAACTTCTTGCCCAGGTCGGTGCCCACCGCTTCGTCATTGATCAGCACCGCCGAGTAAGTGCCGCTGCCCACCAGTTTCAGACGGGCATACAGGCCGGGGGTGAAATCACCGTCGGCGTTATCGAACACCGCACGACCGCGAATGGTGCCGGTCCTGGGGTTGACCTGGTTGTCGACAAAGTTCATCTGGCCCAGGTGCGGGTTACCGGTTTCGTTGGACAGGCCCAGGTACACCGGAGTGGTCTGGCCGCGCTGGCCTTTGCGGGCCAGCTCGGTGTACTTGAGGAACACGCGTTCGTCAGCGTCGAAGTAGGCGTAGACCTTGTCGGTGGAGACCACGCTGGTCAGCGCGGTGACATCTGCGGTCACAATGTTGCCAGCGGTGATCTCTGCACGGCTGACACGACCTGTAATCGGTGCAGTAACACGGGTAAAACTGAGGTTCAGTCGAGCCAGATCCAGCTGCGCCTGAATGGCCGCGACACCGGCCTTGGCTTCCTGCGCCGAGGTGGTGCGCGAGTCGGCCAGCTCGGCGGAAATCGCGTTGTTGGTACGCAGACGCTCGCCGCGCTGGGCTTCATTGTCGCTGCGCAGTGCAACGGCACGGGCCTGCTGCAGCTGTGCCTCAAGACGACGAACTTCGGACTGGAACGGGCGCGGGTCGATCTGGAAAAGAAGGTCGCCTTTCTTGACCAGCGAACCGTCGGTGAACGCTACCTGATCGATCTGACCAGACACCCTTGGGCGAACCTCGACGGTTTCCGGCGCTTCAAGACGACCTGTGAATTCATCCCATTCGTTGATCGGCTGCTCCAGCACCTTGGCCACGCTGACCTTGGCTGCGCCAGGCGCACTGGTGGCTTCCGGCGCGCGGCCGCAAGCACTGATAACGATAAGGGCGAGGGCGGTGAGGGGGTAGCGCAGATGGCTGAGTGTCTGGTGCATGGGAAGTTCCGCCGATAGTAAGGAATGGGCGGATTCTGTTGCGCACAGGGTGTTATTAACGAATCGAATAAACCGAAGGTTACTATCACTGGCAATGATGAGTACCCATAGGTCTTCGAAAACCTGCCTCCGAGTGACCCGCAAGGTGAATGGTGGCCAGGAATTCGGGGCTGAGAATGCTCCCCTTATGGCGAGCCAAAAAGCTCATGTCATATTGCTATCTCTTCGATCAATCTTTGCAATCGCCGCCGCTATCAAGTTGTCCAGCGAACAGTCGATCCTTGAGTATTACGATAAATCCCGAGGAAAAATTTGATGAAGTCGACATGGCTGGACAATTTGAAGGTCAGCAAAAAGCTGAGTATAGGCTTCGGTCTGATACTACTGGGTGTGCTGACGGTCACCGCGATCGGCTACCTCAGCACCAACCTGCTGATCGAACGGCTGGGCAAGGCAGCCAAAGTTTCTGAAGTAAAGGCCGATGCGCTAAGCCTCAGGATCGCTGCGCAGGCCTATACTGCCAAGCCTGACGCGAGCAATTCGCAGGGCTACACGGTCGCTCTGGACAACCTGGGCAAGACCATCGAGGACGGCCTGAAGCTTCTGACTGTTCCGGCCAATGCCGATATTCTCAGAGGTATTCGTGATCAGGTGGGTGGCTTGAGACAAACGTTCAGCCAGTTGGTCGATAATAATCGGCAAATTGATCAGGCCATGCAGCCGTTGATCACCATTTCCGAGCAGGTGAGCGGAAGCTTCGAGACACTCCTGCAAAAGACCTTCGACGACGTTTCCCGCTCGCTGGATCAAAGCGGTATCGACCAGGTAAAGATTGCCGGCGACCTGCGCAATGGCATGACCAGTTTTCGCCTGGTGTTTCGCCGTTATATCAGTATCCCGACCGCTGAAAACAGGCAGATCACCTTCGATGCTGCCGACTCACTGATCGCTCAGGTGAGCAGTGCGCGCAACCAATTGCCGAACAAGGCCGGCCCGGCAGTGGATGAGGCGCTCAGGGCACTGCAACAGTACAAATCGTTGATGGTCTCCATCTCGCAGTTGATGCAACAGAGCGATCAGATTCGCGACAGCCTTCGCCAGCAGTCAATGGACATCGTCACCAGTACCGAAAAGCTGATGGCGGGCCAGGTAGTCAGTGCCAATAAAGAAAAAGACAGTGCGGTCACCCAGTTGCTCACGGTGGCGGTGATCGTATTGCTGCTGGGCATATTCGCGGCGATTCTGATTACCCGTCAGATTACTCGTCCGCTCGATTCCACGGTGATCGCTGCGCGTCGAATTGCCGACGGCGATCTGACCAATGACCTCAGCACCACTCGCCAGGATGAGCTGGGCCTGCTGCAAAACACCATGCACCAGATGACCGTATCGTTGCGCACCCTGATTGGCGGTATCAGTAATGGTGTGACACAGATCGCCACGGCGGCCGAGGAGCTTTCAGCCGTCAGCGAACAGACCAGCGCGGGCGTCACTCAGCAGAAACTGGAAGTCGATCAGGTAGCGACCGCCATGAACCAGATGGCGTCCACCGTTCAGGAAGTGGCGCAGAACACTGAAGATGCATCGCAGGCCGCCAGACAGGCCAGTGATCGTGCTGCTCATGGCAGCAGCGTGGTGCAACACGCCACGCGTGAAATCAGCCAGCTTGCCGGTGAAGTGGGGCAACTGGGCGAGGCCATGCAGCGCCTGATACAGGACAGTGACAAGATTGGCGGTGTAATCGATGTGATCAAGGCGGTCGCAGAACAAACCAACCTATTGGCCCTCAACGCGGCGATCGAAGCCGCACGTGCGGGTGAGCAGGGGCGCGGCTTTGCCGTGGTGGCCGATGAGGTGCGCTCGCTGGCTCAGCGTACACAGTCATCCACGACTGAAATCGAGGCGCTGATAAAGTCCTTGCAGGATGGCACCGGCGCGGCATCGGAGCTGATGAATGCCAGCCGTCAACGTACCGAAGGCACAGTGGCGCTGGCGCGGCAGGCCGAAGAATCGCTGCTTGAAATCACTCATTCGATTGGGACCATCGAACAGATGAGCCAACAGATTTCTGCTGCCGCTGAAGAGCAGAGCGCCGTCACCGACGAAATCAATCGCAGTGTCATCAGCGTACGGGACATCGCCGATCAGTCGGCCACGGCCACCGAACAAAGCGCGGCGTCTACCGTGGAACTGGCGCGCCTGGGCAGCAACCTGCAAGGCATGGTTGCGCGCTTCCGGATCTGATTGCAGCCACTTTCAAAAAGTCGCGAGGCCCAAAAGTCTCACCCTGCAAAAAGAGCAGCGCTGGCAATCAGCGCTGCTCCACCAACTGCAAAAACCTTCGGGTTCGCTCGTTTTGCGGATTCAGCAGAATTTCGCCCGGGGTGCCGTCTGCCACGATGCGGCCGCCCTCCATGAACAGCACTCGGTCAGCGATGTCCTGAGCGAATTTCATCTCGTGGGTAACCAGTAACATGGTCATCTGAAATTCGTGGGCAATCGAGCGAATCACCGACAGCACCTCGCCGACCAGCTCCGGGTCGAGCGCCGAGGTAACTTCATCGAACAACATGACCTGCGGGCGCATGGCCAGCGCTCTGGCAATCGCTACACGTTGTTGCTGACCACCGGAAAGCTGGCTCGGATAGGCATCGGCCTTGTGTGCAAGCCCGACCAGCCCCAGGTATTGATGCGCGCGTTCAAGGGCCTCTTCGCGAGGTAGCCTGAGTACCCGTAACGGCGCTTCGGTGACATTTTCCTGCACGGTGAGGTGCGGGAACAGGTTGAACTGCTGGAACACCATGCCAACCCGATGCTCTACCGGGGCTCTGCGTGAGCCAGGCCATTGCCATTGGACCTTGCGCGCCGGCACGGTTTTGCCAGCGACCTCAATACTGCCTTGCTGGTAGGTTTCCAGGCCCTTGATGAGGCGCAGTACGGTTGATTTTCCCGAGCCGCTGGGACCGATCAACGCGACTTTCTGGCCTTGAGGAATGCTCAGGTCGAGGTGATCGATGATCCGGTTGCGGCCGAAGTCCTTGACCACGTGTTTCAGCTGTATCTGCGCAGTGGTGACGGGTGGGATTGCGGTGTGTGCGAGATCAGACATGGCTACGCCTTTCCAGGTATTTGAACAGCAACGAGGTCGGCACACTGATCGCCAGAAACATCAGCGCCATCACTGTGTACGGTTCGTTGTAACGGTAGGTCATGCCGGCGACCTGCTTGGCAGCCTGAAACAGTTCAGGGATGGTGATCACCGCCAGCAGCGGCGTTTCCTTGAACATGCCGATCAGGTAATTGCCGAGCACCGGCAGCATGGGTTTCAACGCCTGCGGCAGGATGATGCGCCGCCAGGCGTCGCCACGATTGAAGTCAAGGGCGCGTGCGGCTTCCCACTGTCCGGCCGGGATGTCGTCAATGGCACCGCGATACGCTTCGGCAATATAGGCCGCGTAATAGCAGCCAAGACCTATCACACCGGTGGTTATTGCCGGGAAGGTGATGCCCGCCAGCGGCAGCGCGAAGAACAGCACATACAACTGGACCATCAACGGCGTATTACGGAAAAAGCTCAGGTAGCCTTTGCTCAGGCGATGCACGATGGTTATCTGCGAGCGCAATGTCAGGGCCAGGATCAGACCGAGCAACACTGCGAGCAGGAACCCCAGCACCACGACCTGCACGGTCACCAGCAGGCCTTGAAACAGCTCCGGCAGGATCGACCAGGCGAATGCGCTATCAAACTCCATCGTTCATCCCCTGGTCGTACGCCACGCGGTGGCGTGCTGCTCATAGCGCCGGACCAGCCAGCTCAGTGGCCAGGCCATCACGAAGTAGCAGACCAGCACGATGCTCCAGATCAGCGTTTGCTGGCCCAACGTGGTTATCAATTGACTGCCGGTAAAGGTCAGGTCGGTGAGGGTAATGAGGGAAACCAGCGAGGTGGTTTTCAGCAGCTCGACCAATTGGTTGCCCATCGGCGGGATCATGAAGGGCAGGGCCTGCGGCAGAATAATTCGCCGAAACGCGCTTATCGGCCCAAAGTCCAGCGCACGCACAGCATCACGTTGGCCCTGGCTGACGTTGATCAGTGCCGAGCGAATTATTTCCGCGCCATACGCCGAAAACGTCAGGCCCAGCCCCAGCACACCCGTGGTCATGGGTGACAGGCGAATGCCGAACAGCGGCAGGATGAAGAACAGATAAAACAGCAGCACCAATGCCGAGATGCCACGCAGCACTTCGACATACACCGTGGCGAACCAGCGTAACGCCCTGAATGGCGACAGGCGCATCAGGGCGATTACAAACGACAGCACCAGCACCAGCAGTTCGGCAAGCAAGGTGATCTGCAGGGTGATCCAGGCGCCGTGGGCCAGTTGTCTGGCGATGAAGCCGGCGGTTTCCAGTATTGCAGCATCAACAGGCATGGCCGTACTCGTGTGGGTCAGGGCCGTTGACTGCACGCCCTTGCGGGGCGAGGCAGGTCATGGGTTGCAGCGTTGGGCTGCGGTGATGGCCGGGTCAGCCAGCTCGTTTTCGGTGTAGCCGTATTTCTGCAGGATTTTCAGCAACTCGCCCGACGCCCGGAGTTTGGCCAGTTGCTCGTTGAAAGCTTTTTCAAAGGCCGGGTCATTCTTTGGCAGACCATAGGCGTGGTAATTCCAGCCCGGCTTGCCATTGGCGTCCGGGATCTGCTCGAAAGGCAAGGCGCGCTCGATGTCCGGGCTGTTGGCCTTCTTGATCAGGCTGATGACTTCGGCATCCGGGAAATACACCACGTCAACACGACCCGCCTGCAAAGCCGCCAATGCCTCGGTGTCCTTGTCAAACAACACCACGTTGCTGTTGGCGATACCGCTGTCCTTGGCTTCCTGAACCTGATTGCTGCCAGGTTGCGTGGCCAGCCGCGCCTTGCCGTTACTGGCAACGTCCTTGAGGCTGTGCAGGTTCAGCGGGTTGCCGGTTTTGACAATGAACGCACCGCCGGATCGCGTCACCGGATTGGAGAACGAGATCACCTTGCAACGATTCGGGTTGATGAACAGGCCTGCACCGATCAGATCGAAACGACCTGCCGCCAGACCCGGCACCAGCGAACCGAAATCGGTGATAGGCGTCTCGATCTGCTTGATACCCAGCGGTTCGAGAATCGCACGCAGTATCTCTACGTTGGCCCCGGTCGCTTTGCCATCGGTGCCGATGTAGGCATAGGGCTGTTCGTTGGCTATGCCAGCGGTCAGGCCGTCAGTGCGGCCTTTTTCCAGCAGTCCGGCCAGGGCAGGGAATGAAACGACGGCATTCAGCAACAGCGCTGAACCCATCAGGGCTGGGAACGACAGGGGGTTGATGCCTTTCATTGCGGGTGCTCGAAGTAGGGGGATAGGGGCTTCTTGCTGATGCGGCCTGAACATGCGAGTCAGATGCGCAAGGTAGCCTGGTCTTGCCTGCATCCTGCTTCGGCAACGTTTGGTGCATAAGATGAAACTCTATAGCTATTAAAAAGATAATTTAAATATCGATAAGGAATATGCATATACGCAGTCGCCGACGCCATGGACTCCAAACGTCGTGCGACCAATTGATGTAAGCCCAGGTATTTGTCAGTGCATCCCTGTTTGTAACTCCAGACGCCGGCCAGGTATCGCAGCAATCAATTCCTGGGTGTAAGCCGCTTCAGGTCTGGCAAAAACATCCTCGGCCAGACCCTGCTCGACGGTCTTGCCATGCTTGAGCACCAGAACCTGGTGGGCAACGCTGGCGACGACTGCCAGGTCGTGGGACACCAATACGTAGGCGATTCCGGATTCAGATTGCAGTTCGACCAGCAAGTCAAGAATCTGCGCCTGCACCGACACGTCCAGGGCCGAAACCGGCTCGTCGAGTAGCAGCAGATCCGGTTGCAGGGCCAGCGCTCTGGCAATCGCTACGCGCTGACGCTGGCCACCGGAAAGCTCGCGGGGCAGTCGGTCCAGATACGCCACGGGCAAGTGTACTCGCTCGATCAACTGGCGCGCGGCGTGCTCCAGTTCACGGCCTTTGAGTAGGCCGAACGAGACCAGAGGTTCGACGATGCTCTCAAATAGCGTGAAGCGTGGGTCAAGGGCCGCGAACGGGTTTTGCTGTACTAACTGGATACGCCGCCGCAGCGGTCTGAATTCGCGCCAGCCCAGGTCGGTGACATCCTGGCCGTCCAGCAAAACTCGCCCGTGCGTGGGTTTTTCCAGGCCCAGCGCAATGCGCAGCGCAGTGCTTTTGCCAGAACCGGACTCGCCGACGATGGCCAGGGTCTGGCCGGGATAAACCTTGAAGTTGACTTCCTGCAATGCCTGGAAGCCTGTGTCTTCACCTTTCACATAGGGCAGACGATAGGTCTTGCCGATGTTGCTCAGGGTCAGCAGAGGCGTGTCGCTGCTCGATACCGGGCGCACTGTTGCCGGGCTCTTGCGTTGGCCGAAAGCCGGTGCTGCCGCGATCAGTGCGCGCGTATATGTATGGCGAGGCGTGATGAGTATCTGTCGCGGCGGGCCTTGTTCGACCAGCTCGCCCTTGTTCATCACCAGCACACGGTCAGCACGATCGGCAGCCACGCCGAGATCGTGGGTAATGATCAGCAGGGAAATGCCGCGCTCGGCCACCAGGCGCTGCAGGTGATCAAGGATCTTGCGCTGCACTGTCACGTCCAGAGCGCTGGTGGGCTCATCGGCGATGATCAGGCGAGGATTGCCCGCCAACGCGATGGCGATCAGCACGCGCTGGCGCATGCCACCGGATAGCTCATGCGGGTACTGGCGGGCGCGCAATACCGGCTTGTCCAGACCGACCTGTTGCAGCAACTCCAGCACATCGGCATCCACCGCCGGGTAACGCCGGCCGTGGGCCTGAATCAATGCTTCGGCAATTTGCCGGCCGATGCGCAGGGTAGGGTTGAGGCCGACCATCGGGTCTTGCGGCACCAGACCGATCACGCTGCCGCGAACCCGACGTTTTTCTCGCTCGCAGGCGTGGCTCAGGTCGTGACCATCGACGTGCAGCTCGCCGCCTGTGATGGTCGCGTTGTCTGGCAACAGGCCGAGTATGGCGTTGGCCAGGGTCGACTTGCCGGACCCGGATTCACCGACAATTGCCACGGTTTCGCCCCTGGCCACCTGAAACGAGACGCCGCGCACGGCCTGGTTGGTCTGGCCGTCGAAGCGGTAGGCGACACTCAGATGACGAATGTCGATCAGTTGAGCGGTATCGGTCATCGTTGAGTCTCTTCCAGAGTGCGGGCGATGTGGTTGAAGCTGAACACCACGCCGACCACGAACAGGCCCGGCAACAGCGACACCCAGGGCGCGGTCATCAGGAAGTGACGACCGTTGGCGATCAGCGTGCCCCATTCGGCAGCCGGTGGTTCGGCACCGAAGCCGAGGAAACTCAGCCCGGCAGTCGCCAGAATCGCTGCACCGAAATCCAGTGTGGCAAGCACCGCCACCGGGCCCCAGGCGTTGGGCAGAATGTGGCGCAGCAGGGTTCGGGTCCAACTGGCACCGCCCAGACGCGCCGCTTCGACGTAAGGCAGGGTCTTGACCCGCAGCACTTCGGCGCGGGTTGTGCGGGCGAAGCCGGGGATGATCCCTACACCCACCGCGATGGCCACCGGAATGGTGCCGAAACCGATGGCGGTGACAATCGCCAGCGCCAGTAACAGGCCGGGCAGGGCCAGCAATACATCGATCAGGCGCATGATCACTGCATCGATGCGCCCGCCTGCAAAACCGGAAATCACCCCCAGGCTCAGACCACCGGCCATGGCGATGCCCACCGCCAGCAATGCGGCTTGTACCGACAGGCTCGATCCGTGTACCACGCGGGTGTAGAGATCACGGCCCAGTTCGTCGGTGCCGAACCAGTGCGCGGCATTTGGCGCGGTGAGCTTGTCGCTGGGCGAGGTGGCGTAAGGCGCGTAGCTGCTCAGCAGGTTGGGTGCCAGCGCGGCCAGTAATGCAAAGGCGACCATTGCCACCGCGAGCAGAAACCCCGGACGACGCAGCAGAGGCTTGGCGGCCTCTACGGCGCGACTCAGGTTGCTACGCCGCCGCCATTGCGCGGCGGGGGCGGTTTTGCCGGAAAGGCTTTGACTGGAATCAACAAGGCGGGTCAGGCGCGCAAGGCGGTTGTCGAAGATAGTCATGGCGTCAGGAGACCTTTGGCGTGTGGGCGATGCGCGGATCCAGCGCGGGGTACAGCAGGTCAACGATCAGATTGACCACGACGAAAGCAGCTGCCGAGACCGCAACGATGGCCAGCACCACCGGAATGTCCTGGCGCAGCACGGCCTCCTGGGCAAGTCGACCGACCCCTGATCGGGCAAAAATGGTTTCCACCAGCACGGCACCGGACACGGTGTTGCCCACTTGCAGACCGATCAGCGTCAACAGCGGCAAGGCAGCGTTCTTGAACGCATGGCGGGCCTGAACCTGGGCGCGAGTGAGGCCCTTGGCGTAGGCGGTAATGATGTAGGGCTCTTTCCAGACGCCCTGAAAGCCGCGTTGTAAAACCTGCGCGTACACTGCAGCACTGGGGATCGCCAGTGTGACAGCGGGCAATATCAAGCTGGAAAAGCCCTGATTGCCGGTCGCTGGAAACCAGCCAAGGCTGAATGCGAACAGCTGAATAAACAACAGGCCCATCCAGAATACCGGTACTGAAAAACCCAGCGACGGCAGCCGGGACAAGACGACCTTCAACGGCTGCCAGCGCACGTAGGCGGTGAGGTAAGCCAGTCCGACGCCACCGATCAGCGACAGAACAATGGCCAGCCCCGCCAGGCTCAGGGTTTGCGGCAAACGTTCGACCAGCAGTTCTGAAACCGGACGATTGAGTGTCAGCGAATTGCCGAAGTCACCTTGAACAGCGCCCCACAGCAGGTCGACATATTGCTCGAAGACGCCTCGGTCCAGCCCGTAATAGAGCTTGGCTTGCGCCAGGTCCTGCGCGGACAGGGAGTCGATTTCGACACCCGAGGCGCTGAGCATGATCGACAAGGTATCGCCGGGCAGCAGATACAGAATGAAGTAGGTGATGCTGTAAGCACCCCAGAGTACCAGCAGCGCCTGGGCGATCCGGCTGAGGATATAACGGCTCATGGCGCTGCGATCTCGATATCGTTGAACAGCGCAAAGCCTTCCGCCGTCCAGTGGAAGTTACGCACGTTTTTCGCCGTGGCGGCTTGCCAGACCCGCTCGTAGACCGGGAATGCCGAACCTTCATCGATCAGCAGGTCCTGCAGGTCGCCATAGGCTTTTGCGCGTTGTTCGCTGCGCGTGGCGGTCAGCCCGGCGTCAAACAGTTCCAGGGCTTTGGGCAGCGTTTGCGGTGCGTAAAGGTTGGTCGCCAATGTCGAGCTATTGGCGCTACGCGGGTCGATGATGGTCTGCAGGATGATCGGGTCGGCGCGGGTCATGTAGGTGGACGTCAGGTCATAATTGCCTGCCGCATTGGCAGCTGCCCATTCGGCGGTGGTCACCACGTTGAGCTTGAGCTCGATACCCACTTTGCGCAGCTGATCCTGAATCAGCACATCGCCAGCGGTTTCAGCGGGGGAGAGGTTGTAGGCCAGCTTCAGTCGTTTGCCGTCCTTGTACCGATAGCCGTCGGCGTTCTTCTGCCAGCCGGCTTCGTCGAGCAAGCGCTCTGCACCTTGAGGGTCGTAGGCCAGTTTTTCGGCCTGGTTCTTATAAAACGGCGTGGTGACGTCGTAGATGCCGGAGACCACCGGAAATTGCGGGTTGTAAACAGTGGCGGCGTAGGTCTTGCGGTCGATGGCTTTTTGTAGCGCCAGACGCACATTGCGGTCAGCGAGGATGCGATTGCCGCGCGTGTTGGGGTACATGTTCAGGGCCGGCCCTGGCAGCGAGCGGCTCTGGATAGTCGCGCCCCTGGATTTGAACAGGTTCAGGTCCACTTCGGAAAACGGGTTGCGTGGCCAGAGGATATCGACCTGGCCTTGAACGAACTGGCCATTGCGCACGCTCTCTTCCGGAACGTAACTGACCTCGACCGCATCCAGATGCGCCTCGCCCCTGTTCTGCGCATTGGCCGATGGCCAGGCATAGCCCTTGCGTTTGATCAGGCGCAAACCGCTTTCAGGGGTGTAGCGCTCCAGCACGAATGGCCCGGTGCCGATGATTGCACCCAGCGAGCGTTCCTTGACGCTGAGTGTGTAGGACTCCGGGGCAAGAATGGCGAGGTTGGTGGTTGAGGTGGCTTGCAGAAAGCCCGCATTTGGCGTGGCCAGCACCAGTTTGACAGTGAAATCGTCGACGACTTCGGCGTGGTCGTAACCCTTCAGGTAGGTCGCGCCAAAGGTTGCAGGCAATTGCGCGGCAAACGCTTTATTGCTGTCGTAGGCGGTCTTCACGGCCTGTGCGTCGAAACGCGTGCCGTTGCTGAACGTCACATCCTTGCGCAAGTGGAAGGTGTACTCCAGCGCGTTTTCACTGACGTCCCAGCGTTCTGCCAGCCAGGGAATGATAGTGCCGGTCTGTGGGTTCTGATCGGTCAACGACTCGGCGACATTACGCAGCACCACGCGGTGCTCCAGCCAATACACCTGGAACGGATCAAGGCTGACCAGCGTGGTGTTGTCTCTGAAGAAAGCGACTTTGAGCGTCTTGCTTGCCTGGCTGTCCTGGCCGGAGGGCGAGCAGCCGAGCAGGGTGAGGGCGGTAATGACGGCGAATAACAGGCGTGCAAGAAGAGGGCGCACGGTCATCGCGCTGTCCTCCGATATACGAATCTGTAGGCGAAAGTCGAAGGTTGAGTGCGGTGCATGGAAAAGTCCTCTTCAAGTCGAGCGCAGCGATCCGGCTGGTTTTAAGACCGTATTCTTATGTAAGGAGGCTGTAAAAGTATTTTTTCTTATAAGCTAATATAGGTTTTTATGATTTATTTGATAATTTATTATGCTTTATAGGTATTTTATGGTGCCTGGTTAATGTCTGCGGTGTAGGTTCGCAGCGATTCCAGGGAGAAGTGGGGTGGAACCTGTTCTTTCCTTATCGCCACACATTGCTGATTTTGCGGGTGAGTCAGCCCGCAGCCAGAAAACCGCGGAGGATCAGCATATGGTGGGTATCAATAGAGCGGGGCCATCGGGCGCTTATATTACCGGGCACACAGACCCCGAGCCTGCATCAGGGCGCGCACGCGAATCCAGCAGCGGCGCCAGCTCTTCGAACAGTCTGCAGGTGCCGCCGCCCCCTTCAGAGACTTCCGCTTCGCAGGCGCGAGATCGGCGTGAGAGGCTTTTGCGGTCCAGACCGCTGTCGCGCGAAACCAGGGAGTGGCTGGAGCAGGGCATGCCGCCAACGGCGGAGGCTGAAGTGCGTAGCAGACCGCATGGGTCTGCCGATGCCGCAGCACCGCATGCACCTGCCGAGACAAGACCCAGGCCGCAGCACGCAGGGGTGACGGCACACGCCAATAGCATCGTTCAGCAATTGGTCAGCGCGGGCGCTGATCTTGCCCATACTCGTACCACGCTGCGCAATATCATGAGAGGCGAAGAGATGGCTCTTTCTAGAGCCGAACAGAGTATTTTGCGCGAGCATTTCCCTAACATGATTGCGACTGGAATCAACCCCCATTCAGAGCTCGCTATCGAGCTCCGTCATGCGCTCCGTAGAGCGGATCGCCAACAGGCGGCGTCAACTCCAGCAAGGACACCGACGCGGCCCCCGGCGGCCCGTACCCCTACGCAATCATCATCGAGTAGCAGCCAGCGTTCATTATTTGGGCGGTTCGCCCGGCTGATGACGCCTGATCAGAGACGTTCGTCAAACGCATCGACCTCTCAGACACCGGTAGACAGAAGCCCGCCACGCGTCAATCAGGTACCCATACGCCCCGACAGGGCTGCGATGCGTAATCGTGGCAATAACCAGGCCGCCGCAGCCTTGCAGGGATTGGTTCAACAAGGGGTCAATCTGGAAGACCTGCGCACGGCGCTTGAAAGACATCTATTGCGGCACCAACCGATCCCCTTGGATATAGCGTACGCGTTGCAGAGCGTGGGCATTCCCCCAAGTGTTGACACGGCTGAGAGCCTTGTGGAAAGCCCGCTGATGGATTTGAGTGTTGCGCTGCACCGCGTGCTTGGGCCACGTCCCGTTAGTGCTCCGCCTCGCCCAGCCGTTCCGGTGCATCCTCCAGCTGCCTCCAGGCGACCAGATGGCGCGCGTTCCAGCGCATTGCGGGTAATTCCGGAGCGGGAGGATTATGAAAATAATGTGGCTTACGGAATGCGCTTGCTTAACCTGAACCCGGGGGTTGGAGTAAGGAGGGTTGTTGCAGCCTTTATAACCGATCCGGCGGACCGGCCGGCAGTTGTGGACGATATCCGCGCAGCCCGGGACCCTATAACCTCGCAATTCAATCAACTGCGTACGGTCTCCAAGGCCGTTGTTGAATCCCAAAATCCGCCCTTCAGGGACGCGGAACACCATCACCCGGACGATGCGACCCATTGCCTTTTTGGTGAACCATTGTCGCTGGAAAATTCTCGTCAGCAGGTGATCGGCCTGGCGGGGAATCCGACGGACACGTCGGAGCTTTACAGTCAGCAGGGAAATAAGGACCTGGTGTTCATGGATATGAAAAAACTTGCCCAATTCCTCGCAGGCAAGCCTGAGCATCCGATGAACAGACAACCGCTTGACGCCAGAACCATCGCTAACTACGCGTTTAGAATCGTGCCCTGATCACGCAGCCCCTGTAGGTCTGATTGCAGTGGATGGTTTGCGAACCGGCTTGATGCCGGTTCGTTCGTTTACAAGGTGGCTCCCGCCGCGCCTGCCTTGCTCTTGAGCGCTGCTTCAAGGCGGTCAATGAACAGGCGCACCCTGTGAGGAACGCGCTGGCGTGTTGGCAGCACTGCCGTGACAGACAGCTGTTCGGGCATTGCATCTTCGAAGTCCACCTGCTGAAGGCTGCCTTCGTTGATTTCCTGTCGGACATCCCAATAGGTCAGCATGGCCAGTCCCATACCTTGTTTACATGCCGTGCGCACGGCCTCGACGCTGTTGGCAGAGAAGGGGCCCTGAGCGCGAATGGTGATGGGCTCGCCGTTTCTTGTGAACGGCCACCAGGGCATTGCGTGCAAGGCAATGCACGGGTGGTGTCTGAGTTCCTCCAGTAGCGCTGGTTTGCCGTGCCTCGCCAGGTAGTCTGGACTTACACACACCACCCGTGGGTTGGGCGCCAGCGACCTGGCCACCAGTGCCGAGTCGCGTATCGTGGCAATCCGGATGGCGACATCGATTCCCAGTCCGGCGATGTCGACAATGCTGTCCGACAGCGTCAGGTCGATACTCAGTGCCGGGTTTTCCAGCATCAATGCGGGCAGCAACGGCATGATGACTGTCTGACCAAACACACTCGGCGCCGTAACCCGCAAAACGCCACTGGCAGAGCCTGCATCAGCCTTCAGCGTGGTGCGGGCGGCCTCGCTTGCTTCTAGTATGGTTTTGGCATGAGGCAGAAAAACTTCGCCCTCTGGCGTCAGTGATACCGAGCGGGTTGTACGGTGAAACAGCCTGACGCCCAGGTCGTTTTCCAGCGCAGCCAGACGTCTGGAGATTGCCATCGGTGACAACCCGAGTCGACGCGCCGCTTCCGACAGGCTTCTGCTGGAAGCAATGGCGGCGAACACCTCTATATCAGATATTTGCACGGATTATATCCATTTTCGTTAAAGCGCCTTATCTGCACGGCCGGGTTCCAATGGTCTTCGCCAGCCCTTACCGTTGCTACAGGTTCTGTCCATGACTGCGGGCAATTCGCAGGCGATCTGCACAGTGAGGGTTTGAAGTATGAGCGAGATAAACAAACACGTTACAGCCCCGTTCGACATGGGTCATCTCAAACTTAAGAACAGGTTTGCGGTGGCACCCATGACACGCGTGAGCGCGGACGAGCAGGGCAGTGCAACGCAGAACATGACGCGCTATTACGAGCGGTTCGCCAAGGGTGGTTTTGGCCTGATCATCACCGAGGGCAACTATACAGATCGCAGTTCTTCCCAAGGCTACCGCTTCCAGCCCGGGCTCACCGATGACGAGCAGGCTCAGGCATGGCGTGCCACGACCAATGCTGTGCACCGGCATGGCAGTGTCATGATTGCGCAGCTCATGCACGCAGGCGCACTCAGCCAGGCCAATCGCTTCGTCAGCGAGTCGGCGGGCCCTTCGGCCATTCGTCCCAACGGCGAACAGATGGCGTTCTATTACGGCGCGGGCAGCTATCGAATTCCGCGAGCCATGAGCGACAAGGATATCGCCGAGGCCATCGACGGGTTCGCCCGTGCCACGCAGCTGGCTTTAGGCACTGCGGGTTTTGACGGTGTCGAGATTCACGGCGCAAATGGTTACTTGCTGGACCAGTTTCTGACCGATTACAGCAATCAACGCACCGATCAATGGGGCGGTGAGGTCGTACAGCGTCTGCGGCTGACGCTTGAGGTCATCGCCGCGGTGAAAAAGGTCGCCGGGCAGGCACCGGTGGGTGTGCGTCTTTCACAAGGCAAGGTCAACGACTTTCAACATAAATGGGCGGGGGGCGGGCGCGATGCCGAAGTCATTTTCGCTACGCTGGCCGGTGCCGGCGTCGATTACATCCATGTAACCGAACACGAAGCATGGCAGCCGGCCTTTGCCCAAGGTAAAGCCAGCCTGGTCGAACTGGCCCGACGCTACGCGCCAGGCGTTGCGCTGATCGCCAATGGCGGCCTGCACGACCCGGAAAAAGCCGACCAGGTGCTTCATCAGGGGGCGGACATCATCGCAGTGGGCAAGGGCGCGCTGGCCAATCCGGACCTGCCACAGCTGTTGCGTCAGGGCGAGCCACTCCGCGACTTCGATCCAGCCATTCTCGGGCCGATTGCCAACATCAAGGACAGCGAGCTGGCATTCAACGGGATGAATTGAACAGGTTTTCATAGGTGGGCTCGCTTCCGGTTCCAATCCTGCATTACCTTTGACTCTATCCTCCCTGGGGGGATAGAGCGCCGGTCTGAATTGTCCAGGCCAGAGCTCAAGCCATGAGTGAACACGACCACCCCCACGGCCATACGCACCTGTCCCATACAGCTGTTATAAAGCGCCTGAAACGAGCCGACGGTCATTTGCGCAGCATCATCACCATGATCGAAGAAGGGCGCGAGTGTGTGGATATCGCCCAGCAGCTGCACGCGGTCGAGAAAGCGGTGTGCCAGGCCAAGCGTACGTTGATTCAGGATTATATCGATCACTGCCTTGAAGACACGCTCGGTTCACTTGCCAGGGGCGAGCGCGCACCATTGGAAGCCTTCAAGCAAATCACCAAATACCTCTAGGTCTCACGTGCCCAACTTCGTCGAGCTGTTGCAGCAAGGGGGTTCGCACGCCTGGCTGTATTTCCCCAGTGCCATTCTGCTGGTAGCGTTGCACGGGCTGGAGCCCGGGTATTCAAAAACCATGATGGCGGCGTTCATTGTGGCCATTCGTGGCTCTGTGAAACAGGCCGTGATGCTCGGCGTCGCCGCTACCGTTTCGCACACCGCCGTCGTCTGGCTGGTGGCAATCGGCGGGATGTATCTGGGCCAGATCCTGATGTTCGGCTTGACCGGGGGGCTTATCCCTTGCCCAGCAGCCATCACCGTGTTGCTGCTGTGCCTGCAGGTGAAGCAGGTCACCCTGGGCGCGATGATGGTGATCTGTTTCAGCCTGGGTCTCGCCGTCACGCTGGTCACCGTTGGCGCTGCCGCCGCCATCGGTGCGCGAAAAGCCTCGAATCGTTTCCCCTGGCTCAGTGCAGCTGCTCGACACGCACCTTACCTGTCCAGCGTCCTGATTATTTGTGTTGGGATGTATGTAGGGGTCAACGGCTGGATCAGCCTGCATTCGTGAGCTGGCCCGGTGCTTGAGCGTGGCCGCTATCACAAAAATAATTTGTGCATCTTTAAAATATATATTGATTTTTATTGGTATCGCCCGGCCTTAGCATGAGTGGAACTTGAATAAGTCGCCGGACAGCGAGCACGCTGCCCGCTTTCACACGCCACCAAGAGCTGAAATCGGAGTCCTGATGAGTCTTTCTCCTTTCCACCTTGCAATCCCGGTTTATGACCTGGCCGCGACACGTGCCTTCTACGGTGAGGTGTTCGGTCTTTCCGAAGGGCGCTCCAGCGATCAGTGGGTCGACTTCGATTTCTACGGGCACCAGTTGGTGATTCATGAACACCCGAAAACCGCCTCTCAAGAGAGCGTGCACAGCAACCCGGTAGACGGTCACGACGTTCCGGTTCCGCACTTCGGCATCATTCTGGAATGGGCTCAGTGGGAAGCTCTGGCCGAGCGCTTGAAATCCTTCGGCACCGAGTTCGTCATCGAACCCTACATTCGATTCAAGGGGCAGGTGGGTGAGCAGGCCACCATGTTCCTGTTCGATCCCTGCGGTAATGCGCTTGAGTTCAAGGCGTTCAAAGACATGAGTCAGCTGTTCGCAAAATAGTAAAAAGCCTGGCGCACACTATGTTGCGCCAGGTCTGCTAGAGCGGGCGCAGCGCTAACGAGTCAGAGCGTGTTCGTTGATCAGTTGGACCAGCGCGGTTACCGGTTCGGTCAGGCTGCGGCGAGCGCGATGTACCAGCCCGATATCGCGATGGAACGTATGCTCTGTCAAGTCGATAGAGCGCACACCGGCGTGCCATCTCTGCAGGGTTGCCGTTTCCGGAACCAATGCGACGCCGACGCCGTTGGCGACCAGTTTCATAATCGCATCCAGTTCATCGAGCTCGCAGACTTCGCGCAGCGAGACATGGGTCTGGCGCAGGAACTTATCGACCTGTCGGCCACCAAATGACGATCGATCGTAACGAATGAATGGATGAGCCGAAATCAGTTCGGCCCAGTCATCCCCCTGCATGTCAGCAGGCACGATAAGGCGATAGGGTTCACGGACCAGCGTTGTCCAGCGCAAGTCGCTTTGCAGTGAGAAGGGCGGACGGATGATCGCTGCCATGTCGATCTCGCCAGCGTCCACCTGATTGACCAGGTCCATGGACAGGCCGGGAATGACGCGCGTCCTGCACGCGGAGAATTGCTGATGAAACCGAGCCAGCGCTTCCGGCAGAAAGGAGCGTTGTACAGAGGCAATTGCGCCGATGGTCACCAGCACGCTCGCGGGTAGCCCTACTGTCGTAGTGCCAAGGCTGCTGAACTGGCGCACCAGATCCTGACCTTGTAACAACACCTGCTGCCCCATGCGGTTGAGCTGGGCTGAACGTCCTTTTCGGTCGAACAGCTCAACGCCCAGTTCAGCTTCAAGGCGCTGCATCTGCGCACTGACAGCGGCCTGGGTGAGCCCGATCTTGCTGCCCGCCGCAGCGAACGTGCCTTCTCTTGCCACGGCGATAAACGTTTTCAGTTCTTTGATCATGGGCAAAGAATAATTGTATTTTTGCTAAAAATGCATTTGTTTATTTTGTTGTTGGCGGGTTGTCGCCGCTTCAGCGTCATAGGCGCCCGGGCGCTGCCTCAGACAAAAGGTACTCTTTCCTGGAACCAGGCAACGGCCTGGTTTTTGAATGCTTCGGCGGGCGGCGTTAACGGATAGCGCTGATCGTAGGCCAGTACGATGCGCTGAGTGGGCAGCGTTTCGCGTATCGGGCGACACACCAAGGGCTGACCGTCGTAGCTGCGGTCGCCGAAGGGCCTGGTATAGGTCAGGGAAACACCGAATCCGTTGGCGACGAGGCTGCGCTGAAACTCGAAGCTGTGGGTGCGCTGGAGGCTTTGAGGCGACAGTCCATGCATGTTGAACAGGTCCAGCACGTGCTGCCAGCTGTGGACCTGATCAGTAACTACCAGATTGCCTTCACTGAGTGCGTGCAGACTGACATCGGGCTCGTTTGCCAATGGGTGATCAGCCGCCAGCAGGGCATGGGCAGTCAGTTGACGCAACTCGATACACGCCATGTTTGTCGGCAGCCCCAGGTCGTAGGTCAGCGCCAGCTCCAGAGTACCTTCGGCGAGGCGCTTGCCCAGATAGTCGAAGCCGCCTTCGCGCATGTCGACCCTCACTCGCGGATGTTCCTGTTGCAGGCGCCTGAGGATCTGCGGCAGGCAATAGGGTGCCAGGTCCTCGTAACAACCCAGTACCAGCTCTCCGGAAAAGTCGTTGTTGTCGCTGCCGATGTCTGAAAACGTCCGGGCTTCGGCCAGAACCCGCCTGGCCTGTGCCATCACTGTACGCCCGAAAGGCGTAAGCGATACGCCCAGTCCGCGTTGACGAACAAACAGCGGCTGACCAAAAAGCTGCTCGAGTTCGGTAATCGCCGTTGAAATTGACGGTTGGGAAACATGCAGCTCTTCGGCCGCCAACGTGAGATTGCTGTGTTTGGCGGCAGCGAGCGCATAACGGAGTTGTCGCAGACTGAACTTCATAAGAATTTCTTGGGTGATAAATCAATACATATTATTTTATCTTCGCTGAGTGTCATGAAATATTTGCCCCTTGCCCACATTTATTCTTCTTCGAGGGAGTTTCAGGCCATGACACAACATTCGTTTGCCCTCACGACAGAAGACATTGAGGCCTTTCAGCGCGATGGCGCAATTTGCCTGCGCGGCGTTTTCCGCGACTGGATCGGCACCATTGCCGACGGAATCGAGCGCAACCTCGCCGAGCCGGGTGCTTACGCCAGCCGTTACGTCGAGAAGGATGACAAACCGGGCGGCTTTTTCGACGACTATTGCAACTGGCAGCGGATTCCAGAGTTTCGCGCCATGGTCGAGGATTCACCGGCAGCGTCTGTCGCGGCTGCCGTGATGCGCTCCAGATCGGCACAGTTTTTTCATGATCATGTTCTGGTCAAGGAACCCGGCGCGCAGAAGGCCACGCCATGGCACCAGGACATCCCTTACTATTTTGTCGAAGGTAGCCAGAACGTGAGCTTCTGGATCCCCGTGGACCCGGTGCGCGAGTCGACGCTGCGGCTGCTTGCCGGCTCACACCGTTGGGAGAAGGGCATAAAACCGGTGCACTGGGCCGATCAAAGCGATTTCTACAAAGATGCTGGCGGGTACCGCGACGCGCCGGATCCAGATACTGATACCGAGCAAGGCCTGCAGGTACTGGAGTGGGAGATGCAGCCGGGCGACGCGGTGCTGTTCGATTTCCGTACCGTGCATGGTGCTAGAGGCAATGCGTCGGCTCAGCGCCGTCGTGTCTTGTCGCTGCGCTGGCTTGGCGACGATATACGTTACTTCGAGCGTCCAGGACGGACCTCTCCACCGTATCCAGGGCATGCGATGCAGACCGGTCAGAGACTGCGCGAAGATTGGTTCCCGACGATACATCAAGGAGCTTGAGTTTCATGTAGATGAAACAGGTTCGCCACTGATGTGACGAGCATTTGCACTGCCATAACCCTGTTCACTGTGTTGGAGCGTGCGATTGTGAAGATCAGAAAAAACCTTACCGCCACACTGATTGCTCTCGGGCTGTTTGCCGGCAGTGCTGCAAGCCAGGCCGCCGGTTGGTGCGAGTCGGGTAAACCGGTCAAATTTGCCGGGCTCAATTGGGAAAGCGGCATGTTGCTCACCGACATACTGCAGATATTGCTCAAGGACGGCTATGGCTGTGCGATCGATACATTGCCAGGCAACTCCATCACCATGGAAAGCGCCTTGAGCAATAACGACATTCAGGTACTGGCGGAGGAGTGGATCGGGCGAAGCGAGGTCTGGAACAAGGCGTCGGCCAGTGGGAAGGTAGTCGGTGTGGGGGCACCGATTATCGGGGCCACCGAAGGTTGGTATGTGCCACGTTATCTGGTCGAAGGCGATGCCAAACGCAACCTCAAGCCCAAGGCTCCCGATCTGAAGAAGATCGCCGACCTGACCCAGTACGTGGCGCTCTTCAAGGACCCGGAAGAACCGGACAAAGGCCGTTTCTACAATTGCCCGGCGGGCTGGACCTGCGAGTTGGAAAACAGCGAGATGCTTAAGAGCTATGGCCTGGAAGCCAGTTATACCAACTTCCGCCCGGGTACAGGCCCGGCGTTGGATGCTGCCGTTTTGTCGAGCTACAAGCGGGGCGAGCCCATTCTTTTCTACTACTGGTCGCCGACGCCGTTAATGGGACAAGTCGATCTGTTAAAGCTGGAAGAAAAGCCGGGCGTCGATAAGAAAATCAGCATTCAGGTAGGGCTTTCCAATGTCTTTCACGAGCAGGCGTCGGAATTGGTAGCCGTTCTGGAAAAGGTCAATCTGCCGATCGACCTGTTAAACCAGAACCTGGCCCGCATGAGCAAGGAGCGTATCGATTCACCCAAGCTGGCGAAGATATTCTTCAAGGAGCACCCGGAAATCTGGCACACTTGGGTCAGTGACGCTGCTGCCAAAAAGATCGAAGCAACGCTTTAAGGCAAGAAAGGGCATGGATGCCCTTTCTCTTATCGCCGCTGGAGTGCTTGCGTACGCCACCAGCGACCTGGCCGGGCTATTGGTCAGTCTGCCTAATCGATGATATCGGCCACACCCTGATCCTCCCCGAGAAATCCGCCGCTCTGGTGATGCCACAGCCGCGCATAGGTGCCGTTCTTGCCGAGCAGTTCGGAGTGGGTGCCTTGTTCGATGATGCGACCGTCGTCCATGACAATGAGCCGGTCCATGGCTGCGATGGTAGACAGGCGATGGGCGATGGCGATCACGGTCTTGCCTTTCATCATTTCATCGAGGCTTTCCTGAATAGCCACTTCGACTTCCGAGTCCAGCGCGCTGGTGGCCTCGTCCAGCAGCAGGATCGGCGCGTTCTTGAGCATCACCCGGGCAATCGCGACACGTTGACGCTGACCGCCCGACAGCTTGATGCCACGCTCACCCACCAAAGTGTCGTAGCCGCTATTGCCTTGCTTGTCGCTCAGTTGGCTGATGAACCCATCGGCCTGGGCACTGGCCGCCGCGCTGTGGATTTGCGCATCAGTCGCGTCGGGACGGCCATAGGCGATGTTGTCGCGAATGGAACGGTGCAGCAGGGACGTGTCCTGAGTGACCATGCCGATGGCGCTACGCAGGCTGTCTTGAGTGACATGCGCAATATTTTGCCCGTCGATGCTGATCGCTCCTTCGTCCACGTCATAGAAGCGCAACAGCAGGTTGATGAGTGTGGACTTACCGGCGCCGGAGCGACCCACCAGGCCGATTTTTTCACCCGGCCGAATGGTCAGGTTCAGGGCATCGAGCACCTGACGTTCACCGTTGTAATTGAAACTCACATTATCAAAGGTTACCGCACCACCCGTGGTGACCAGGGCGGCTGCATCCGGCGCATCCTGAACCTTGGGGCCGCGGGTCAAGGTTTCCATACCGTCCTGTACGGTGCCAATGTTCTCGAACAGCGAGGTCATTTGCCACATGATCCAGTGCGACATGCCATTGACGCGCAACGCCATGGCGGTAATCGCTGCAACGGCACCGGTGCCAACCTGACCCTGGTGCCACAGCCACAGGGCATAACCACCTGCACCCATGATCAACGCAACGACCAATACCTGATTGACGATCTCGAACTGGCTGACCAGGCGCATCTGGCGAAAGCCGGTGAGCTTGAAGTCCTCCATTGCAGCACGTGCGAAGTGCGCCTCGCGTTTGGAGTGGGAGAACAGCTTCACAGTGGTGATGTTGGTGTAGGCATCCGAGATACGCCCGGTCATCGATGAGCGCGCGTTAGCCTGCTCCTGTCCGACTTTGCCCAGGCGAGGCACGAAATACAGCATGGCCAGACCGAACAGGGCGATCCAGGCAATGAAAGGCAGCATCAGCTTCAGGTCGAAGCCGCCGGCCAATGCAATGATCGCGATGAAGTACACCCCGATTCCGGGTGCGATTTCGATGAGGGTGAACAGCACCTCACGCACCGACAGGGCCGTCTGCATCACCTTGGTGGTGACACGGCCAGAGAATTCATCGGAGAAAAAAGAAAGGCTTTGGCGCAACATCAACCGATGGAAATCCCAGCGCAGCCGCAATGGCAGGTTGATCGCCAATACCTGGTGCTGCACCATCGTACGCAACGCCACCAGCCCGATGCTGGTCAGCAGTACCAGACCGATGCCCCACAGCACGCTACTTTCCTGCATGGCCGTCGCGTCGCCGGCCTTCCACGCCGACAGCAGGTCCACGACCTGTCCGAGGAAAGAAAACAGCCACGCTTCGTAAATCGATACGCCGGCACTCAATAGCGCAAGCGCCAGGATATAGCCACGAGCCCCCCGTGTGCAGGCCCAGAGAAACCGCACCAGACCGTCAGGAGGCGGCGGCACTTCGTCGGGCGGGAAGGGGTCGAGCCATTTTTCAAACGCGCGAAGCATGGTGGTCTCCGAAAGGATTTAGTGAAGATTCTGGCATTGGACGCCTGTGCACAATGCGTCGAGGCATTACCAGGGAATGCAGAGGTTTCTGAGCTTACGGGTCATTGGTCGTCGGCAACACTACGCAGGCTATCCCACAGTCCCATCATTTGAGTGACTGCAGTATCCAGTGTGGCATAGGGAACACCGTCGCGAGCCAGTGTAGACAAGCCCAGAAGAAAACTGTCGAACGCAGCAGCGAGGGTCTCCGGTATCACCGTCGCGGGCAGCTCCCCTGCGGCAACGGCGCGGTGGATGCAGGCAACGATACCCGCACGATTCAGGTTCCGGGCTTTTGCGAGCGGTGCGGAAATAGCCTTGCTCTCTTCCGTGCAAGCGCTCATCAGGCCTAACGCCACCAGGCATCCCTTGGGATGATCGGGCTCGCACTGCATTTTTGCGGACCGGCGAAGGGTCAGTTCAATCGCCTCCCTGGGCGGCAGAGTGTTGTCAAACAGGCTGTCGGTAACCCGACCGTGGGTGGCGAGGTAGCGCTCCATCACCTCATTGAACAGCGCTTGTTTCGAGCCAAAAGCGGCGTAAAAGCTTGGCGCGGTAATGCCTCCGCCTATGTTCGCCTTCAATTGGCTCAAGGATGTCGCATCGTATCCATGCTCCCAGAACAAATGCAGCGCCTGATTGATTGCCACGTCACGGTCAAACGTGCGCGGACGTCCCATCTTTGCCATGCCAGGTCTCCTTCAGAATCATTTAAATACTAGTCGATACATAAGTCATTGACTACCTTGGATGTCCTGCCTATATTTGTATCGATCAGTATATTAGTGGAGAGATTCGAATGACGGCAGACGAGAAACAGTGCGAAAAACTTCCGCTCGGGGCATTGCTGGCTTTGGCGATGACAGGGTTCATTTGCATCGTGACCGAGACGTTGCCTGCGGGTTTGCTGCCCGAAATCGGCAGTGGCCTGGGAGTCTCGGCATCGTTTGCAGGGCAAATGGTGACTGTTTATGCGTTGGGCTCACTGCTGGCAGCCATTCCGCTGACCATCGCTACGCAGAGCTGGCGCCGCCGAACAGTCTTGTTGCTGACGATTGTCGGCTTCCTGATATTCAATTCCGTCACTGCGCTGTCTTCCAGCTACTGGCTGACCCTGATCGCGAGGTTTTTCGCTGGCGTCTCTGCGGGGCTGGCCTGGAGCCTTATCGCGGGTTACGCACGACGTATGGTCGTCCCGCAATTGCAGGGCCGCGCGCTGGCGGTCGCGATGGTAGGAACGCCAATCGCGTTGTCATTGGGCGTGCCTCTGGGAACCTGGCTGGGCGGGTTGATGGGCTGGCGCATGGCATTCGGGTTGATGTCCGGAATGACCCTGCTGTTGGTCATCTGGGTGCTGATCAAAGTGCCGGATTACCCTGGCCAGTCCGCTTCAAAGCGCATGGCATTGCGTCAGGTCTTTTTCACCCCGGGCGTACGCTCGGTACTGGGAGTGGTCTTCACCTGGATGCTGGCTCACAACATTCTTTATACCTACGTCGCGCCGTTTGTTTCCGAGGCTGGGTTGGCGAGTGATGTTGATTTGGTATTGCTGACATTTGGTGTCGCCGCGCTGGCAGGCATCTGGGTAACGGGACGGCTGGTTGATCGTCATTTACGCAAGACCGTGCTGGCCAGCCTCGCGAGCTTTGCGGCGGTTTCGGTGTTCCTGGGCCTGTTTTCTGGCTCGGCCCTGGCCATCTATGTAGGCGTATTTATCTGGGGCCTGACCTTTGGGGGGGCCGCCACGCTTCTGCAAACCGCGCTCGCCGACTCGGCAGGTGAGGGCGCTGATGTGGCGCTTTCGATGAATGTCGTTGTCTGGAACAGCGCTATTGCAGGCGGTGGGCTACTGGGCGGCGTATTGCTTGGACAGTGGGGCGTGAGCTCGTTTACGTGGGTCTTGTTTGCATTGTTAGTGCTGAGCCTGGTTATTGCGCTGCGTGCGCGGGCTCATGGTTTTGCGAGAGGCGATCGGCTGATGGAGTAAATCGTTGCCAGTGGCTGGAGACAACCACTGGACTTGCTCTTCGCTCAACACATGGTCGTCGGCGAGGCGAGCGCCCTGGCGTTATCGCATCGCCGGCCGATCGTCATTACGCAATGCTGTAAGCGTTGAATGCCTTACCCTGTTGCAGGGCGGTGACGATGTTTTTACGGGTCACCGGCAGTTCGCTGCCTTCATTGTCGACGAAGGTTGTTTCCTGCAGTTCGGCGGTGTCGCCTTCGCCGACAAAGGTGAAACCAAGAAACTCGAGAGCTTCGCGGTCGACATTAAGGTTGGAACGCGGGGTGCGCAACGGCAGGCTGACACTCTGGCCATCCTTGCTGATGGTGTAGACCTCGGCTTCCTTTCGGGCACGCGTCGTTTTGCTCTTGGCGGTATTGGGGTTGCTGATCGCCTGATGCGTCTGGTTCAGCACCTTGAGCGCCAGGCCATATACCAGCTCCTGAAACGCCGGATCATTCTTGTAGCTGGACAGGATACGGCTGATCGGGAACTGCGTGCCAAGATCAGCCAGTGCTGCGCTGTCTGCTGCTTCGGCATCCTTGAGGCGCTTCAGTTGGCCCATCAGTTCGTAAGCTTTGTCGTCATCGTGCTCATCCTGCGCCAGGCGAATGGCTGCACGCAGCTCACGGATTTCTTCGCTTTCCTTGGCGGTCTGGAACGCATCAAGCACCATCTCGCTGATGGTCTTGGCCTGCGGCACGTGCTGGGAAAGACCAATTGCGCTTTCGTATTCCAGCTTGGAGGAGGTCAGGGCTTCGTTGGTCTGGGAATCAGGCATTGAATTTCACTATTTCAGGTTTGAGGCATTTCAGATGTGAGGCGCGAAAGGCTCAGGGCGTTTCGGGGGGCGTAATTTAGTGGAGCAACGCGAGGATGTCACGGGTCATTAGCCGGGAGGTGTGACTTGGCACCTTCAGCGACATTATTGGGCTTGTGGTGATTGGCTGACTCTGGGGCACGCAATTGCACACTTTTTTACCCTCAGTCAGGTCTTTGGGCACCTTTGACACGGAGCCGGATGCGCGAAAGGCGAAATGGTTTTGCGCATATGCAGTATCGCGACAGGCTATCTGATGGGTTGGCAGCGTTTGCCGGTCTCGATCCTCGGGGAATCGTGTTCACTCCCGCTTTTGTACTAACGAGGCGTCAAGGATAGCGTTGATGGTCGATGTCAAAAAAGACAAAGAGTTACTGAGAAAAATCATACGCGAAGAGTATGACAAGCCTGGTGCTGCTGCGAGGGCCAAAAAAATTGCTTTTCCCCTTCTTCCCAACAAACTGTTTAAGTTTCGGGGTATTACTAATGGTGCCCTTGATAATTTCGAAAGCGATACTTTGTTCTGCGCGAAGCCTAAAACTTTCAACGATCCCTTTGATTGTGGCTTGACCTTTAAAGTGCCTGATGAGCGTGCTTTACTATCAACTGCGCTGGTGCAGATTGGGTTGAGCACCCCGGCCAGATTGGAGTTGATACGGAAAGCTCCTGATGTGTATGCTGCTTTCGCTGATATTGCAAGTGAACTAAAAGGTAGCGCTGAAGTAACGGATAATTCTGAATTAGCAATGATGATACAAAGCCTGCTCGACGACCCCTATAAACTATCCGGGTCCCCAAAAAACATCTGAATCCGCGACCTCAACCAACGCTCCCCCGGATCATTATCCTGCGCGCCCCTCCAGGCCATGTGCAGCTCAAACGTACGCGTCTCGATCGGCAGGTCTTCAGACCGAACGCCGCCAGCCGCCGTCAGCACCTGCGCGGCATAATCAGGCACGGTGGCGATGATGTCGGTGCCGGTCAGCAGTGTCGCCAGGCCATTGAACTGCGGCACGGCGAGGACGACGTGGCGTTTGCGGTCGATTTTTTCCAGGTGCTCGTCAATGAACCCGCTCAGGTCGCCGGCGAAAGAGACCAGTGCGTGGGGGCGGGCGCAGAAGTCGTCGAGGCTCAAGGGGCCGGGTATCGAGTCGGCGCGCAGCAATTGCGGCTTGCTCCTGCGCAGAACCTTGCGCTTGGCGTTGGCAGGCAGGTCCTGGGTGTAGCTGACGCCGACCGAGATTTCACCCGAGGCCAGCAATGGCGGCATGAGGATGTAATTGACTCGTCTGACCACCAGCACGATCCCTGGAGCTTCAGAGCGCAGGCGTTTGAGCAGGGTGGGCAGCAAGGCAAACTCGACGTCGTCCGACAAACCGATGCGGAACACTGAAGTGCTGGTGGCCGGGTCGAACTCTGAAGCACGGCTGACCGCTGTCGAGATGGAGTCGAGTGCCGGGGAAAGCAGGCCGAATATTTCTGTGGCGCGGGCGGTGGGCTCCATGCTGCGCCCGGTACGCACGAACAACGGGTCATCGAACAGGCCGCGCAGCCGAGAAAGCGCGGCGCTGATGGCTGGCTGACCCAGAAACAGCTTTTCCGCCGCACGCGTAACGCTGCGCTCATGCATCAGGGTTTCGAAAACGATGAGCAGATTGAGGTCGACGCGACGCAGGTCGTTACGATTCATGCGGAATATCTCGGGCCATTTGTCGGTTGGGACGTGAGCAGGGTGCGATAGTACGAGCAAATGCGGGTCTGGCGCAGGGAAAATTAATGGCAAGGCCACGGAATGTCCACATGGCTTGCAATGTCTCGTCGACATGCGAACAATGGCGGCCATTGCGCATCGTGGCTTCCAGACGCTTTCTGGCTGCGACATGCAGCTCACAGGACACAATCGATGACAGGCATGTCGACTATCAATAGCCACCGATAGTGTTCCCGGCAATGCCCGGATAAAGTTTGTGGCATCAAGGTTTACCAGGCGAGGTTCTAAATGTCCCGCACGATCCGTTTTCACCAGTTTGGCCCGGCCGAGGTGCTCAAGCTCGAAGAGCATCCTGTCGCGTCGCCTGTTACCGGCGAGGTGCAGGTGCGCGTCCAGGCCATCGGTGTCAGCTGGTACGACGTTCTCTGGCGACAAAATCTCGCGTCTACCCAGGCCAGGCTGCCTGCCGGCCTGGGTTATGAGATGGCTGGCGTGGTGACTGCGCTGGGCGATGGGGTCGACGATTTGCAAGTCGGCGACAAGGTCGCCAGCTTTCCGGCAGCCGATGCCAACCAGCACCCGGTCTATGGTGAAACCATCGTATTGCCGCGTCGGGCATTGACTCGCTACCCGGATGTGCTTTCGCCGGTCGAGGCCAGCGTGCATTACACACCGTATCTGGTGGCGTACTTTGCCTATGTTGACCTGGCGCGTATCAAGTCCGGGCAAACCGTGCTGGTCACCGACGCCAGCCACTGTTCCGGTCCTGCTTTCGTGCAGTTGGGCAAGGCGCTGGGCGTTCGAGTGATCGCCGCGACCAAAACTGAAGATGCCCGTGAGTATTTACAGTCGCTGGGTGCCGACAAGGTGGTGGTCACCGAAGAGCAGGACTTGTTGATGGCAATCAACAAGTACACCGAAAACCGTGGTGTCGATGCTGTTTTCGATGGCCTCGGTGGCCCGCAGATGTCGATCATGGGTGATGTGCTCGCGCCACGCGGCAGCCTGGTGCTGTATGGTCTGCAAGGCGGTAATCAGACGCCGTTCCCGGCCTGCGCTGCGTTCCAGAAAAACATTCAGTTCTACGTGCACTGCCTGGGCAATTTCACCGGCAAGCCTGAGCTGGGTATTACTCAGGATGAGGCTGCACTGCAACGCGCCTTGCAGCAGATCAATCAAATGACCGCCGACAAGGTACTTGCGCCGTTGCAGACGCGCAGCTTCCCGTTCGAGCAGGTGGTGCAGGCGCACCGTTACATGGACGTCTGCCCGATTGGTGGGCGTGCGGTGCTGGAAGTCGAATCGGTCTAATATTTTTTTGCCCTGTAATAAAAAAGCCCTCCGCTCTGGAGGGCTTTTGCATTCAGGAGTTTGGCGTTTCCTGCTCCTTCAATAATTGCTTGATGGATGACGCGAACTGACTGCCACCCTCTGCGGCGGTGTAGACGATGTGCAGTTGAATGTCGGTAACCGCAGCTTTGTTGTCTTTTCCTATGAATTGCTTCACAACTTCTGCATCTGGAAATTCCAGCGTCCAGTTCGATATCGCGCCTGTCCCTTCAAAAGGCAAATAGCGCCCATCGTCGAACATCAGCTCGCACAGCCAGTTTTCGCTGCCTATGCCCCGGCCGTCGTCCGACAGGCTGGAAGACAGCGCGATTTGCTGTTGCGCGCGCAGATTGGTCTTGAGGTACGGGTTGGACTTGCGTGTTTCGTACAAAAGCCTGGCGGCTTCGATATCCGGTCTGACCAGCGTGGTGCTGCCGGTCTGGTTAAGCACAGCGCAGAGGTTCTGCAAGCCGTCCGGATCACTGGATTGCAACTTGAAGGACACCGACACATGCTTGAGCTGACGCAAATAATGCCCGGGATAGTTACGGTCGAAGTCAGCAGCTCTCAAGGAAAACATCAGAGGCTTGGTGCCCAGTTCCTGCAACGTCTTAAGCCATTTACCGTCGTCGGTTATACCTACTTGGGATCTGAGCGAAACCGTTTTGCGAATGTTCATGCGCCGTTCGGAAGACTGCAGGTAAGCCGCTTCCATCTCCAGCACATCCAGTTGCAATGACTCTCCGGCCAGCATGCCGCGGAAGTTGTCATTCCAACCGCCGGTGCGAATGAACTGCGCATGTTCGTAGTCGCCTATCTCATAGCGCCAGGCGCCTTCGAGGGCGAGAGCCATTGACAATACCGCATCGTAGGCCGGGGCGTAGACAGTGCTCATCCGCGCGACCAGCCAGTTGTAGGTAGGAATGATAGTGAAGCCGGTGGTCATCGACACATAGGCTTCCTGCATTGCAATACGCTGAGCTTTTGCTTCTTCGACGGCGATTGCTGCAGATTTTATAAGTATGTCTTGTTCGACGATTTGTTGGTTCAGGGTCGCCATTTCGAAAGCGGCGAGATCCACTTCAAGTTGCCAGCCTCTTGAGCGACGTTCGTATTCGGCCTCGGTAGTCAATCTGTCCGACGCGAAGGCCAGTGCTCTGCTCAAAGCATGAGCACCACCAATCGCGGCAGACACCGGAGCAGAAAATTCCTGACCACCCATTGCCATACCGAAAACATTGGGCAGCGCATCAAGCGTTCCTTTCACGGCCTCTGGTAACGACGTCGCAGTTTCCATGTACGCAGCATCGACCTTGCAACGCAGTGCTATAGACTCAAGATCAGTTTTCCCCTCGGAGACCTGATCCCTATAAAACGTGTGCCGTAAATCTATTGCATGCTTACCCGATATCAGCGTCTGTTTGCCTGCCTGGGCAGCGTTGAGCGCTTCTGCCTGGAGCTTTATTGTGAAGTCAGCAAGCTGGACTTGCTGGTCCTGTAGCTGCACCGACAGTGATGTGTCAAATTCACTCTCCATAAGATGCATCAGATGACGACCCATGTCGGTCAACACCCTTATTGCTTGCTGCACCCTCGTTACCAGTGCGGGAAAACGATAGACCGGTATCAGGCCGAAGGCACTATTATAGGTGGAACTGAGTCCACCGGCTTTCCCGGATGAATGGCTGAACGGATCGTCGGTTGCGTAGAGTGGCAAAAATGGCATTGCCTTGCCGTCAAGCGTCAGGCCGTGGCGCAGGTTGAACAGGCGCTGTTCGATGGTGCTGCGCAGATCGGTAAGGCGGGCGTTGAGCGGGGTACGGAACGCCCCTTCGGTGACGCCTTTCAACGGTTGAGCCGTCCAGCTGTCTCCCCTTGATGTTTCGGCAATCTGGCCGATCAGCTTGAGCGCCTGCTGATAGCTGAGCCAGGCCTGCGTGAGGCTGTCACGGGTGAGGTGCCGATAATAATGATCACCCTCGCGCTGCCAGTGTTCGACCAGAAACAGGAATACTGCCTGCCGGTAGTGACGGGACGAAGTGAAGGCCCGTATCGCCGGGTCGACAGAATCATCAAGCTGCGACGTGCCTGTGCTGATGTCGGCAAGCGGCCTGGTACTCCACAGCGCAGGTTGGTCATGTTCTCCAGTGCCAGTGCGGTAAGGGTCAAACAAGTGCTCAGTACACCAGCGTAACGCCTCCTGAAACTGTTTCTCCTCGCTGAGACGTGTGGTGACCAGAAACGGGAGATGCAGGAATAATTCACGGAAGTAGCGCCCGTTGGCACCATGGAAGTCCACCGAAACTGTACTTTCGGCGTCGATGGCAGGCTCCAGTAGCATCTGTGTATCCCATGCCAGCACACGATCAACCGACTGCGTGGCCCGGCTGACCAGTTGCTTGCCGAACAACGTGTTGAGCCGGATAGTGCTGAACGGGAGGTCTTGCATACCACTGAGTTCCAGGTAAAGGGCCTGTTCCGGGTTGCGGGTGATTTTGCAGTCCCATAGAGTAAACGTTCGAGACGAGACTATTTTGACTTCATGGAGTTGATTGACCACCCAGTGGTCCACCCCCACCAACGCCACCTGGTAAGTACCAGGTGAAATCTCATCAAGGTCTGCTTCGATAAAAGCCTCCCCATTGGCCACTACCTCTTTCCTGGCCCGCTCTACGAACGTTTCGTCAGCGGCAGCTTTGGTAAGGATTTTCAGCTGTATGGAGGCAAAGGCGGCATCACCCTGAAGGGCAGACCATGCGCCGTTGGGCAGCGGTATTTGCTGCAAAAAGTTGAATGAAATACGTAAGGTTTTGTTCAGTGGTCTTTTTACATAAGTCGATAGCGTGCTCGGCGACGCCTTGACTGGGACGAGGGTGACAAGATGCTCGTGGTTGGTGAATACAAGTTTTCTGTATGATATTTTGCTCGATGTGAAAGTTAGTGCGACAGTTAAGTTTCCGTTTGTTGAAGCAGTTTTAAGGTTTAAGGTTTTTATGTGTTCAATTAAGTATTCGGGTGTATTTATTGTGTTGTTTATTTTAAAAATTCTGAATGGTTTTGTGTCCTAATTTCATTACTTCCATCGTCGCCGATGTCGTTAAGTAATTCGAGCATTAACTGTAAAACATATTTTTTTTGATTTTTAGTAGGTGACGAGATACCTACGGCTTCGAGTATTTCGGCGATATAATTTCAAGCCCGTTTATGTGTTCAGAATCCTGTATAAGTACTGTGCTGTCAATGAAAAAATCTATAACTGCTTTTTCATATTTTCTTGTAAAGAGGGTGAAGTTTTCACCTTTGGTTGAATCTGTTGTCGATTTTATAGGAAAGTCGCTTTCAGTAAGTTGAAACTCAAGTTTGTAGGATTGGCTGGATAAAATATCACCTACATACACGTGCTGAATCCTTCTAGCATCGTTGTACTCAGTATGCAATGCAGTAAGCAGTTTGCTTTCCTTGTCCTCTTCATTTTGGTGTTCTTCGCCTATCACTTTTTCATCAATCAACAACAAGTCACGCGCCTGAACAAAAAAATCATAATCTTTCGTTCCTAGCGCATCCTTCTTTTTACCTGGTATTTTTGGCTGTCCTTTTACAGGGTTCTCTCTTTCAGGCTTGTCTTCTGTCGTTGCATCGTAAAGCAGTGCGATCAACCAGGGGTCGTTCTCGCGCTTGCCATGTTCGTCCACAATAGCAATTAGCCCGGGTTTGTAAGTGTCGTCTTTAAGGTAATTGTTATTTTCATCTTTTAAACGCTTGCCATCCTTTGTCCCGTCCAGGGCCAGCAACTCATTCGCTGGGCTCCATAGCCCATCTATCTGCTTATAGCAGTAATGCACGGTAATTTTTCTGAACTTTGTAGGCGTCTGCTTCGTTTCGTCTGCGCTGGGTATCGGAGTGGTCGAGCGTTCGACCCAGATCACATAGGGACGCCCAGCGATGATGATCGGACGAATCACATCCAGCGTTTGCCCATCTGTGGTTGGTGTTTGCACGATCTGCCCGCTCAGAGGCAAGCCGATTTTCTCCCATTCACTCCATGCCAGCGGGCTGAGTTGCCCCAGATTATCGCGCTTGCTGATATCCAGCGATCGCCAGTAGTACTCAGTCGGTTCGACGTTGGTCTTGCCGATGAAATGGTAGGTATCGCTTACCGGGTCAAAGCCGTCGAGGTAGCCGCTGACCACTTGCAGGTTGCTGACGTGCTCGAACTTGCCGATGTAGTTAGCCACCGCGAGTTGCACCATGTCGTTGGTCAGTTTGCCCTGATTCAGTTCATTTTCCAGCTCGACGAATGGTTGGCTCTTGCCGGGCCGCAAGGCTGGCTGGATAAGGTTTTCCGGATGGCTGACCTGTTGGTGCCAACTGCGCCAGCGCGCGTACTGGTTGCAATAGCGACGCCATTCGTCGTCCGCGTCAGCAATAATATTCCGCGCCGCTGTGTCGTAACCCGGTTCCAGGTGTGCGAAAAATCGGCTGAGGTAATGTTGCAAACTGGCCGTCGCATGCGCCATCTGACTGGTCATGACTTCACTGGAAACCTGCACGTCGGTCAGCAGAAAGTTGGACAGATCGTCGGCGTCGGCAGCAGTGGAAAACCTGTAGTCAGGCGTGTTGGGCAAGTTGATCAGCAGGTAGCCAACCAGTGCATCTCGCCACGCTTCGTTGAGCGGAATATTGATAGCGTGCTGCTCGGCCTCATCACAACTTGCGAACAACAGCGTGGCAAGTGACTGAACCTGTCCATAGGATGATTTTGCATCCAGTGCAGTCAATGCGATAAGCGACTGGCATGACAGCCCTGTCTTCTGGCAAAGCAACTGTAAGCGCAGGACCTGATCGACATCGGCGACATTGAAAGCTCTCTTCTGAATCGGTTTGGCTTCAGCTACTTCTTTGGGTGCCGTGTTCAGCAGCCCATTTAAAGGGTCCCCGGTTCGCGTGCGGTCAGTAAAGCCGAGAATCTGACCTTTAAATTTTAAGAGTTTGCCACTTTTCTTCAGGTACTCAGCTCTTTCCTTATTTTGCGAATAGACTTCAGTGAACTCATCCGGACTAACGATCAGCGGTCCAGGGTTATCGCTTAAAAATTTTTGAAACGACATGAATATCGGCTTTATCCCTGAATACACATTGTTGATGTCCAGGGTCCAATAATAGTTTTGTGCAATATATGAGACTCCTCCATTCCCGTTGACGGTGTCTCTGGAGCTCTTGTCCAGGCTGGCGAGGTAATCGGCAAATGTCTTACGATCTGGTTTGACGATAACTTTGGTGGCCTCTGGCGCAGGCTTTGGCTCCGGCAGATACGTAGTCCCCACGGCACATAGCGTTTCTTCAGCGTTCCAGCCAATCAACTTCGCCAGTCGCTCTGCCGCCTCAAGTCCTGTTGACTCGTCTCCATCGCTGTTGATGGCCTGCAGATAATCCAGAACATCGGACTCCTGATAGCCAGTCTCCTGAGCGCGTTTGACCCAATTGCCAAGGCATGAAAGCTGGTAGCACAGGTCAAGGCTTGATCCCGACTCGTCCAAGGCCATTTGCTCAGGGTATTCCAGTAGCAACTCAAGCCCGGCGGGGCTGAGGTTGAAGCGCATGATCAGTTCGGCATGGCGTTTTAGCTCTGACCACATGACGAATGCGCTTTTGCTGAACGTGTTCTGGCTGCCCGCCTGAATTGCGTTGTTTTTTATTTCATTGAGCAAGGTAGCGGTACTGATGTCGAGCCAGCGCAACAGGAGCAATACGTGCTGTTCACTCAATACCGATCGACCAGGCTGATTGCTATTGCCTGACAGCGCCGCCCCCAACGACTTGATAACATCTTCCTGAGCGATCAGCGCTCCATTGATCTGCGCGGCGAAGGCCTCACCGGTTTTGAGGTAGGCATCTACATCCAATGCATCACTCTGTGCTAACGCGCCCGTCAGACAGATTGAAATCTGAGCATTGATCGCCGCCAAGCGGTCCTGGCCCTGGAATACGGGAATTGCCTTGACCCAGCCATCTGTGTCAATCAGAGGGTTGAAAAGCTGCAGCCAGGTATTCTTGTCGTCCTTGAGTGCAACCTGCTGCACAGCGGCCAATGATGCAAGTCTGGCTTCTGTCAGCGATGATTTGCCCAGCCGATCTGCAGATTCCGTGATCAATTCCAGCCAGTCGGCCGGAGCGGGGAGCGTTTTCGCCTCGATATCCGGCGTGGGCGTCAGCAGCAACGCCAGTAGATCCAGACCGATGTTTTGCAGCCTCGCCCACTGAGTGAGGTTCACCGCAGCCATTATCACGTCGAGGATGTCCGGCTGATCGTCTTTATCAAGAAGCGTCGGTGCGCCAGCCAGTTGCTTGAGCAGGTCGTCGTTGCCGATGAACAGCAGCGACATCAGACCGGCCCCGGCCTGCGGCGATAGCCTCAACAGGCGCGGCAGGTAAACCTGACGATATAACGCAGAAAACAAGGTCAGTGTTCGTTTGGGCAGTTTTGTCGGGGCGCCTTTTGCGGCGGGTTGCTGGAATCGCTGTGTAGTTGCAACGAAATCTCTGGCGGTCTGTTCGTCGATCTTCAGTGCGTAGCACATCTGCGCCAGCGTAGCCTGGCCCGCGTCGGTATCCAGATCGAACTCAGCGTCATCGAATATCACTCGGGTCTGATTGCTGTCGTTACCGTTGGCGGCCTGCGCACCCAATACGGTATCCAGAGCGGGCAATGCCTGACCCACCGAATATACCGGCAACGCGCCAAGCATGGTCGCAAACTGCCATGCGCTGACCTTGAAATCACGATGCAGGTAACGGAACACGCTGATTGCTCGCAACGTGTTGGCGGTAAAGTGGAAATCTTTGGTTTGACCTTCTGCACGCAAGGCGGACATTACCAGCGTATCGACGTCAGCGAACGGCAGGCCGAGGAAGCGCTGCAAGTGAATGAGCTTGTGCAGGCGGGCGAAATGGCTGGCGTTGACGTTGGTCAGTTGCTGGCCTGACGAGCTGTCAGCGGGCACTGTAATGGCGATTGCCGGGCTGCTGGCATTGTTGATAAACGAGGCACCGTAAACCTGACTGGCTGCAACCTCTGTTTGCGATGCGACAGGGAGGTGTTCGGAACGTTTTACCGTGGTGCTGAAGCCGGTCTGCTTTCCATCGTCCGTACTTTTGAGGGCAAGCAGGTCGTAAAGGTCCTGTTCGCTCAGCCCGGTCTGGTGGCGAAACAGGGCTACATCGCTGATCGCCAGCAGAGCCTCGGTTGCGCTACCGGCTACGCCGTAGGCAGTTTTGAAAAAATCGGCTTTTGCCGCAGTCTCATTGTCCAGCAGCAGTGTGTGCAGGGACGGGTCAAGGCCGCTGCCCGAGAGTATGGCCGCGCGCAGGTCTTTCTGGCGGAAATTCTGGTAGCAGAAGTTGGGATAATCATAAGACGCAAGCTTGTGCACATCGAACAGCGTTATGCCCTTCTGCTCAAGCACCGCCCGCATTTGCTGGAAAGCCAGATGGAATGGCAGCGTTGCATGACTGCCCGATGCGGCGATGGCATTCGGCAATGGTGTAATGCCGGCCAGCATCTGCGCGGGATGAGCGAGTATATCGATCACCAGTTTTAGCGCGGATACGGTCTGGTGGGCGCTGGTTTCGTCAAGCAGCAGATCGCCCAGCGCAGGGCGTCGGACACCGAGTTTGATGGCCTTGTTGTCGGCCATTATTTCCAGCTTGATGGCTCGTTGATACAGATCGCTCAGGTAGGCAAGAGGCCCGTCGCTGGAATCCAGTGCGCCCGCGGAGGTGGTGTGCGCTAGGTTTTCCGGAAACAGACTGGCGTAGGTCGGAGATGAACTTTTTTCGAGGGAAGCGGATGGTAGGGCCATGGTTGTACGTCCTTGTTGGGTTTGAAAACTCCTTGTGCGTCTTTAATGCAGAGCGCATTGATCAAGCTTAGGACAGAGTGGGTCGATGTCGGTGAGTGCCGCTTAGAACCTTTGGCGATGATCGAGACAATTGAATGCCGGCTGTGTGATATTTCACCTCGACAATGCCGCGCCGGGCACGATGCTCTTTATGGCTTCATTGAAAGTACCGGTTCAGTTCCGCTGGACGAAGGTAAATATGGAGCTGTGGGCGACATGAGTATTAAAGTTTAATCAATCTGTCAGAATGCGCACAATGCCACTGGTGTTTCCTACAGGGCAGAGTAAAAGCATCATTGTATGTCGATACGCTCCTGCTCGCCGAGAGCTTCCTGTAGAGGGATCTGGCGTGGAGTATAATTGGCAAAATAATAAGTTCTTGGCTGCTGAATGAGTGGGGCGTTTAAACGCGTTGTCTAATACGGCCGCCTTATGTAAACATTCTGCGTTGTTTTCAAAAGAAAACTGTCTATTGTAATTGTTTTGAAGATATTGATAATGCGTCGGTAATTACCACTCAGGGAATGAGTCATGCTCGACTATAAACTTGGTTGTCAGCTTGATGTTCAATGTTCTGCCTGCACCGTGTCGCGTCTTGAGCGACAGGCAGGTGACACACAATGAGCTCTATCCACGAACAGGCAATGAATTACGTCTATCAGCAAGTATTGCAACGTTTGCTGGGGTATTTCACCCGTGCGGAACGCACGGCATTGCAGTTGTTGATTCAGCGATTGATTGTCGCGGCTGGCGGGATCGAGCGGATTTCCGGTTTCAAGGTGCTGGTGGCGTTCGGCGGTGGCAAGGACAGTGCCTACACGCTGGCCTTTTTGCGCGCCGCCCAGTTGAGCATTGCCTGTCGATCGCCCGGTACGTTCAATTTGCGGGTCGCCAATCGACGCCACGCGGGAATGACACCCGCGGTGATGGATAACATCAACCGCACCTATTCAGCATTGTTTTTGTATGACGACCCGCGCGTCGAAACGCTGGTGATCGACAACCAGTACACCCAGGCCTTCGAGCCGGATCTGCCTTTTTCCAGCGCAGGGCGCGAGCAGAATCGCCTGGACATGCTGCTCGGTGGACATCTGTCCGCAGGTGACGCGCGCACCACGTTTTGCAATACCTGCTATCTGGGGCTGGCGGAATTTCTGGGGCGCGCGTTGAGCTGGGGTAACGGTGTCGATGCTGTGGTCAGCGGCGATTCACGCAGGGAGCAGCGGCAGTACGCGACGTGGATCATGCGTCTGGCCCAGCGCACCGGGCAGTACACGGGCAGTTGGGGCAACCAGACGCTGACTGGCGTACTCAAGGTCATCGACACGATCGGCCAGGCGTATTACCACGAACTGTACGGGGACGGCGAAGACAGCCCGCGGGCAAACCGATCCATAGCGGTTCCTGAAAAAGCCAACGCGCCAGCCTTTATCACCATCGCCGATCTGGTCAGTTGCAAGGCAGACGAGCACTGGAACCTGCTGACTGAATTCCTTGATTTCCGCTTCGATGATCTGTCGTTCAGCTTCAGTGAGTCCGATTGCGCCAATCCTTTGCTGATGGCTCATATGCGGGGCCTGACTGCGCAGTACCTGCAAGAGCGCAATTATGCCGACGGGATAGCCGAATACCTTGAGCTGGCAACATCGCTGATGCGCAGAAAGCAGATGCCGCCACGATTGATTGATCAGGCGCTCAGCGCTTATGCCGGGCGGGCGCGAATCGAGACGCGTCGCGAGCTGGCCTCAGGCTTCGCTCAGGAGGGGTTTGGCCTGAACGAGACTCAACTGGTCTGCATGCTGTTCTCGCCATTCGTCAATCAGGGCGATGGCCTTGAATCATTTCTGCGCCGCTGCCATCCCGGCATGCTGGTGGCACTGCCGGATCTGCACAAGGTGCTCTCGGGCTCGACGGCCCCGGATCAAGTGATGCAGTGGCTGGTGGATATCAGCGGTCTGAGCCTCCAATCGCTGCAAAACCTTTACGGCAAACAACGGGTGAACTTCGATGACCCGCATTCAATCATCGCCAGAATTCGCGCTGCCGATCCTGACAAACGCCGAATCATGACCGTTGACCCGGCGACCGGTCAGGCAGTGGTCGAGATGCTTTCCGGGCGCTGAACCGGTTTCGGATCATGGCTGCTGTCGGCAACCGGCATCAGTCATGTCGCGACTTTCTAAAGTCTGGTCTGGCTGAGCGGCGGATACCTGGATGAAAAACAACATGGATTTTGCTTACCAGGCGGTTTACCGCTATCTGGTGCGGCTGGTCGACCAGCAACAAGGCGAGCTGGCGCTGAAGATGCCATCACTGCGACAGCTGGCGCAGCGACTGAGCGTATCTATATCCACAGTACAAAGCGCCTATTCGCTACTGGAAAAGGAAGGGCGCGTCTATTCGCTTCCCAAGTCGGGCTATTACTCGGCACCGTGCAGCGGGAACAGGGCGGGGCGGGCATGTTCTGACAGCGATGGCGATCTGTTACACGTACTGTGCGATAACGCCAGTCGTCCGGGCATGTCGCTGCTGGGTTGCGATGAACCGACCCTTCTGCATGCACAGGAAAGTTCGCTACCGGCAATGGAGCGAGAACTGACTCGGCATTATCCGCGCCTGCGGGAGCCAGGTTTTCAGCCGTTTGGCGAGCCAGAGCTGCGCACCGCGTTGGCAGCCCGCTACACCCGCGATGCAGAACACTGCTGGCACGCTGACAATGTCTATATCGCCCCAGACCTGCATGGGGCGTTCAAGGCCGTTATCGAAACGTTGGGGCTGCGTGGCACTGTGGTGTTGGTGGAGTCGCCCTGCGCCTGGGCGTTGCTGCGCTTGCTGCAATCGTTCGACATTCGCGTTATCGAGCTGCCACTGGACGAGACCGGCAGCCTTGATCCTGCGCGACTCGATAACCTGTTGCGCGACAATGATATCCGGCTTGCCGTGTTGCCTTCTTTACTGAACCCGGTGCGAGGCAGCATGCGCCCTCCGGGTAACAGCGAGGCCGTTGCGCGAGCGTTAAATTGCCATCAAGTCTGGGTGCTGGAAAATGACAGCCATGCGGGTTTGCAATTTGCTTACGAGCAGATCCCTCTGCGCCACTGGGTTGACCCGCAGCGTCTGGTGATTATCGGCGCATTTGACAAGAGTCTTGGGCCTGAAGCCCCTTACGGCTATCTGCTGTGCAAAACCCTTGAGGTGCGCTGGCAGCAGTATTTTTGGCTGCGAGCATTCGAACTGCCGCCGATTCGTCAGCGGGCGATTGCCAGATTGTGCAGCAGTGGGCGTCTGGACAGGCAACTGGTGGCGTTGCGAGAAACGCTGGTCAGACGCATGCAGTCGATGACACAACAACTGGATGAACAGACGGGTGGAGCGTTGCGTTATCAGGTACCCGAGGGCGGCTGCGGCGTCTGGGCCGAGAGCATGCATCCCGTAGACATGCGCCAGGTCTTCGACAGGCTGCTGGCCCAGCGCATCGTCATTACTCCCGGCGAGCTGTTCAGCCTGCAAAACCGTTATGGGCAGCATTTATGGGTCAGCTACGCCATCGACTGGGGTCAGGATCCGGCCGCGCGCCTGGCCGCGTTGGGAGGAGCGTTAACGCAGGCGCGTCTGCACTAGGCACTGACATCGCAAGCCGTCGATCCATTTATGTTTGCCAGACGTGATTCAAGGCTGTTAACTGGACGCCTGTCCAGTATTCACAACCTACGGCTTCCCAGCGCAGTGACTCCGACCGCCCCTGTAAAACCCGATTCCGGGCAAGCCCTCATCAGCGACTCGCCTGCGCATTATGTCGTGGCCGTGCGCGCACTGTGCGAGTTCACCGCCAAGGTCGGCGATCTTGACCTGCGCTTCACACCATCACCCACGGCTCAGGAAGGGATTGCCGGACACCGCACGGTCGCGTCGCGTCGTGGCGCTGATTATCAGGCCGAGTTGTCGTTGAGTGGCGATTATCGCGAGCTGACGGTAAGGGGCAGGGCGGACGGGTACGACGCCGGTCGCAATCAATTGGAAGAAGTGAAGACCTATCGCGGCGAGCTGGATGCGATGCCCGCCAACCATCGTCGATTGCACTGGGCACAGGTGAAGGTCTACGGCTGGCTGCTTTGCCAGCGTCTGCAACTTGAACAAGTGACGCTGGCTCTGGTGTATTTCAACATTGTCAGCGAGCAGGAAACCCTGATTCGCGAGCCATTCAGTGCAACGACGCTGCAACAGTTCTTCGAGCAACAGTGCACGATATTCCTCGGCTGGGCGCAGCAACAGATGGCGCATACGCAGGCGCTGCACAAGACGCTGGGCAGCCTGAAGTTCCCTCACGCGTCCTTTCGAACCGGGCAACGGGTGCTGGCCGAGTCGGTGTACAAGGCGGTGAGCACCGGCTGTTGTCTGATGGCTCAGGCACCTACGGGCATCGGCAAGACGGTGGGCACGCTGTTTCCATTGCTCAAGGCGGCGCCCGGTCAGCAGCTTGACAAGATTTTCTTCCTCACCGCCAAGACTCCCGGGCGTCGGCTGGCACTGGATGCGCTTGAGGTCATCAATCACAGTGTGCCGGAGCTAAAGCTGCGGGTGTTGGAACTGGTGGCGCGGGACAAGGCCTGCGAGCATCTGGACAAGGCCTGTAACGGAGATTCCTGTCCACTGGCCAATGGCTTTTACGATCGTCTGCCAGCGGCCCGCGCCGCTGCACTTGAGTCGCCCTGGCTGAATCAGGCCAGCGTGCGCGAGGCCGCATTGCGGCATCAGGTCTGTCCGTATTACCTCAGCCAGGAACTGGCACGCTGGGCCGATGTAGTAATCGCTGATTACAATTATTACTTCGACCTCAGTGCGCTGCTGTTCGGCCTCGGCCAGCTCAATCAGTGGCGCGTGGCGGTGCTGGTCGACGAAGCGCACAACATGGTCGAGCGGGCCCGGCAGATGTACAGCGCCAGTCTTGATCAGAGCCAGTTGAAAGCCCTGATCCAGACGTCGCCCGAACCCGTTAAAAAAGCCTTGCAGCGTCTCGACCGGCAATGGAATGCGCTGCACAAAGTGCAGCCCGCTGCCTATCAGGCGTACTCGGCGGCACCGGAAAAACTCATCGGCAGCCTGAACCAGTGCATCTCGACCATTGGTGATCATTTCAACGAGCACCCGCAGGCAGTGGATGGCACGTTGCAGGGTTTCTATCTGGAAGCCATCGGCTTTGCACGCATCGCCGAGCTGTTCGACGAGCATTTTATATTCGACATCACCCGGCGCGAGGCGGGCGGCAAGCGCATTCTGTCGCGCCTCAGCCTGCGTAACGTGGTTCCAGCACGCTTCATCCGTCCGCGCCTGACCGCTGCGCGCAGCACCGTGCTGTTTTCCGCAACGCTCAACCCGCGGCATTACTATGCGGACCTGCTCGGGCTGCCGGTCAACACAGCGTGGATCGATGTGGAATCACCGTTTAGTCACGACCAACTCGACGTGCGGATTGTCAGCCGCATTTCCACCCGTTTCACTCATCGTCAGGCCTCGCTGGCACCGATTGTCGAGCTGATGGCGGAGCAGTTCGAAGCGCGGCCAGGTAACTACCTGGCGTTTTTCAGCAGTTTTGATTACCTGCAACAAGTGGCTGAACTGATGGCGCAGACTCATCCGCACATCACCCTCTGGCAGCAGGCGCGGGGCATGGGCGAGAGTGAGCGTCACGCGTTTCTCGACCGCTTTACCCTGAGCAGTCAGGGCATCGGTTTTGCCGTACTGGGCGGTGCCTTTGGTGAGGGTATCGACTTGCCGGGCGCACGGTTGATCGGCGCGTTCATCGCCACCCTGGGGCTGCCGCAGCTCAACCCGGTCAACGAGCAGTTCAAGCAGCGCATGGCTGCACTGTTCGGTGCTGGCTACGACTACACCTATCTTTACCCCGGCGTGCAGAAGGTGGTGCAGGCCGCGGGGCGGGTGATCCGCAGCCAGAGTGATCGTGGCGTGGTGATGCTGATCGACGATCGTTTTGCCGAGCACAAGGTCAAGCAGCTGTTTCCGGCGTGGTGGCGGCCTGAAACGTCAACGGCTTAGGGATCGATACTCAAGCAGCGCTGTCGAACTGCCAGTAAACTGCCGCATCGATTATGTTTTTACCTGCAGCAAGTCTTTATTTTTTCTCCGTATTTCATTTCTTAGTGGAGGTTGTATGAGTCTCAGTCCTTTCGCCGGCAAGCTGGCACCTGCGCAGTTACTGGTCGATATTCCGAGACTGGTCACGGCTTACTACACCGGTCAACCTGATGCATCGGTACCTGCTCAACGCGTTGCGTTCGGCACTTCCGGACATCGTGGCACGTCGTTCGATCTGGGCTTCAACGAATGGCACGTGCTGGCTATCAGCCAGGCGATCTGCCTGTACCGAAAGGCAAATGGTATCGACGGCCCTTTGTTCCTTGGCGCTGATACCCATGCGTTGTCCACGCCAGCCGCTGCCACTGCTCTTGAAGTGCTGGCTGCCAACGGCGTAGAGGTGATGATCTCGCAAGGCGATGAATACACGCCAACCCCTGCGGTGTCTCACGCCATCATCTGTTACAACCGTGGCCGTACTTCGGGGCTGGCTGATGGCATCGTCATTACGCCGTCGCACAACCCGCCGCAAAGCGGTGGCTTCAAGTACAACCCGCCCAATGGCGGCCCGGCTGACAGTGATATCACCAAGTGGATCGAGAACAAGGCCAACGAACTGCTGGCCGATAAAGTCACTGGCGTTTCACGCATCAGCCATGAAAAAGCGCTGCGTGCCGATACCACGCACCGCCATGATTACGTCAACACCTACGTGGCCGACCTTAAGAACGTGATCGACATGGACGCCATCCGCAATTCGGGTCTGCGTCTTGGTGTCGACCCGCTGGGCGGGGCCGGGGTGAGCTACTGGTCGGCGATTGGCGAGCATTACGGCCTGAATCTGGATGTGGTCAATAAATTTGTCGACCCTACGTTCCGCTTCATGACCGTCGACTGGGACGGCCAGATTCGTATGGACCCGTCTTCCAGCCATGCCATGCAGAGCCTGATCGGTCTCAAGGACCGTTATCAAGTGGCATTTGCCTGTGACCCGGATCACGACCGCCACGGCATCGTGACCCCGAGCGGTGGCCTGATGACGCCCAACAGCTACTTGGCGGTATCCATCGATTACCTGTTCCAGAACCGTCCTGAGTGGCGCGCCGATGCGGCAGTCGGCAAGACTGTGGTCAGCAGCGGCATGATCGATCGTGTGGCTGCGCGCCTGTGTCGACGCCTGTACGAAGTGCCGGTCGGCTTCAAGTATTTCGCGCAGGGCCTGTTCGAGGGTTCGTTGGGCTTTGGCGGTGAAGAAAGCGCCGGCGCCTCGTTCCTGCGCCGCGACGGTACGGTCTGGACCACTGACAAGGACGGTCTGATTCCGGCCTTGCTGGCTGCGGAAATGACTGCCCGTACCGGTCGTGACCCAAGCGAAACGTACAAGACCATGACCGACGAACTGGGCGAACCATTCTCGACTCGCGTCGACGCCAAGGCCAACCCGCAACAGAAGGCGCTGCTGAGCAAGCTGTCGCCGGAGCAGGTGACTTCCACCGAGCTGGCGGGGGAGCCGATTCAGAAAGTGCTTAGCAACGCGCCGGGTAATGATCAGGCGTTCGGTGGCGTGAAAGTCATGACTGAAAACGGCTGGTTTGCGGCACGCCCTTCAGGCACCGAGGACATCTACAAGATCTACGCCGAGAGTTTTGTCAGTGAAGATCACCTCAAGCGCCTGGTAGCAGAAGCTCAAGTGCTGGTGGACGGGGCGATTTCGCCGAAATAATCACTGCTTTCGTCAAGGCCCGAAAAACCTCGAACCTCAACCGGTTCGGGGTTTTTCAGCTTTTGACCTGTGGCTCAGTCGCGATAAAAGACCTGCACCAGGTGATAACCGAATTTGCTTTTGATCGGGCCGTGCACCACGCGTAGCGGCTTCTTGAAGATCACCTGATCGATGGCACCGACCATTTGCCCAGGCCTGACTTCGCCCAGATCACCGCCACGTTTGCCGGACGGGCAGCTAGAATGCTTTTTAGCCAGCACGTCAAACGCCTCACCCTTGGCAATGCGCAGCTTGAGCTGTTCGGCCTCTTCGGCGGTTTTCACCAGAATATGGCGGGCTTGGGCTTTCATGTCGCAATATCACCTGCTGCAAAAGGCTGCCATTATGCCTGCTCTCGCTGAGCGACGCCCGCGCGTCACGCGTGCCGTCATGACGGTCGTCGTCTATTTACTTCATTTTGTACGGTATTGATTATGGATTTTCCGGCGCTGTTGAAGATTCTGGCCAGTCAGGACGGATCGGACCTGTATCTTTCCACCGGAGCGCCTCCGTGCGCCAAGTTCAACGGCGTGCTCAAGCCGCTGGGCAGTGAAACCCTCAAGCCGGGCGAGGTGGCGGTGATTGCTCAGGGGCTGATGGACGAGGAGCAGAAGCTCGAATTCCTGCGCGAACTGGAGATGAACCTTGCTGTTTCGCTGGCGGGCATCGGCCGGTTCCGGATCAATATCTTCATGCAGCGTAACGAGGTGTCCATCGTCGCGCGGAATATCAAGCTGGATATTCCGCGTTTCGAGGACCTGTTCCTGCCGCCCGTACTGCTCGATGTGATCATGGAAAAGCACGGGCTGGTGTTGTTCGTCGGTGCCACCGGTTCGGGCAAATCGACCTCGCTGGCGGCGCTGATCGATTACCGCAATCGCAACGCCAGCGGCCATATCATCACCATTGAAGACCCGGTCGAATTTATCCATCGGCACAAGAAGTCCATCGTCAACCAGCGCGAAGTGGGGGTCGATACCCGAAGCTTCCGCGCGGCGCTGAAGAACACGTTACGTCAGGCTCCGGATGTGATTCTGATCGGCGAAATTCGTGATCGCGAGACCATGGAGCATGCGCTGGCGTTTGCCGACACCGGCCACCTGGCGATCTCGACCCTGCATGCCAACAACGCCAATCAGGCGCTGGACCGGATCATCAACTTCTTCCCGGAAGAGCGTCGTGCGCAGTTGCTGCATGACCTGGGCAATAACCTCAAGGCGTTCGTGTCCCAGCGGCTGGTTAGAACCCCGGACGGCAAACGTCGCGCAGCGGTGGAGGTGATGATGGGCACGCCGACCATTCGCGACCTGATTCAGCGCAATGAACTGACCGAACTCAAGGGCATCATGGAGAAATCCGGCAGCCTCGGTATGCAGACCTTCGACACGGCGTTGTTCAATCTGGCCGTCGAGGGGGCGATCAGCGAGGAGGAAGCGCTGAAGAATGCCGACTCGCAGAACAACGTTCGTCTGCGCCTCAAACTGCACAGTGAAGGCGGAGTCGCCAGCCTGACGACGCCGCCCCCGGCCCCGATCGGCAGCAGCACGGCAAGTACCGCCGAGTGGGGGCTGGTCGATGACGACGCGCCGGGGCCGCAGGCGTAAATCGGTGAAGCTCCTGCGCCCTCCGGGCAGAAGCTTCGTTGTGGACCAGATTATTCAGGGCGCGCAGCAGCCAGCAATTCCTGTGTATAGGGGTGCTGCGGTGATTCGAAAACATCGTGGCTGGCACCGCGCTCGACAACCTTGCCGTCCTTTACCACGATGACATCATGGGCGAGCGCCTTGACCACCGCCAGGTCATGACTGATGAACAGGTACGTCAGGCCGTGCTTTTCCTGAAGCTCGCGCAGCAGTGCGACGATTTGTTTCTGCACGGTGCGGTCCAGCGCCGAGGTAGGCTCGTCGAGCAGAATCAGCGCGGGTTTCAGCACCAGCGCCCGTGCAATGGCGATACGCTGACGCTGGCCACCGGAAAACTCATGGGGGTAGCGATGCCGGCTCTGCGGGTCGATGCCGACTTCTTCAAGCGCCCGAATGACTTCGGCATCGCATTTGGCAGAGGCGAACTGGCTGTGCACCTCAAGTCCTTCACTGATGATCTGCGCCACTGACATGCGCGGGCTGAGGCTGCCGTAAGGGTCCTGAAAGACCACTTGCATCTCTTTACGCCACGGGCGCATCTGTTTCTGACTCAGGCCGTCCAGCGCCTGCCCGCGGAAGCGGATACCGCCGCGTGATTCCAGCAGGCGCAGGATCGCCTGGCCCAGTGTCGACTTGCCGGAACCTGATTCGCCAACGATACCGAGGGTCTTGCCGCGCTCGATACTCAGGCTGATGTCATCCACCGCCTTGAGGTACTCCTTGTGCCGCCGCAGAATGCCGCCGGTCAGGGAGAACCAGACTTTCAGATTATCGACCTGCAGAACCGTTTCCCGCGTGTCGCGTGGCAGCGGCTCGCCCGCAGGTTCGGCATCCAGCAGCAGGCGGCTGTAAGGATGCTGCGGCGATTTGAACAGCGACTTGCAATCGGACTGCTCGACAATCTCGCCGGCACGCATGACGCAGACGCGCTGCGCCACGCTATGAACCAGATTGAGATCATGACTGATCAACAGCAGCGACATGTCCAGGCGCTGCTGCAGCTCCTTGAGCAGCAAGAGGATCTTGCGTTGCACGGTGACGTCCAGTGCAGTGGTCGGTTCGTCGGCAACCAGCAGTTCCGGCTCGCATGCCAGCGCCATGGCAATCATCACCCGCTGGCGTTGGCCTCCGGACAGTTCGTGCGGGTAGGCTTTCAGGCGTTTTTCCGGCTGCTGAATGCCGACCATTTCCAACAGTTCGACAATGCGCTTCTGCGCTTCACGGCCACTGATGCCGCGATGCAGCAGCAGCGTCTCGCCTATCTGTCGGGCCACGCTGTGCAGCGGGTTCAGCGAGGTCATCGGTTCCTGGAAAATCATGGCAATGCGGTTGCCACGCAGCTCGCGCAGGGTGCGCTGGTCGGCACCCACCAGTTGTTGACCCCGGTAGGTGATGCTGCCAGTGGTCAGCGTACCGTTGTGCGGCAGCAGTTGCAGGATCGAGTGCGCAGTGACGGACTTGCCGGAGCCGGATTCACCCACCAGCGCCAGGCATTCACCGCGGCGTACGTCCAGGCTCAGGTTGCTGACGACCTTTTGCCCGCTGAACGCAACGCTCAGGTCGCGGATTTCGATCAGGTTTTCCGGCATATCAGGACCTCGGGTCAAAGGCATCACGCAGCGCCTCGCCTATGAATACCAGCAGCGTCAGGATCAACGCGAGGGCAAAGAACGCTGTCAGGCCCAGCCAGGGCGCTTGCAGGTTCTGCTTGCCCTGGGCGATCAGTTCGCCCAGTGAAGCGCTGCCCGCTGGCATGCCGAAGCCCAGGAAATCCAGAGCGGTCAGGGTCGAAATGGCACCGGTGAGGATGAACGGCAGATAGCTCAGCGTCGCAGTCATCGCGTTGGGCAGGATGTGACGCATGATTATCTTCCGGTCCCCCAGGCCCAGTGCACGCGCTGCCTTGACGTACTCCAGGTTGCGGCCACGGAGGAACTCGGCGCGCACGACATCAACCAGCGTCAGCCAGGAAAACAGCGCCATGATGCCCAGCAGCCACCAGAAATCGGGTTCGACGAAGCCTGACAGGATGATCAGCAGGTACAGCACCGGCAAGCCGGACCAGACCTCCAGCAGACGTTGACCGAGCAAGTCTACCCAGCCGCCGTAATAGCCTTGCAGCGCGCCGGCAGAGATGCCGATCAATGCACTGATGAAGGTCAGCACAAGGGCAAACAGAATTGAAATACGTGCACCGAAAATCACCCGAGCCAGTACATCGCGCGCCTGATCGTCTGTACCCAGCCAGTTGCTTGCAGAGGGTGGGCTAGGCGCTGGTGTCGTCAGCTCATAGTTAGGTGTGTCGTCACTGAACGGGACTGGCGGAAACAGCATCCAGCCGTCGCCCTTGGTAATCAGCTGGCGCACATAGTCACTGCGGTAATCCGGCTGGAAGGGCAGCTCGCCGCCAAATTGCTGCTCGGTGTAGCGTTTGAATACCGGAAAGTAGAGCGAGTGCTGGTAACTGACCATCAGCGGTTTGTCATTGGCGATCAGCTCACCGCCCAGAGTCAGGGCAAACAGCGCGCAGAACAGCCACAGTGACCACCAACCCCGGCGATTGCTGCGAAAGCGCTCCAGACGGCGACGGGCCAGCGGCGAGAGGCTACGCATCATGCATTCCTCGCGCTGAAGTCGATTCGGGGGTCAACCAGCGTGTAGCAGACATCGCCAATCAGTTTTATCAGCAGGCCGAAGACGGTAAAGATGAACAGCGAGCCGAACACCACCGGATAATCCCGCGAAACGGCCGCTTCATAGCTCATGCGGCCCAGGCCATCCAGCGAGAAGATCACTTCGATCAGCAGCGAACCGGCAAAGAACACGCTGATGAACGCCTGCGGAATACCCGACACAACCAGCAACATGGCATTGCGAAACACATGGCCATAGAGCACGCGCCGCTCGCTCATACCCTTGGCGCGGGCGGTAGTCACATACTGACGGGTTATTTCGTTGAGAAAGGAATTTTTGGTCAGCAGGGTCAGTGTGGCAAAACCGCCGATCACCAGCGCTGAAACAGGCAGCACCAAATGCCAGAAATAGTCAGCGATCTTGCCGACGGTGGTCAGTTGCTCGAAGTTGTCCGAGACCAGCCCGCGCACCGGAAACCAGTTCAGTGACGTGCCACCGCAGAACACCACCACCAGCAGCATGGCGAACAGGAAGGCTGGCGTGGCGTAACCGATGATGATCGCGGTGCTGCTCCAGATATCGAACTGACTGCCATGTTTGACCGCTTTGCGAATACCCAGCGGGATGGATACCAGGTAGGTCAGCAACGTCGCCCAGAGGCCCAATGATATGGAGACCGGCATTTTTTGCAGAATAAGGTCGGTCACCGTGGCTCCGCGAAAGAAGCTGTTGCCGAAATCCAGTCGGGCGTAACTCTTCAGCATCAGCCAGAGCCGCTCATGCAAGGGCTTGTCGAAACCGTATTGATGTTCGATCTGTTTGATCAGTACCGGGTCCAGTCCTCGGGACGCTCGGGAGTGTCCGGCATCGGCCGATTCGCTCGCCCCCGCGCCCACGGTCGCACCGCCAATTCCCTGCAAGCGCGCAATAGCCTGTTCGACAGGGCCGCCCGGCGCGGCCTGCACGATGAAAAAATTGACCAGCAAAATGCACAGCAGAGTAGGGATGATCAGCAGCAGGCGACGCAAAATATAGCCGAGCATTCAGTGCATCTCCGAAACGATGGCTGAAGCACCGCGTTTTTCAGCGAACTGCTCATTGGTCAATGGCGTCGGGCTGATTTCCCACCATGTTTCGATGGCTTCATTGTTGCTGGCCTGGATTTTCGGAATGCCGAAACGGTTCCACCAGACGGTGGAGGAGCCTGGCGGGTAATAGTTGGGAATCCAGTAGTAGTTCCACTGTAGTACCCGGTCCAGGCAATGTGCATAGTCGGTCATGGCCTGCTTGTTGTCGGCCTTGAGCAGGCCTGCAATCAGGGTGTCTACGGCGGGGTCCTGAAGTGCCATGTAATTGCTGGAACCTGGGTCCATCGCTACTTTCGAACCAAAGCTGTTGTATAACTCGGCCCCGGGCGAGGTAGATACCGGGTAGCCGGTGACAATCATGTCGTAATCGCGGGCCATTACCCGGTTGAGGTATTGCGCGGAATCGATGCGACGAATATCAAAATGAATGCCGATCTGCGCCAGTGTGCGTTTGTAGGGCAGCAGCATCCGCTCGAAACCATTCTGTGCGTTGAGAAACGTAAAGCTGAAGGGTTCGCCCTTTGCGTTAACCAGTTGGTCGCCCTGTGGCGTCCAGCCAGCCTCTTTCATCAGCGCCAGTGCTTGCAGTTGCTTGTCGCGAATGAAGCCTGTGCCATCGGTTTTTGGCGTCTTGAACACGCTGTCGAACACCTGTTCGGGGACCCTGCCACGCAGCGGCTCAAGGATTTTCAGTTCGGCGGGAGTAGGTAATTCGCTGGCAGCCAGCTCCGAGTTGGAGAAGAAGCTGTCCTGGCGAATGTACATGTTGCGCATCAACTGCCGGTTGGTCCATTCGAAGTCCCAGAGCAACGACAGCGCCTGGCGCACGCGGCGATCCTGAAACATCGGTCGGCTCAGGTTGAATACGAAGCCCTGTGAGCTTTGCACCGCGCCCTTGGCCAGTTGGGCCTTCTGCAAGCGACCGTCACTGAGTGCCGGGCCGTCATAGCGAATTGAATAGCCGGTCGCTGAAAACTCGCGGTTGTAGTCGTAGGCCCCGCCCTTGAGAACCGTGCGTGCCACGTCAATGTCGCCGAAATACTCGATGCTGAAGGTGTCGAAGTTGTACAGGCCTTTGCTGACCGGCAGGTCTTTTCCCCACCAGCCTGGGTCACGTTGAAACGTGACGGTGCGCCCCGGGTCGACACGGCTGATGGTGTAAGGCCCGCTGCCCGGAGGAACTTCAAACCCCGCGCCACTGGCGAAGTCGCGGGATTTCCACCAGTGTTCGGGGAATACCGGCAGTGAAGCGAGGTCCAGGGGCAGGGTGCGGCTGTCGCTGTGCTTGAAGTCGAAACGGATCTGCAAGGGGGATTCGACTTCCAGGCCTTTGACCGCCTCAAACTGGGTCCGGTATTGCATGTTGCCTTGGGTCATCAGCAGTTCGTAGGTGTACTTGACGTCGTCGGCGGTAATCGGGGTGCCATCCGCGAAACGCGCCTTCGGGTTGAGGTAAAAGCGCAAGGAAAGGCCGTCTGCACCACGCTCCATTTTCTCGGCGACAAGTCCGTAGACCGTATAAGGCTCATCCATAGAGCGTATGGCCAGCGGGGCATAGAGCAGGCCATTGATCTGCGAAACCCCCATACCTTTGTCGGTAAACGGCATCAAGTGATCGAACTGACCTATTTCAATGGCCGAGCGGCGCATGCTGCCGCCTTTCGGGGCGTCCGGGTTCACATAATCGAAATGTTTGAAGTCGGCAGGGTAGCGCGGGGCCTCGCCGTAAACGGTCAGTGCGTGTTGTGGTGCTGCAGACAGCGATTGAACAACGCCAACGAAGGTCAGCGTCAAGGCGAGCAATGATGGAAAAACAAAACGCATGACTCGAATCCTGACTGACGTTCGCAAGCGAATGTCAGGGTTAAAGGCGACTGACTGTAAAGGTATGGCGAAATCCCGGCAGCGCTCATGCACCTGCGTCGCGGTATCTTCTACAGACAAATGGTCGCTTCGCCAAGCCGCTACGAGCAGGCAACGGTATTACCGGCCACCTGCAAAAACGGCCCATCCGAAGATGAGCCGTCTGGTACTCAGCGCAGCAGGATCAGTCCTGGCGGCTGGTCACTTCCAGCAGGTGGTAACCGAACTGAGTCTTTACCGGACCCTGAACGGTGTTCACTGGTGCACTGAATACGACAGTGTCGAATTCCTTGACCATCTGGCCTGGACCGAACGAACCCAAGTCACCGCCCTGACGGCTGGATGGGCAGCTGGAGTTTGCCTTGGCGATTTCAGCGAAATCAGCGCCGCCTTCGATCTGAGCCTTGAGTTCGTTGCATTTTTCTTCGCTCGAAACAAGGATGTGGCGGGCAGTGGCTTTAGCCATGGGGAATAATCTCCTGTGAAAAAAAAGAAACAGCCTACCGGATTCAGTGCGGTATTTCCCGACAAAGTTCCTTCGCTCTGTTTATCTGTAACGCAGACGGTCAACCGCGCGACGCAATAGCTGTTCGGTGCCTTCCCAGCCAAGGCAGCCATCGGTGACCGAAACGCCGTACTGCAGCGTCCCGCCCAATGCCTGGCAGCCGTCGAATAGGTGGCTTTCGATCATCATGCCGATCAGTGAGGTATTGCCGGCCAGGCGCTGTTCAAGAACATCGTTAAAGACGTGGGGCTGGCGTGACGGGTCCTTGCCACTGTTGGCGTGGCTGCAATCGACCATGATTCGCGATGCGATATTGTTTTTGGTCAGGCTGGCCTGCACCCGAGCGACACTCTGGCCATCGTAGTTGGGGCCGCTGTGGCCGCCGCGCAGCACAATGTGAGTGTCCGGATTGCCCTGCGTCTGGATGATTGCCGGATGACCGTGACCGTCCATGCCGAAGTGGCGATGCGGATGCGCCGCTGAACGCATTGCATCGCTGGCCACCGCGACGCCACCGTCAGTGCCATTCTTGAAGCCGACTGCCATGGGCAGCCCGCTGGCCATTTCCCGATGGATTTGCGACTCGGTGGTACGTGCGCCGATCGCGACCCAACTGAGCAGGTCATCGAAATAGCCCGCGGCCATGGGTTGCAGTATCTCGGTGGCAATCGGCAGACCCATTTCCAGCATGTCACGCATCAGTTGTCGCGACAGCGTCAGGCCTTCAGCCATATCGTCACTGCCGTCCAGATGGGGATCGTACGCCAGGCCTTTCCAGCCCACTGTCGTGCGCGGTTTTTCGACGTAGGCGCGCATCACCAGCAGCATCTGATCACTGACTTGTGCCGCAAGGCCGGCCAGTCGCTCGGCATATTCACGAGCAGATTGCGGGTCATGGATCGAGCAGGGACCCACGATAACGAGCAGTCGCGAGTCTTCACCTTCAAGGATGGCGCGTACGGCGCGGCGATGGGCAGCAACCTGTTCGGTCAGCGCTGCATTCAGTGGCAGGCGCATTTTCAGTTCAAGCGTGCCGGGCAGGCGTTTTGAGGAGAGGCTATTGTCTGCCAGAGCAACGGCATGGCTGGACAGGTCGGACGGTTTTACGGCAACGGACGAATTCATATTCTGGCTTCCTGGGCTGGCGGTGCAGTACCGCGCAGACCTACTGGGGTGTTCGACAAAGGGCCGTATTGGCCGGGCGTTTGTGGTTGCCACTTGGCAGTGACCGAACGGAGGCGGCAGGCTGTCCCGAACGGAGATGGCTAAATCGCCAGGCGAAGTCGATGTCGTTGCGGTAATAAGTGGCGTAGTTCATGTCGTAGTCCTCAATGTGCAGCGTGATATTTATGAAGGGTTGAAAATACCTGGCCCTGAAAAAACAAAACCCCCGGTCGGGAAGCCGACCGGGGGTAGAGAATTCTCTGGTTGGCGTCCCCTTGAAGTGGGCGCCGGGTGGGTATCAGGCGCGCCAGTGGCTAAACCAATACCCATAATAAGAGTTGAGCTGAACAGGAGCATTCACCGAGGCAACCCGCACAGCCACAGCGCATGCACGGCAGGAAATGCCGGTAGCCGCTTGAAGCAGTGATGAAGTGGATTGCAGCATGGTGGGTCTCCGTTGATTGCTCCGAAGCTTACTTCAGGAGCGGCGGCGCATTCAATTGGAAAATTCAATCACCAGGATTATCAATGGCTACGAGCATTGACGTGGTGGTCCAGAGGGCGAGGGGTAAACCGCTCAACGGCTGATGACAGTTACCTGGCGGCAGGCTATGGTGCGGCCAGGCTTCTACATATTGCGCCTGCAGTCTCCGGCAGGATCAGCTACTCTTCACCCATTACTTCTTCCTGCGGGGTTTGCATGTTCGGGATGGTCCCGATCTTCATGCCCAGCAATACGGCTACCTTATGCGCTTCACCGCGCCTGCCTTTCTTGCGGCCTGCCAGCACCTGGTAAGTTGTCGCCGGATCAATGCTGTTTTCCCGAGCGAATTCCTGAACAGATTTTCCCTGTTGTTCGAGCCAGGCCTTGGCTTGTGCGGCGGTGCGTATTCCGGGCATAGTTCAAAACCGTTCAAATCTATTCAATTCCGCGGGATTCTAACATTCGTTAGGATGGCTTTAACAGGATCATAGATTCAAATGAGTGGAATCGGTTGTCGGCTGAGAAAAGAACGAGAGCGTCTGAGCATGTCTCAGCGTACCTTCGGTGAAATAGGGGGAGTTGAGGCTAACGCCCAGGGAAAGTATGAAAATGGTGATCGTGCGCCCAAGGCCGATTACCTGGCTGCGGTGGCGGCCAAAGGTGTGGATGTGCTCTATGTGCTGACGGGAGCGCGCACGCCGGTGCCGATTGACAACCTCAGTGTGATCGAAGAAAAGATTCTGGGTAATTACCGGGTGTTGGCCAAGGATGATCAGGATGCGATCAGGCGTTTGACGACGACCATTGCCGAGCTTTCCGCTCCTGAAAAGCTTCCTTAGGGTAAGCATTGCGAGGCGGACATGCAGCCTGCTTTCCTGCGGCCTGCGGGTTTTTTTCCGTCGTTCTCGAAGCACCCACCGTCAAGTTGTCGAGAGTCTGAGTTCGCAGTGCTAGGTCTGACTCATTGTTTTTGTTATGGTGATTGGCATTCGTTATGACCGTTGCGCGAGGTGTCTGCTTGATTAAGGTGCTAGTTGTCGATGACCATGATCTTGTCCGGACAGGCATCACACGCATGCTGGCCGACATAGACGGTCTGCAGGTTGTCGGGCAGGCTGATTCCGGCGAGGAATCACTGAAGAAGGCGCGCGAGCTCAAGCCTGACGTTGTACTCATGGACGTCAAGATGCCGGGCATCGGTGGGCTGGAGGCGACGCGCAAGATGCTGCGCAGCCACCCTGATATCAAGGTCGTCGCAGTCACTGTCTGTGAAGAAGACCCGTTTCCGACCCGTTTGCTGCAGGCAGGTGCTGCCGGCTACATGACCAAGGGTGCGGGGCTTGCCGAAATGGTCCAGGCCATTCGCCTGGTGTTTGCCGGTCAGCGTTACATCAGCCCGCAGATTGCCCAGCAGCTGGCCTTGAAGTCGTTTCAGCCGCAGGTCAACAATTCGCCGTTCGATCTGCTTTCCGAGCGTGAAATCCAGATTGCCCTGATGATTGTCGGCTGCCAGAAAGTCCAGACCATCTCGGACAAGCTGTGCCTGTCACCGAAAACCGTTAATACCTACCGATACCGTATCTTTGAAAAGCTCTCGATCAGCAGTGATGTTGAACTGGCTTTGCTCGCTGTACGTCACGGCATGGTTGATGCCAGCGCCTGAACATGACCCAGACTTTCGATCCAAGTGCATTTCTCGCGACCTGTAGCGGTCGTCCCGGCGTCTACCGTATGTTCGACGCCGAAGCCACACTGCTTTACGTCGGCAAGGCCAAGAACCTCAAGAAGCGTCTTGCCAGCTATTTTCGCAAAACCGGACACGCGCCCAAGACCGGAGCGCTGGTGTCGCGCATCGCCCAGATTGAAACGACCATCACGGGCAACGAAACTGAAGCGCTGTTGCTGGAGCAGACCCTCATCAAGGAGTGGCGGCCGCCCTACAACATTCTGCTGCGTGACGATAAGTCCTATCCCTATGTGTTTCTGTCCGATGGTAACTACCCGCGACTGAGTATTCATCGGGGAGCCAAAAAGGCCAAGGGCCGTTATTTCGGGCCTTACCCGAGTGCCGGCGCGATTCGCGAGAGCCTTAGCCTGCTGCAGAAGACCTTTCAGGTGCGGCAGTGCGAGGACAGCTACTTCAAGAACCGCACACGTCCTTGCCTGCAATACCAGATCAAACGTTGCAAAGGGCCGTGTGTCGGGCTGGTCGAGCCTGAGGTGTATGCCGAGGACGTACGTCACTCGGTGATGTTTCTCGAGGGACGCAGCAATGCCCTGAGTGACGAACTGAACGCCTCCATGGAAAAAGCCGCGATGGCGCTCGACTTCGAACGCGCAGCCGAGTTGCGCGATCAGGTCGCCTTGTTGCGCCGCGTCCAGGATCAGCAAAGCATGGACGGCGGTACCGGCGATGTCGATGTGGTCGCCGCGTTCGTCAACCCTGGCGGTGCCTGCGTGCACCTGATCAGCGTGCGGGGCGGGCGGGTGCTGGGCAGCAAGAACTTCTTCCCGCAGGTCGGCATAGAAGAGGAGGTCGGCGAAGTGATGTCGGCATTCCTGGCTCAGTATTTCCTCGGCGGCATCGACCGTGAGCTGCCCGGCGAAGTCATCGTCAATGTCATCAACGACGATTTCCCTGCGTTCGTCGACGCCGTCGAAGAACTGCGCGGCGTCGAGATGGTTATCAGTCATCGCGTGCGCGGCACCCGGGCGCGCTGGCAGCAAATGGCGGTCACCAATGCCGAGCAGGCACTGACTGCGCGGCTGGCCAACCGTCAGCATGTTGCGTCGCGGTTCGAAGCGCTGGCCAAGGTGCTGGGGCTTGAAGAACCGCCAATGCGCCTCGAATGCTACGACATCAGCCACTCCAGTGGTGAGGCGACCGTAGCGTCCTGTGTGGTGTTCGGTCCGGAAGGCCCGATCAAGTCCGATTACCGGCGTTTCAATATCGAAGGCGTAACGGCGGGCGACGACTATGCCGCCATGCACCAAGCGTTGACCCGACGTTACAGCCGCATCAAGGCCGGGGAGGGCAAGTTGCCGGATGTGCTGCTGGTGGACGGCGGCAAGGGCCAGATGTCCATGGCCCGTGATGTGCTCAATGAATTGCAGGTGCCTGATCTGATTCTGCTCGGTGTCGCCAAGGGCACCACGCGCAAGGCGGGCTTTGAAACCCTTTACCTGAACGACGCGGCACATGAATTCACGCTGCCCGGCGATTCTCCGGCGTTGCACCTTATTCAGCAGATTCGCGACGAGGCCCACCGCTTCGCAATCACCGGTCACCGCGCGCGGCGCGGTAAGACCCGGCGCACCTCGACCCTTGAGGGTGTTGCAGGCGTCGGGCCGACCCGGCGTCGTGACCTGCTCAAACATTTCGGCGGATTACAGGAATTGTCCCGTGCCAGCATCGATGAAATCGCTAAAGCACCCGGAATCAGTAAAAAGCTGGCAGAGTCGATTTATGCAAACCTGCACAGCGAGTAGAATGCCCGCTCACCTCGTAGCCAGTTGTGCCGATGAATATCCCTAATCTGATCACCGTACTACGCGTTTTATTGATTCCGATCTTCATTTTGCTGTTCTACATGCCTTATCACTGGAGCTACATGGCCGCCAGTGCAGTCTTTGCGTTCGCTGCGGCGACCGACTGGCTCGACGGGTATCTGGCCCGCCGTCTTGAACAAAGTACGCCCTTTGGCGCCTTTCTCGACCCGGTAGCAGACAAACTGATGGTGGCCGTTGCACTGGTGCTGCTGGTTCAGGCGCATGCCAATCTGTGGTTGACGCTGCCCGCAGCGGTGATCATCGGTCGCGAAATCGTCATTTCTGCACTCCGCGAATGGATGGCGGAAATCGGCGCGCGTGCGCAGGTTGCCGTTTCCAATATGGGCAAATGGAAAACGGCGGCGCAAATGCTCGCGCTGGTCATTCTGCTGGGCAACCCACCTGCGATCACGATCTGGGTGATTCTCGGCTACGCATTGCTGCTCGTTGCAGCGGGGCTGACCCTGTGGTCGATGGTGCAATACCTCAGAGCCGCATGGCCGCACCTCAAGACTACGGCAGAAAAAAAATAAGTTTTTGAATCAAGGGCTTGACGCAGCTTTCTGAAACGCTAGAATAGCGCCCGTCATCAAGACAATGCGGGAATAGCTCAGTTGGTAGAGCACGACCTTGCCAAGGTCGGGGTCGCGAGTTCGAGTCTCGTTTCCCGCTCCAAATATAAATCCATGTATGCACAAGAGGCATATGGGATTAACAAAAAAGACGCTTAGGCGTCTTTTTTCGTTTTTGCGGTAAATATCCCGGGTTTACTTTCTTGTGATGTACTTCTGCTTGTCTGAAGCGGTTTTGGCGTCCGAAGCCATATAGCCATCGCCACTTCAAGCAGTCGAAGGAACAGTAGACCGGCTGGAGGCCATTGTCGGGCACCCGCTGCGCACCTACGAAGACTTCGTCAAGGAAGCCACTGTCGGTTGAATCGCCGGCAGGGCAGCCATCCTGCCGGGTAAGAAACCCGGCAGTCAGTGCTTTAGTAGTTCACTCAGGCGGCATCGTTATTGGCAGACTGTACCCAGCGCACACCTTCTACGCCAGTGTCGATACCCGGCTTGGCAGCCCATGCCATGCGTTGCCTCTGAACTTCGAAACTCATCTGGCCAGGGCGTCCATCCCACCATTCGATACTCGCCTTCCCGACTACTATTTATAATGTTGCTCGAACACCGCTACCTGCTCCGGTGTAATGAGTTGGAAGGGCACCCAGACCTCGGCGTCGACCGGCTCGCCTTTGATCATTTTTATGGCCGATTGCAGAGCTGTGGTCGCCTGGGCTTTCGGGTCTTGAAACACCGAGGCTGCCAGCATTCCACGTTTGATTGCCGCCAGGCCATCAGGCAAGCCGTCAATGCCTACAATTGCAACTTCCCCCTTCGCTTTGCCAGCCTGTTGTAACGCCATGGCGGCGCCGATGGCCATCTCGTCGTTATTGGCCACGATGGCATCAAAGGTTCTGCCCGCCAGTAGCCAGTTACTGGTCAGGTCCATGCCTTTGTTACGTTGCCATTCCGCTGTTTGCTGCTCGACGATCGTTATGCCCGGATAGTCCTTGAGCACCTGTTTGACGCCTTCGCTGCGGTCGTGTGTCGAGTTCTGCGCAAGGTCACCCATGATGAGCGCGATAGTACCTTTGCCTCCCATCTTTTCTGCCAGATAGCGCATCTGCAATTGTCCTGCCTCAATGTCGTTGGACGCCACGGTGGTAACGCCCTTGGGCAAGACGCGCTCATCCGGGTGACGGTTGACGTAGACAAGCGGCATCTTTGCCTCGACCGCTGCGCGGGTCATATTTGCCGTGGCGGCGGTGTCCACCGGCAAGACGATAACCGCATCCACTTTCTGGCTGAGAAAGCCCTGAACCTGATTGATCTGGCGAACAACATCGCCTTGAGCGTCCTCGAACTGGAGCTGCACATTCTCTTTTCTGGCAGCTTCTTCCAGACCGCTGCGCACATAGGTCATGAAGTTATCGTCGACTCTGGCGATCGTGACGCCAATTCGGTAGCTCGCAGCAGCCCATTGGCTGGAAACCAGTAACAGCACGGCGATAAACAGTTTGCAGAAGGGCATGAGACGTTTCCTTTTGTTGTTATGTGTGACGTTCACCAAGACCTGTCATGAACGTTTCCAGCGCTTTTCACGAGAGCTTGCCAAGGTGTTCCTCAAGCCAGGGTGAAGGCTTTTTTGAAGCGTTCCAGTGCTGCTTCGCTGTTGCCACTGGCCCAGCCTTCAAGCCCGACGACACCCGTGTAGCCCATATCGAACAACGCTCTGGCAATGGCGGGATAATGAATTTCACCCGTACCAGGCTCTTGGCGACCTGGGACGTCGGCGACCTGGATTTCTCCTATAGCGCTGCCTGAGCGCTGGACGAGTTCGATCAGGTTTCCTTCGCCGATTTGCGCGTGATAAAGGTCCAGGTTCATTTTCAGGTGCGGGCTGCCCACGGCTTCGATCAGGGCCAATGTGTCTTCAGCGCGAGCGAACGGGGTGCCGGGGTGGTCGACCTCGGTATTCAGGTTTTCCAGCAAGAATACCCGGCCTGCCTCTTCGCCAAGGCGAGCGAGTTTTTCCAGCGTTTTGCAGGCACTCAGCCACATGCGTCCATTGACATGAGCCACCGGATTGACGGGCAGACCTTTGTCGTCAAGGCCCGTGCCATGCAGGTTCAGGCTCGGGCAATTGAGCCGGGCGGCAACCGCGAGGGATTCGCGTGCGCTGTCCAGCAGGTGCTGGATTGCGTCGGCATCGGTCAGATTGCCGTGGGTGTAGCCGGTCATGGAGGTGAAATTCGCCCCTGTGGCAGCCAGTGCTGCGATGTCCTTATTGGCCCAGCTCCATATTTCGGCGCTGAAGCCCAGCTCGTGAATACGCCTGACACGCTCGGTGAAGGGTAAATCCAGGAACACCATCTCGGCGCTGACCGCTAATGTGAAAGGTATGGAGCTCATGCGTCGACTCCTCGTGACACTGCTACCGGTCGGCCTTGCTGGAACGACTCGATGCAGGCGCGGGCAATGGCCAGCGCCGCTCGGGCATCTTCGCCACTGGCCAGGGGGGTGGCCCCGGTACGCAGGCAGTCGGCAAAATGATTGAGTTCGGCGATGTAGGCGTCACGCAGCAGGTCGGTGTCCAATCGTTGGGAGTCGGCCTGTATGCCATTGGCCAGATAACGGGTCAGATCAGATTCACTGACGTTGCCCATAGTCAACATGCCGGCACTGCCGAAGACCTCGCCCCGGACGTCGTAACCGTAGACCGCCTGAAAGCTGGCTTCAGCGGTGGCAATGGCACCGTTGTCGAAACGGATCATCACCACCGCTGTGTCCAGAAACCCATTGTTCTTGTAATCCGGTGCAATCAGCGCATCAGCCATAACGAACACGCTGACTGCCTCGGCACCGGGGTTCAGGTAGCGCAGGGTATCGAAGTCATGAATCAGCGTTTCAAGAAAGATCACCCATTGCGGCGAGGCTGCCGGATTGTTCAGCGCAGGATCTCGGGTTAACGAGCGCAACAGTTGCGGTGTACCTATACGCCCCTCAACCACGTTCAGATGAGCCGTACGAAAGCTTTTGGCGAAGCGACGGTTGAAACCGACTTGCAAGGGCACGCCGGCATCGGCGGCCGCAGCGATAGCGCGGTCGGCTTCCTCGAGAGTGATCGCCATGGGTTTCTCGCAAAAAACGCCCTTGCCGGCCCGCGCCGCGCTGATGACCAATTCTGCGTGGCTGCGCGCGGGGGCAGCGATCAGCACGCCATCCAGGTCTGGGTCGTCCAGCAATTGCTGAGGGTCGGTGTAAACCCGATCTACCCCTAACTCTGCGGCCAGACGCGACGCCTGGCCCGGAGTGGGGTCGGCGATGGCTGCAAGGCAGGCACCGGGAATATGGTGGGCGGCGGTCTGGCCGTGGAAGCTGCCCATGCGACCGGCGCCAATCAGACCAAGGCGGAGAATTTTTTTGCTCATGAAATAACCCTTTTTAATTGTTGTTCGATTATTTTCCGGCCGTAAGCGCGCCGGGCAAAGGGGGGAGAGCAAAGGCCATGCCATAACTTAAGCTATTGATTTTAAACGTTTATTAAAAATTTCCAGTCAAAAGGTGTTCATTTTAATGACATGTCTATACTGACATGTTGAATATATGAACATGGATACATCAATGTCCTCACAGTCTGCGACCTTCAGCGTGCAAGACCTCGGATACCTCACCGCATTGGGGACTGTGGCACTCAACAGCGGTCCCATACCCGAACTGGAGCAGGCCTGGCGGGCGCGCCTGAGTGGCGTTGACGAGCGCCCGGCGACGGTCAGGAAGGTTATTTGGGATTCCTGGGGACGCAGCATCGCAGGCGGCGTGAACCCTGAAGACAGCGACTACCGGTTTGTCGACCCTCAACACCTTGCGGCTACTCTGGCGGCCAATCGGGTTTTGATTGCCGCAGCAGCTCAAGTGATGCGCGGCTTGCTTGCCTATAACCCGAGAGGCCATATCAACCTCACCGATGCTGAGGGCACCACACTGTATTTTTGCGGGCTGGATCTGACGCCGGTGGGTACGCGTTTGCTGGAGTCGGTGCAGGGCACCAACTGCACCGGGCTGGCCCTGGCTGAAGATTCCCTGGTGTATGTACTGGCAGAGGAAAACTTCGGTACAGGCCTTCGTCAGCGGCGAATGCATTGCGCTGCGGCGCCCATCCGCAATGCCCAAGGCAAGACCCTGGCGATGCTGACCCTGACCGCAGAACCTGGCTGGTTCCATTTTCATACGCTCGGCACTGTCCAGGCAGCGGCCGAGGCCGTCTCGCGGCAAATGGCCTTGCAGGCGCTGCTGGAAGAACAGCAAACCGTGCTCGAAGTGCTCAACGAAGGTTTGGTGGTACTGGACGAACGAGGCTGTATAAAAGCGCTCAATCGCTATGCCCGGCAGCTTTTTCGGGTCGGCCTGGATTTGCTGGGCAGCCCGTTCCAGCGTCTGGGACGCAGTGATTTGAACGGACAGATTCTGGCGCGTATCGGTGAAGGGCTGCGGGACCTGGACTGCACCTTTGAACTGCATGATTTCAGCCAGTTGTCCTGTCTGGTTTCGGTATGCCCACTGGAGCAGGGCGGGCGCGTGGTGTCGCTGCGAGAAAATCGGCGCATTCGGGAGATCACCCGGCGAATTATCGGCACTCAGGCCCGTTACACGTTCGAGACCATTCAGGGCCGTTCACGGGCGATTGCAGATGCCGTGCATTTCGGGCGGATCGCCAGTCGCAGCGATTCCACCACCTTGATTCTTGGCGAAAGCGGCACCGGCAAGGAGTTGTTCGCCCAGGCGATCCATAATGCGAGTGACCGCAATAGCGGGCCTTTTGTAGCGGTCAACTGTGGCGCGATTCCCCGGGACCTGGTGCAAAGCGAGCTGTTCGGCCATGTCGAGGGCGCATTCACGGGTTCGGCTAAAGGCGGGTCGGCGGGCAAGTTCGAACTGGCCGATGGCGGCACGATCTTTCTTGATGAGATCGGCGACATGTCCTTCGACGCGCAGGTCAGCCTGTTACGGGTGTTGCAAGAGGGCGAAGTAACCCGGGTCGGGGCGAAAAGCTCGCGACCAGTGGATGTACGCATCATTGCCGCCACTCACCGTAACTTGAGTCAGGCAGTGGCCGAAGGCGCCTTTCGTGAAGATCTGTATTACCGACTCAACGTGCTCAACCTGACCGTACCGCCGCTGCGTATGCGTCGGGAAGACATAGCCTTGCTGGCGCAACATTTTCTTGATCGTTGTGCCCGTTCATTGCGCAAGTCAGTGCTGGGGCTTTCTGCGCAAGCCCTGGAATTGCTGGTGGCTTATAGCTGGCCGGGCAACGTGCGAGAGCTGGAAAACAGCATTGAGCGCGCGACCAATCTGGCCACCGGTGAGCTCGTCCAGCCCGCCGATCTGCCCCTTGAAATCAGGCAGCGCAGCGGCCCCGCGGTGCCGGGCCGGCTGCCAGTGCCTTTGGCGGCCCATGACCTTGGCACCCACGAAATGCACGCGATTATTGCGGCGCTCGAAAGCACCCGAGGCAACATTCGCCTCGCGGCTCGACAGCTGAACGTTTCCCGCGGCGGGCTGTACAACAAAATGAGTCGATTCGGCTTGAACGCCGCCGATTTTCGAGGGCTCTGACGCCGGTCAGGCGTCGGTATTCTCCGAGGTCACGATCTGTAGCGGTACATACACCCGGTGCCTGAGCGGATCGAAGCTGTTGACGGTCTGCAACTCGATCAGCAGATTTACCAGTGCTTCGGCAATTTGAAGAGGCTGGGAGTCGATCACCACGTCAACCAGCCCGTTCGCGAGTGCGAGGCGCGACAGTTCGGTGGACTCCTGCAAAATGCAGCACAGCGCTGGACGTCTGGGCAGTTGCGCGAGGGCACTGATGATGCCGTCGCCACCACCGCCCACCACGCACAGCCCGCGCAGATCGTCATGATTGCCCAGCAATTCCAGGCTCGCCTCTTCGGTGATATCACAGTTGTCGAGGTTGATCAGCGGCACCAGAGGACGTAACCCCGGCGCATGCTCTGCCAAGTAACTGTGTAGCCCTTCAACCCGCGCCTGATGACCGAGAAAGCGATGGCCGCCGAGCAGAATGCCGATGCTGCCTTTGCGAGCACCGCAGGTACGTGCCAGCAGCCAGCCCATGGTGCGTCCGACCTGATAATTGTCCTGACCGACGTAAGGCTCATCGGCCTTCTCATGAATGTCTGAAAGCAGCGCTATCACCGGGACGCCAGCCTGGCGAATCTGTTCAAGAGCAGCGTTGATCAGCGGGTGGGCGAAGCTGACCACCGCCAGGCCGTCACATTGCACTGCCAGTTGTTCGAGTTGGGCAACGATGGCGGCCGGGCTGCGATCAGTCACGTATTCGAACTGGCAGGTCAGATTGGCCCCGATACGACGTTGCGCGGCCTGGCCAATGGCCTGAGCGAGGTTGGCATAGAACGCCTGGGCGGTGTTCAGCAACAGAATGCCGAAACGGTAAGTGGGACGTTGCTCGACAATGCGCTGCGCAATCAGCCGTGCAGCGAAATAACCCACTGCTTCCGCGGCCTTCAGCACCTGCTCGGCGGTAGCGGGGTTTACCGGAGCGCGGGCGTTGAGCACGCGATCGACAGTCGCGACACTCAAGCCTGCCTGCGCGGCGACAGTCGCGATGGTGGGGCGCTTATTGTTATTCATGACATGCCCTTGAAGCGGCTTGATAGAAAACTATCAAGCACCGCAGATGCTCGATGATAGCTTGATAGTGAATGTATTCAAGGCCTTGAGAGGGGGGTGGGTGCTCTCTATATTTTCTTACGCAAAGTTCCTGAAACTTCACACTTGCGGAGAATAATAACAATGCCTCAAGACACTGCAGCCTGTCAGCGCGACTATAGCCTGACCGGCCCCGAAGCTGCCCGTGCAGCGGAAAAAGGCCTGGTATCTGCCGAGTGGTACCAGTCGCCCATATCCCGTCAACGCATGAAACAATTGATGCAGCGCCGCGACGGCCCGGCCTTGCTCGACACTGCCATTTGGTTGCTGGCGCTGCTGGTCAGCGGTTTTGGCGGCTACTGGTTCTGGGGTTCCTGGGCATGTGTGCCGTTCTTCCTGGCTTATGGCGTTCTTTACGCCACAGCCTCCAACCCGCGCTGGCACGAGACTGGCCACGGCACCGCGTTCAAGACCCGGTGGATGAATGACGGGTTGTACCAGGTGGCCAGTTTCATGTGCATGTTCGAGCCACATGTATGGCGCTGGAGCCATGCGCGGCATCATACCGACACTATCGTGGTAGGTCGCGACCCGGAAATTGTCGAGCCACGGCCGCCGAGCCTTGTGATGATGTTCCTGAGCCTGTTTCAGATTCCCTTGCTGATCAAAACAATGGGCGGCGTGTGCCGACATGCTTTTGCGCACATGAGCGATCAAGAGAAGGATTTCATCCCGTTGTCCGAATGGCCCAGAGTGTTTCTGGCCGCGCGTATCTGGCTCGCCATTTATGCCGGAGTGGTTGCTGCGGCACTGTATCTGCAAAGCTGGTTACCCCTCATGTACGTCGGTTTGCCCATGCTTTATGGCGGCTGGCTGTCTTACCTGTTCGGCCTTACTCAACATGTGGGGCTGGCTGAAGACGTGCTCGATCATCGCAGCAACTGCCGCACTATCTACATGAACCGCGTGCTGCGCTTTCTGTACATGAACATGAACTACCACCTTGAGCACCATATGTACCCGATGGTGCCGTATCACGCGTTGGCGCAACTTCATGAAGAGATCCGCCACGACTGTCCGCCGCCTTATGCCAGCCTCGGCGAAGCCTTCAAGGAAATTATTCCAACCCTCCTGAGGCAGCGCCGCGACCCGACCTATTTCATCAAGCGCCAGGTGTCACATGCTTCAGCGCCTGCCACCGCCGCACGTCCCCAGCCTGAAGCGACCTCCGGCTGACACTTTCCGGTTGTTCCCGAACGAGAGAGAAAAACCATGAACAATCAATGGATTGATGTATGCGCCGTGGGCGAAATTGATGAAGAAGACGTCATTCGCTTCGATCACGGCCCGCATACCTATGCCGTATACCGTTCCGCCGACAACGAATTTTTCGCCACGGCGGGCCTGTGCACCCACGAAAAGATTCACCTCGCCGACGGGCTGGTAATAGATCACGTCATCGAATGCCCTAAACATAACGGCCGCTTCGACTATCGCAATGGCAAAGCCCTGGGAGCACCCGTGTGCGTCAATCTCAAGACCTTTGCCGTACGGGTCGAAGCCGGGCGGGTTTTGCTTGCGGTCAGTGACTGAAAATCAGGAGTGCATGCCATGAATGCTCCATTGATTATCGTTGGCGCGGGTCATGCAGGTGGCCGTGCAGCGCTGACCTTGCGCGATCAGGGTTACGCCGGCCGACTGATACTGATCGGCGCCGAGCCGCACGTGCCGTATGAGCGTCCACCTTTGTCCAAGGGCGTGCTGCGAGGCTCCGTGGACCTGGCCGGTTGCAGTCTGTGTGCGGACACGCGCCTCACTGAGCTGGGTATCGAGCATCTGACCGACAATCCGGTAAAGAGCCTCGACCCGCAGGGTCATCGCCTGCAGTTGGCTGACGGCGATGAGTTGCCTTACAGCCGATTGCTGTTGGCGACCGGGGGCAGGGCGCGTTGCCTGGCACAGATCCCCAGGCACCTGAGCAATGTTTTCTACCTGCGCACCCACGATGAAGCATTGGCGTTGCGGGGTGCCTTGATCCACGGTTCACGCCTGGTGATCATCGGTGCCGGGTTCATTGGCCTTGAAGTTGCGGCGACGGCGCGGGCTCTAGGCTGCCAGGTGACGTTGCTCGAAGCAGGCCCCCGTCTGGCCGGGCGCGTCTTGCCTGAAGAATTATCCCGGGCATTGCTGGATTTGCATCGGCAGCGCGGCGTCGATGTACAACTCAATGTCGTGCTTGAAGGCGTGCAAGGCAATGAGCGCGCCGAGTCAGTGCTGCTGGTCGACGGCCGGAGTGTGCCTTGTGACGCAGTGGTTGTCGGCGTTGGCATGCAGCCGAACATCGAGCTTGCAGTAGCGGCTGGCCTTGCCGTGGGGCAAGGGATTCGTGTCGACGATCGACTGCGCACCAGCGCCCCGGACATCTTCGCCGCCGGTGATGTGTGTGAGTATCGCCTGCACCCCGAGGGGGTGTACCAGCGGCAGGAGACCTGGCGCAACGCCGAAGCGCAGGGGCGCCACAGCGCATTGAATATGCTGGGGTACGATCTTCCGTTCCAGGACGTGCCCGGCTTCTGGTCCGATCAGTACGACTGGAGCGTGCAGACAGTCGGTGTAACCACGCAGCCCCTGCCTTCAGCCAGCCGCGCATTGGCCTGCGGTGGGCGGTTGCTGTTCTACCTGGATGCGCAACAACGACTGCAGGGTGCCTGTGGCCTGGCGCTGGGCAACAGCGTTGCCAAAGATATCAAGCTGTGTGAGCGCCTGATCGTTGCCCGAACGCCGCTGAGCGTCACCATGCTCAACGACCCCGAGTGTTCGCTCAAACAACTGCTGAGGCTCTGACATGGACACATTTCTGGTATTTCAGTCGCTATGGGCCATGCAGGACCATCGTGGCCAGTGTGACCTTCCCATCGAGGCGCAACTGGACAGAATTGCCGCTGCCGGCTTTGACGGGATCACCGACCATTACTGGCATGCCCCCGATGTCATGCGGCTGCATGCCGCCGCAGAGGCCCGTGGCTTACAGATTGAAGGTCAGCTATTCCCACAGACAGTGGCCGATCTGGACAGGGCGCTTGAAGTTGCTTGCCGCTACGGTTGTCATCACCTGACTCTGCAGGCCGATGCACGTCCGCGGACGCTGGCCCAGGCGATTACGTTGATCGAGGGTTGGCAGCGTCTGGCCGAGCAGGTGGACTTTCCGGTTCTGCTGGAAACTCACCGTTACCGCCTTACCAGTGATCTGTTATTTACCCTCGACGTGCTGGCGCAGATGCCGGACCTCAAACTGTTGGCTGATTTGTCCCACTACGTGGTAGGTCGGGAGTTGCCCGAGTCGGCGACGGCCGAGGACGACGAGCACATTCACAGCATCTTGCGCCATAGTTGGGGCTTTCACGGCCGTATAGCCAATAGTGAACAAGTGCAGGTGCCGTTGAGCTTTGCACAACACCGCCCCTGGCTTGAGCGGTTTTCAGCCTGGTGGCGTTACGGTATTGAAGATTGGCTGGCTCGACCGAATAAACCAGCCAGCCTGTCTTTCACGTGCGAGCTGGGCCCACCCCCGTATGCAATCACAGGGAGTGACGGGCGCGAAATTTCAGATCGCTGGAGCGAGGCACTGTTACTCAAGGATCTGATTCGCGGAATCTGGAATGATTGCCGTTCAAGGGGCTGACGGGTTCAGCCCGCTTGATGCGAATAGTAAACTCTTCAAAAGCATACCGATGTGTACATTTTAGGTTGACGACCCATCGCCAACGGTTTAAAACTATACACGTCGGTACAGTTTTGGTGGTCTCGTAGTTCATTGCAGACTGACACATATCCAGAACAGTCCGGCAGCGCCTCGCAGAGCAGTCTGATGATGATCGATTAAATGCCGTGCAACGCGGTACGTCGCGATCATGGATGGCCCTGCATCAGGCAAGAGAGTGCTCCGAGATACAGTGCCCTTGGAAAACGTGCTTCTGGATAAACAGTCCCGGGATATTACCAGTGCCCTTCAAAGGTACTGCCCGTGACGGTGCGTGCCTGATAGTAGTCGGGCTCGGGGATTGACGGTGAGTGCTTGAATTTCAATAACCTGATCACGCTGGAGAGTTCTGCATGCACTACGTTAAAAACATGAAGTTGGCCGGGCTGTTGTTATTGGTTTTTCTGGTCACGGGGTGTGCCAGTCACGAGCCGTCGCCTTATTCAGGAATCGAGTCATCACTTGAAATGCGGCCCAACAAACAGGACAGCTCGGGTCGTATTCCCTTCAAGTACTCGACGTCAGTCAACTGGAACCAATACGATAAAGTAATGCTTGAACCTGTGGTGATCTACTCGGGAGCGGATGCGCAATTTTCAGACCTGGAGCGCAACGAAAAGACCGTCCTGGCCAACGACATGACAGTCAGGTTCTCTGAAGCCCTGGGCAAGCATTTCCGGTTCACCGACACACCTTCACGCGGGACAATGCGCATTCGCCTCACCCTGACCGGGGCCGAGACCACTGTTACCGGGCTGTCTACATTCTCCCGATTCGATATCGGCATGGGGTCATATAACCTCGTTCAGGCCTCCAGAGACCGTGAAGGTACGTTTACCGGGTCCGTCAGCTACGCCGTCGAGATCTACGATGCGTCCACTTCGCAGCTTCTGGAGTCCTATGTCACTCGGCAATATCCAAAGGTTTATGACATAAGCTCGACCTTCGGGCGTTTGTCGGCGGCGCAGGCGGGTATTTCCAGAGGCGCGGATGAGCTGATTGAGTTGTTGCTCTCAAAGTAAAGCAGCCTTGGGAAGCCCGGCCTGATAATCGGGTCTTCCTGTCAGTCAGACACCTGAGAACTGAAAATGCTATTTGTGAATAATAAAATAAATATAAATCAAAAATAATAATATTAGCTTATGACCAAATAGAATTATATTTTCGAAATTGATTCCGTTATGTTTGGTTTCAACAGCCTACCCCTTACCTCGGATGGTACCAATCGTTATCAGGATTCTGCGCATCAGGCCGCCGTCGAGTGCGCCATGACCGAGGGATAAACCATTCCCCTCAAGCAGAATCGTTGGAAGGGAGTTCAACGTATGTTGCCTGTTCAATCCTGCCACTGGCTTTATTCCTCTCGCCCTGCTGTTGACAGGCGCTGCGCGACACTTCTGCCGCCAACCGGCTTCTCACCCCACCGCTAGCTCATCGCGCAGGTTTTACCTGCACAGCCTGAAACGTGCGTACCGCGCTGTCCCGACGACAGCAGGAGCGCCCGACTTTGCGATTTGCATGCATGGCTTCAATGACGGCCATGTCTGGAGTGGATATGAAGCAAGCCTTACACCGTGCCCGAGCGTTGTCTGTTGCGCCGGGTTTCTGCCCGCTGGCGTTGGCGATAGGGAGCGTGTTGCTGTCAGGGGCGATTCAGGCCGAGGAAAAAACCTCCGAGGATGAGCGTCGCACCTTGTCCACCGTAGTAGTCACCGGTAATCGCGGTGCCGAGCAGCGCACCGTGACCAGCAGCCCGGTGCCGATCGATGTGGTCAGTGCCAAACAATTACAGAGTACTGGCAAGCCCGGCCTGATGGAGGCATTGAGCGCGGTCATCCCATCTCTGACACTGCCGGAAAAAACCGGTTGGGACGCCAGCGGCATTGCCCGTGCGCCCAACTTGCGTGGTTTGAGTGCCGCCGAGGTGCTGGTGTTGGTCAATGGCAAACGCCGCCATACCAGCGCGACTCTTAATATCAACGGCATCAACACCGGCGCTGCGCCGGCAGACCTCGATCTGATCCCGATCAGCGCCATTGATCATGTAGAAGTGCTGCGTGACGGTGCCGCGGCTCAATATGGCTCCGATGCCATTGCCGGGGTGATTAACGTCATCCTCAAGGCCGACACCAGCGGCACCTCGGTGACCAACGCCGGGCTCGGTTATGACGGCAAGAAGCAGACCGTGCAGCAAAGCCTCAATAAAGGCTTCGAGATTGGCGACGGCGGTATCGTGCAACTGGCGCTGGATGCCCGCAGCCAGAATGACGACAACAAGGCCAGCGCCAATGGCTACAGCTACGAACAAGCCTACGACCTGGCGGGCAAGTCCACGTATGGCGGTTACGGCACGCCGAAAACCAATCTGCTGACCCTGGGTTACAACGCCGAGCTGCCGATCGATGACAGTTTCAGTCTGTATTCCTTCACCACCTATTCGCATCGCAAGGCCGAGCAGGGGCAGAATTTTCGCCTACCGACCATTACCAATACGATCACCACCGGGCCCAATGGTTATCCGGCGGGATACACACCGACCTGGTACATCGACGAAGACGATTTTCAGGCTGCGTTTGGTGGCAAAGGCACGCTTGGTGAATGGGACTGGGATCTGTCCAGCACGTACGGGCGCAACGAGGCGGAGCAGGGCACCACGCATAACCAGAACCCGTCGCTGGGTGAGGCCACGCCCAACAGCTTCACATCAGGAACGTGGATTTCCACCGAGCTGACCACCAACCTGGATTTCAAGCGCGGCTTTGACATCGGCCTGCAAAAGCCCCTCGACGTGTCCTACGGCCTTGAACATCGACGCGACACGTATGAGGTGCAGGCGGGCGACTATGAATCCTATGCCAACGGCGGTTACTGCATTGCACCGGGCAACTGTGCATCGTCAGGTGCGCAGGTCACCAACGGCATTTCGCCGGATGAAGAAAGCAGCGCCTCGCGCAACAGTGTCGCCAGTTATGTCGACGTAGGCTTCAACCCTGTGCCTGACTGGTATGTCGGCAGCGCACTGCGCTATGAACATTACAACCAAGGTGTGGGCGCGACCCGCAGCGGCAAGCTGACCACACGCTACGACTTCACCCCGCAGTTCGCCGTTCGCGCCACCGTCAGCAATGGCTTTCGTGCGCCATCCCTGGCCAACAGTCTGTTCAGTGCACGTTCGACCACTTACGGCGTGGTGGACGGCGTGTATCAGTCGATCAATTACGGCGTATTGCCGACCGGCTCGGGTGCCGCCAGAGCGTTGGGTGCCGAGGACCTCAAGCCGGAGCGCTCCACCAATTTCAGCCTCGGTTTCACCCTGACGCCTACCGATCAGTTGACCCTGACCGCCGATGCCTACGTGATCAATCTGCGTGACCGCATCACTCTGACCGGCACCCTGCTGGGTGATGAGGTCACTCAGGTGCTGCTCAACAACGGCATCGATTCGACGTCGGGCGGCCAGTATTTCATCAACGGTGCCGACACCCGCACCAAGGGGCTGGATCTGGTCAGCAACTACCGTCAGGACCTTGGGCAGTACGGGTCAGTGAAGTGGACAGCGGCGTTCAACTGGAACCAGACAAAGATCCTTAGCTACAAGGAATCCACCTCTATCCTCGGTACGTCCTATGAGCTGATGGACCGCGAGGCCCGCAATCTGATTACTGGCGTGCAGCCGCGTACCAAACTGATTCTGGGCGGCGACTGGAGCATCGAGCGCTTCAACCTGAACCTGGCGCTGACCCGGTACGGTTCCTACAAAGAGGTCAATTCCTCAGCCAATCGCGATCTGGATCGGGTGTACAGCGCCAAGTGGATCACCGATCTGGACCTCGGCTACAACCTCAGCAAAAACCTCAACGTTGCCATCGGCGCAAAGAACCTGTTCGACATCTATCCAAAGAAACAGGGGGTTCCCAGCAGCACCATGGTCAGCAGTTACGGCACCTATTCGCCCTACGGTTTTACCGGCGGTTACTACTACACCCGGCTGACTTACGCCTTTTAAGGCCAGCACCTGAAAACCCCCATTGAGTGCGAGGAACAAGCATGCCCACTGTCGCCAAACCCTATGACTTCATCGACGAGACCAGCCGTTACCCGCTGCGCCAGAGCCGGGTAGCACAACCACCGATCAAGGCGTTGCAAGTAGTACCCGCCCGGCATCCCGGTCGCTGGGTGGGGTCGATATTCGCTGCACTGGTGCTGGTCGCCATCGTGCATTCGCTGGCGACCAATCCGCGCTGGGAGTGGGGCGTGTTCGGGCAATGGTTCTTCTCGCCGTCAGTGCTGCGCGGCCTGGCCCAGACGTTGCTACTGACACTGCTCAGCACCGTGTTCAGCATCATTCTCGGCACGGCGCTGGCGCTGGCACGCCTGTCGGGCTCACCGCTGCTGGCGGCGCTGGCCTGGGGCTACATCTGGTTTTTTCGCTCGATGCCGGCGCTGCTGGTGTTGATAATTCTCTACAACTTCGCCTACCTGTACGACCACATCGTACTGGGTGTGCCGTTTACCGATCTGGTCTTCGCCGAATGGTCAACGGTCGACGTGCTCAGTCAATTCACCGTGGCGGTCCTGGGCTTGAGCCTGATGCAGGCGGCGTATACCGCAGAAATCATTCGTGGCGGGCTGATCGGTGTCGATGCTGGCCAGCATGAAGCCGCCGCAGCCCTGGGCTTGCCGGCTTCGCGTCGGGTTTTCCGCATCATTCTGCCCCAGGCACTGCGCTCGATCCTGCCTTCGGGCTTCAACGAAATCATCGGCCTGGTCAAAGGCACTTCCATTGTTTACGTGCTGGCCTTGCCAGAGCTGTTTTACACCGTGCAGGTCATCTACAACCGTACCCAGGCGGTGATTCCGCTGCTGATTGTTGCCACCGTCTGGTACCTGATCATCACCACGCTGTTGACCAGCGCGCAGTACTACGTCGAGCGACACTTTGCTCGTGGCACGGCGCGTGTTTTGCCGCCCACGCCCTTGCAGCGAGTGCGCGGCTGGTTGAAGGAGAAGCATCATGAGTGAAGCCTCTGCACCCGTGCGCGCAGGGCGCATTCAGATCCAGGGCGTGGGCAAACGCTTTGGCAGCCAGCAGGTGCTCAAGGACATTGACCTGAGCATTGAACCGGGCAAGGTCACGGTGATTCTCGGGCCGTCCGGCTCGGGCAAGTCCACGCTGTTGCGCACCATCAACCACCTGGAAAAGATCGACAGCGGTTACATCACCATCGACGGCGACTACGTTGGTTATCGGCGCAAGGGTGATCTGCTCTATGAGCTCAAGGAGCGTGAAATCCTCAAGCGGCGCATCGAGGTCGGCTTCGTGTTTCAGAATTTCAACCTGTTCCCGCACCTCACCGCCTGGGAAAACATTGCTGAAGCACCGTTGGCCCATAAACGCTGGAGCAAGGCCGAGGCGCAGGCAAGAGCAGGTGAACTGCTGGCCAGGGTTGGCCTGGCAGACAAGGTGGACGCTTACCCACGCCAGCTTTCCGGGGGCCAGCAACAGCGCGTCGCCATTGCCCGTGCGTTGGCGCTGGACCCCAAGGTGCTGCTGTTTGATGAACCTACCTCAGCCCTCGACCCCGAGCTGGTCGGCGAGGTGCTGGATGTCATCAAAGGGCTCACGCAACTGGGTGTCACGCTGGTGGTAGTGACCCACGAGATCGGTTTTGCCCGGGAAGTGGCGGATCACGTGGTGTTTCTGTGCGATGGCCAGTTGATTGAGCAAGGGCCGCCGGAACAGGTTTTCCACCATCCCCGACACCCTCGCACCGCTGCCTTTCTCGGCAAGGTGCTGTGAATTTCCCGCTTTCAAGGAGTGATTGCTGATGCTAGTGAATACCGCCCGCGTAGCCCTGCTGACGATAGCCGTCAGCGTGGCGCAAAGTGCTTTTGCTTCCACCGCGCAACCGGTCGACCTCAGTCCTGACCGACAACGCATTCATGTACCGCGTAACGAAGCGGCCATTGCGCAGATCCCGGCGGGCTTCAAGTTTGCCCAGCCAGGCAAGTTCACCGTGGCCGTCTCCGGTGTGGCGGGGCCGCCCCTGGCGCTGCTGGCCAATGATGACAAGACCACCATCGGCAGCGAGGCCGACACCGCGCAACTGGTGGCGGACAGCCTGGGCCTGCAATTGAACGTGGTGCAGACCAGTTGGGAGGACTGGCCACTGGGCGTCAGTTCGGGCAAATACGACGCAGTCATCAGTAACGTCACCGTGACCGAAGCGCGCAAGAAACGCTTCGATTTCGCCACCTACCGCCAGGATGTCCTGGGCTTCTATGTCAAGACCAACAGCAAAATCAGCGAGATAAAACAGGCGTCGGACATCGCGGGGCTGAAGATCATCGTCGGCTCCGGCACCAATCAGGAAAAGGTTCTGTTGGCGTGGAACGAGGCTAACGAAAAGGCTGGTATCAAGCCTGCGCTGTTGCAGTATTTCGATGATCAGGCGGCTGCGCAGCTTGCCATTCAGTCGGGGCGCAGTGATGCGCTGTTCGGGCCCAATTCGGTGTATGCCTACTCGGCCGCCATCACCGGAGGCATCAAGCGGGTCGGCACGGTTAACGGCGGCTGGCCATTGCAGGCTGATATCGCAGTGACCACGCGCAAGGACAACGGTCTGGTCAAACCGATTCATACCGCCCTTGAAGGCGCGATTGCCGGCGGGCAGTACGAGCAAGTGTTGCAGCGCTGGGGCCTGGATGTGGAGCGCGTCGACAAGTCGCTGATCAACCCGCCCGGCTTACCGGATTGAGGACTTCAAGGGAGCAAATGATATGGGACTGACACGACGTGAAGCACTTTCCAGCATTGCTGCGGTAGGTGGCGAAAAAGCCGTCAAGGACGCGCTTGCGGTACTGGGGCTGGGGCCTTCATCACACCGGCGGCCAAAACCTCTGAAACTCGGAAACGGGCTGGGGCAGGGCACTCGCGTACTGGTGCTGGGTGCCGGAATCGCCGGGCTGGTGACTGCGCTGGAATTGACGCGGGCAGGGTTTACTGTGCAAGTGCTGGAGGCCCGTGATCGAGTGGGCGGCCGCAACTGGACGTTGCGCAGCGGCGATCAGGTGGACTACAAGGACGGTCGCACGCAGACCGTGGGCTTTGATCCCGGGCTGTATTTCAATGCCGGGCCAGCGCGGATTCCCAGCCAGCACCGCACGCTGCTCGACTATTGCAGCGAGCTGGGGGTGCCGCTTGAAGTGCTGGTCAACAGCAGCCATGGCGCTCAGGTCCGCCCGGACCTGCAACAGCCCGCGTTCACTGTCGGCCAGGCTATCAACGACGCCCGCGGCCACCTCTCGGGTCTACTGGCCACGGCGGTGCAGCGCGATGCTCTGGACGATGTGTTGAGCGGCGAAGAGCGTCAGCGCCTGTTGGCGTTTTTGCAGGTGTATGGCGACCTCTCGCAGGAACTGGCTTATGAGGGCAGCCTGCGTTCTGGACATCAGGAGTCGCTCTCGCATCCGGGGGCATTGCCGACCAGTGCTCAGCCGGTAGGGCTGGAGCGCCTGCTGCATCCCGAGCTGTGGGGCGCGCTGCTGCACACTGAGTTTCCCGAGTTCTCGGCGACCATGTTTCAGCCGGTCGGCGGTATGGACCGCATCACCGACGCCTTTTACCAGCGCCTCACTGAACAGGTGCAACTGGGCGCGCAGGTGCGCCAGATTCGTCAACTGGAAGACGGTGTGGCGGTCACCTATCACGACAGACACAGCGGCCGCGAACAGGTAGTACGCGCCGATTATCTGGTGTCGACCCTGCCGTTGCCGTTGCTGGCCAGGCTGGATACCGACTTCAGTAATCCGGTAAAGGCCGCTTTGCTGAGCACCCGCAACGATCAGGCGACCAAGGTGGCGTGGCAATCCCCGCGCTTCTGGGAAACCGATTACCGCACCTATGGCGGGTTGTCCTGGATCGACCATCCGGCGCGCCTGCTGTGGTACCCGAGCAATGACTTGAACACCCGCGATGGCCTGCTCGTCGCCGGTTACGTGACCGGGGAGGGTGCCGACGTGTTCGGCGCGAAACCGTTCGAGGCGCAATACGCAGCCTCCAGAGAGGCGGTCGAACTGCTGCATCCCGGTTACTCGCATCACTTGCGTAACCCGTTGGCCGTGTCCTGGGAGCAGATTCCTTACAGCGAAGGCCCGTGGCTGCAACGCGAACATTTCCCGGCCGACGCCAGCGCCTTGCTGGATGAACCTCATGGCCGGGTTTACTTCGCTGGCGACGGGCTGGTGCAGAGCGGCGTGGGTATCTGGCAGGAATCAGCCGCCAATTCGGCGCGCCATGTGGTCGGGCAACTGGCCGAGCGGGTCATCCAGCAACGACAGACGGCGGCCCTCACGGCGTCCTGAGCCTTTATTGCAGCATCAACATCCATTGAGGAGTGACACCATGAGCGACAGCATTCAACGTACCAGCGTCGGCGATTTTCCAATCTCGCAAACCGTGACCGTGCCTGCCTCGGCCAGCCTGGTGTTCATCAGCGGCACTTTGCCCGACCTTGCCGACCCACACGCTCCGGCGGGTACGCCTGCCGCCTATGGCAACACTGAAGTGCAGAGCGTTTCGGTGTTCAACAAACTGCGCAATATCCTCCGGCAACAGGACCTTGATCTGGGCGATATCGTGCAGTTGCGGGTGTTTCTGGTGGGGGCCGAGGAAACCGGCGGCAAGCTTGACTTTGCAGGCCTGCAGGCCGGTTACACGCAGTTTTTCGGCACCCCCGAGCAACCCTTGAAACCCGCGCGCACCGCTTTGCAGGTAGTGGCGCTGCCGTTGCCCGGTGCGCTGATCGAAGTGGAAGCGGTAGCGGCCAGGCAGGCTTGAGCACCTTTCCTTCCCGGTAGCCTTTAAAGCGAGGGCTTCGATGGATCAGCCTTTATCGGGCACAACGTTTTCCCAGTGCATCAGTAGATCTTCGCGCAGCATGCCCAATGCCTGTCGTTGGGTCTTCAGGTCTGGTGAGAAAAATGCCGCATCAAATATGATGCCCATTCGCTCCTGGCTCTGCTCTGCTTGCAATTGCGCCTTTTTCGCCTGCTCGGGTTGCATGTCCGAGAAACTGAACACCGGGAGCATATTGCGTGACCAGCTCTCGGGCAAAGGCTGGCCGCTGGCGAGCAAGGCACCGGCATAACACTCAGCCAATTGCTGCGAGCCGCGCATCATTCCGGCTCTGTACAACTCCTGCTCGGTGCGGCTTGACGCAAGCCGGGGATAGATCTGGGCAGCGGCTTTGGCGACTTCACTGATGGCGTCATCGTCGCCGCCGAAGAACGCTTTCAGCAGCGTATCTTCGCCGACAGCACCTTCAATACGTTTCGCCGCAGCGGGCCATGAGTCTCCTGTGGCCAGTTTGAAACCGTGATAGGGGTCTTTGGCCAGAGGGATAGGCAAGAGGCGTTTCGGCGTGGGTAGTTTTTCCGTCAGATGAGTGGTCAGGCCTTCGTTCAAGGCTTTCCAGTGCCGATGATCAATGTGACGACCCCTGAACTCCGGGTGGGTGTAACAGTGTATGAACTCGTGCCCTGCGACCTCGGCCGGGTGACTTTCAAGCGCAATGTTGGGGTTCAGCTTCACCTGACGGGTTTTAACGTTCCACTGACCTGCGACGCCAGGGGGAATGTCGTGAGTGACGTCTGCCTTTGCTTTGAAACAGTTACTGTCTTTGGGAATGTAGGCGCCGTAACGCTCCAGAACCGTTCTGTTTCCCTGATCCAGATCGTTCTGAGAAGAGCGATGCTTTAAACTCATGGCCGCCCATATACTGCCTCCAGGATCTTTTGCAAAATCATCCGGATGCCTTGTCAATCGACATCCTGTCGAGAGCGCAAGGGTTCCTACCATCAGTTTCACAAAAAGCCTGACTGGATCAATCCCCGGCTCTCGCCGAGCGCGTGCGGCTCCATTGTTGTCTGCAGCCGCGCTGCCTGAGTTTTCCTGAGCCGCCTGCGGTTCTCCACCTGACGATGTGCCGGACGCTCGTAGGCGTAGCGACGATGGCGCGTCCATCGGTGGCAGTGATCGCTGACCTTGCGCTGCATCCAGTCGCATTGGCGTGGGGCTTGTGGGGCCCTCGACGGCATGGGAAGCAGCGGCTTGTGCGGTAGGGGAAATCTCGTTCAACGTCGGCTTGTTCAACATGGGCTCTGTCCTCAGCGGTAACGCAGGCGCTGCGCGGTGTTACGCAACTCCTGCGTTGTTTCGGCAAAGTTAGCCAGCAGATTTTCGAATCGGGTCTTGTCCAGTGCGAGAAAGTCATGCTCGTAGGAATACACCAACGTGTTCTCGCCCGGGTTGATGGTCAACGCGCCGCGTCGTAGCCGCAGGCCCGGAAAAGCATGGGCAAGCAGCTTGCGCAAGAGGATGTCGTCCTGAGGGTCGGCACGCAGATCGATGGTCTCTGCCAACATCGTGAGGCTATCGCCGTTTACATGCAGCGTGAGGTTCATTCCTTCCTGCCACTGTACGGCCTGTGTCGCAGAATTTCCGTTGGCCGCCTGACCACGCCTATCAAGCAGCTTTTGTAGAGTGGAGGATGAGTTCATTGCCAGTATCCGTAGAAAACCATATCGACGGTGAGCGGCCGGAACGCACGCTGTGGTTCCCGGTATCTCGATTAACCTGTGGGACCTGTCGAGACCGGAAACTCCAGAATAAAGTGTTCAGCACAACCTCTGACTTCTGCGAATCACCGCCGTCCGGCCCGTGTGCTCACGTCCACCCACACCGCCAGCACGAGGATGCCGCCCTTGACGATCATCTGCCAGTAACTGTCGACGTCGAGCATGGACATGCCGTTATCGAGACTGGTGATGACCAGCGCGCCAAGCAGGGCACCGTAGACAGTGCCCGAGCCACCGCGCATGGAGGTGCCGCCGATAAAGCAGGCGGCAATGGCGTCCAGTTCGCCCATGTTGCCGGCCGAGGGCGAGCCTGCAGCAAGGCGTGCGGTATTGACCAGCCCGGCGAAGGCACACATGACGCCCATGATGCCGAAGATCCACAGTTTTACGGCCTGTACGTTGATGCCGGATAACCGCGTGGCTTCCATGTTGCTGCCCACCGCATAGACGCGCCGTCCGAAAACCGTCTGGCTGGTGACATAACTGAACACACCGAGCAGGACCAGCAACAGCAATACCGGAACGGGGATTCCGTCGTAGCTGTTGAGCACATAGACAAACCCGCCCAACACAGCGCCGATCAATACTACGCGTAACACATCACGGATCATCGAATGTGCCGCCAGCCCGTGCAGGGCTCTGTTGCGCCGTTGTTTCCAGGTCAGGAACAGCGTCAGGGCCAGCAATAGTACGCCAAGCGCTGTACCGACAGAGTGCGGCAAATATCCCTGGCCGACGTAGACCAGCGAAGGCGATACCGGGGCGATGGTCGTGCCGCCGGTAATCCCCAGAAGAATGCCGCGAAAGGCCAGCATACCGCCCAGCCCGACAATGAAGGAGGGAATGCGCAGGTAGGCCGTCATGTAGCCGTTGGCCAGGCCAATCATCAGCCCACATAGCGCAACCACGCTCAGGTTTGCCAGCAGCGGCACGTGGTAAACCACATCCAGAATCGCCGCCAGCCCCCCGAGCAGGCCCAGCAATGACCCCACCGACAGGTCGATCTCGCCACTGATGATCACCAATACCATGCCGCAAGCCAGAATGCCGGTGATGGACATCTGCCGCAGCAGGTTGGAAAGGTTGCGCGGGGTCAGAAACCCTCCATCGGTCTGCCAACTGAAGAACAGCCAGATCACTGCGATGGCAATCACCAGCGCAAGCATTTTGTAGCGGGTGAAGAACTGTTTGACCTGGTTCATCTATGCGGTCTTCCGGGCATTATTGTCAGGGGCATCGGGGTGGCTGAGCGCAGCGGCGAGCACCTGCTCCTGAGTGAGTTCATGGTTGATGAAGTCGCCGCGCAACTGGCCTTCGCCAATCACCAGCACACGGTCGGAGACTCCCAGTACTTCGGCCAGCTCCGAAGAGACCATGATGATTGACACACCTTCGGCCGCCAGCGCGCCCATCAGCTTGTAAATCTCGTACTTGGCACCCACATCGACGCCGCGGGTCGGTTCGTCGAGAATCAGAACGCGCGGGCGGGTCAGCAGCATCTTCGCCAGCACGGCTTTCTGCTGGTTGCCACCGGACAGGCTGGTGATCGGCAGGAACGGGCTGGACGTCTTGAGGTGCATGCGCGAGATTTCCCGGTCGATGCTGCCCAGCTCGGCTTCGGCATCGATGCGGGTCATTTTCGAGTAGGTATCGAGAACCGCGAGGGTGATGTTCTGACCAACGCCCAGGTCCGGAATAATGCCCTGACGCTTACGGTCTTCCGGGACCATGCACAGGCCGGCGCGGATTGATTTGAGCGGCGTGCGCGTGTCGACAGGTTGGCCGTCCAGCCACACTTCACCGGTATATCGGCCCGGGTAGGCACCGAACAGAGCGGACACCAGTTCGGTGCGACCCGCGCCTACCAGCCCGGCAATGCCGAGAATTTCCCCGCGCTTGAGAGCAAACGAAATGTCGTCGACCCGTTTGCGTCCGGGGTTATCGACGTCGTAACAGGTAATGTTTCGCGCCTCGAAAATCACCTCGCCGATCTCATGGGGTTCGGTGGGGTAAAGGTTGCTCATTTCGCGACCGACCATCTGGGTGATGATCTTCGGGATGTCCATGCCCGACATGGCGGTGGTGGCGATGTGCTTACCATCGCGGATCACCGAAATGGTGTCGCACACGGCCGCCACTTCATCGAGTTTGTGCGAAATGTACACGCACGCCACGCCCTTGGCTTTCAGATCACGAATGATGTCCAGCAGCACCTCGATTTCCGAGCGGGTCAGGGCAGAGGACGGCTCGTCGAGGATCAACAGACGAGCTTTCTTGTTCAGTGCCTTGGCGATTTCCACCAGTTGCTGGTAACCGCCGCCGTACTGGGAAACCGGCAGTGCCACGTTCATGTCTGGCACTTTGAGCTCACGCATCAACACTTCGGCGCGATGGATCATGGCCGGGTAGTTCATGCGCCCACCCGGGAGCGTCAGTTCATGACCCATGAAGATGTTTTCGGCCACCGACAGGTCAGGCACCAGCGTGAGTTCCTGATGAATGATGACGATACCGGCTGCTTCCGTTTCGCTGATTGACTGCGCCTTGAGGGGGTTACCATCCCAGAGGATCTCGCCGTCCCAGGTGCCGTAGGGGTAAACCGCTGACAGCACCTTCATCAGCGTGGACTTGCCCGCGCCGTTTTCGCCGCACAGGCCGACGCATTCACCGGGCCGGACCTTTATGTCAATGCCGTTCAGGGCTTTGACGCCGTCAAAGGTTTTGACGATGCCGTTCATTTGCAACAGATAGTCGGACATGGCACAGGCTCACACGGGGATCCAAGGGCGTGCCTGAGCCTGCGCAGCCGTTCTGCACAGGCCCAGGCTTTCTATCGACTGATTATCGATAGCTCACTGGCCGCCCATCTGCGCCTTGGTGTAGAACCCGTCTTTCTCCAGCAGGTCGATGTTGTCCTTGGTCAACGGTGTCGGGGTCAGCAGGATGGTGTCGACTTTCTTGCTGCCATTGTCGTACTGCGCGGTAAAGGCAGGCTTCTCGTTGCGCACCAGTTGCACCGACAGTTTGGCGGCTTCGCTGGCAATCAGCTTCAGCGGCTTGTAGACGGTCATGGTCTGGGTGCCATCAATGACCCGCTTGACCGCCGCCAGGTCCGCATCCTGCCCCGAGATAGGCACTTTGCCGGCCAGTTTCTGTGCGGCCAGCGCCTGAATCGCGCCCCCGGCGGTGGCGTCGTTGGAAGCAACGATGCCATCTATCTTGTTGTTATTTCGGGTCAGGGCATTTTCAACAATGCTCAGGGCTTCAGTGGGGTTCCATTCCTTCACCCACTGTTGGCCGACGATTTTGATATCGCCCTTGTCGATGGCTGGCTGCAGCACCTTCAGCTGACCTTCGCGCAAAATCTTGGCGTTGTTGTCAGTGGGGGCTCCGCCTAGCAAAAAGTAGTTGCCCTTGGGCGCTGCTTTCAGTACGCCGCCGGCCTGCATTTCGCCGACCTTTTCGTTATCGAAGGAGATGTAAGCATCGATGTCGGCGTTGAGGATCAGTCGGTCATAAGACACCACTTTGATCCCGGCCTTCTTGGCTTCGGCAACGGCGTTGGTCAGCACGGTGGCGTTGAACGGCACGATGACAAGCACATCGACGCCGCGAGAGATGAGGTTTTCGATCTGCGATATCTGTTTCTGCTCGTTGGCATCCGCCGACTGTACGTAGACCTTGGCGTCCAGTTTCTCCGCTGCCGCAACGAAGTAATCACGGTCGCGTGACCAGCGTTCCAGACGCAGGTCATCAATGGAAAAACCGATTTTCGGGTGGGCGGAGTCGGCCATGACCGGCAGGGACAGCAAGGCCAGAGCGCTGGCAAGCAGCGTGCGTTTCAGGGTGTTCATAGGGTGCGTCCTTTTATTGTTGTTCGAAAGACACTTCATGATGTGCAGCGTAATGCCGGTGCAACTGTAAAACGCTGTCGGACGCCGCGGGCACAGATTTGTCGTGAGAATGTCACTGCGGCGTCCGTTCAGCCTTGCTTCAGGAGTAGATAAAACGATTGACCACTCCTTCAAGCAATTCCTGCCGACCGCTGACGGCTTGTGGGTTGAGGTCGTTGGCGAACGCATGCTCGGCCAGCGAAGCGAGACTGAAACCTCCGCTCAGTACGGATTGGCCAAACGGCTGCTGCCAGCCTGCGTAGCGCTGGTCCTTGAACTGCTGAAGCTTATCGTTCTGCACCATGGCCGCTGCGCGCTCCAGCGCCAGGGCGAGCACATCCATGGCGGCAACGTGGCCGTGGAACAGGTCGACTTCGTCGAGGCTCTGACGACGGACCTTGGAATCGAAATTGTAGCCGCCATTGGTGAAACCACCGGCCTTGAGAATCTCGTAGGTGGCGAGGGTCATCTCCTCGACGCTGTTGGGGAACTGGTCAGTGTCCCAGCCGTTCTGCGGGTCGCCGCGGTTGGCATCGATGCTGCCAAAGATCCCCAGCGAGACTGCTGTGGCAATTTCGTGGTGGAAGCTGTGTCCGGCCAGGGTCGCGTGGTTGGCTTCGATGTTGACCTTGATCTCTTTTTCCAGACCGTACTGCTGCAGAAAACCGAATACCGTGGCGCTGTCATAATCGTACTGATGCTTGGTGGGCTCCTGCGGCTTGGGCTCGATCAGCAAGTCGCCTTTGAAGCCAATCTTGTGTTTGTGCTCGACCACCATACGCATGAAGCGGCCCAACTGTTCGCGCTCCTGCCTGAGGTCCGTATTGAGCAGGGTTTCGTAGCCTTCACGACCGCCCCACAGGACGTAGTTGGCCCCTTTGAGTCGCTGGGTGGCGTTCATGGCACTGAACACCTGAGTCGCGGCGTAGGCAAATACTTCAGGGTCCGGATTGCTGGCGGCCCCTGCGGCAAAGCGCGGGTTGCTGAAACAGTTAGCGGTGCCCCACAGCAGCTTGATCCCGGTTTGCTCCTGATGACGTTCCAGCTGATCAATCATCTGCGCGAAGTTGTTGCGATACTCCCTGAGCGAGCTGCCTTCCGGTGCCACGTCGGTGTCATGGAAGCTGTAGTAGTCGATGCCGAGTTTGGAGAAAAACTCGAAAGCTGCTTCAGCCTTGCCGATAGCCAGCTCCAGCGGGTCCCCGGAACCTTGCCATGGACGCTTGAAAGTGCCGACACCAAACATGTCGGCGCCCGGCCAGACGAACGTGTGCCAGTAGCAGGCCGCCATGCGCAAATGCTCGCGCATGGGTTTGCCGAGAATCAGTTTGTCGGCATCGTAGTGACGAAAGGCAAGGGGCGAGTCGCTGTCAGGGCCTTCGTAGCGAACCTTGTCGACGGCGGGGAAGTACGGCATCTGCGTTTTCCTTATTGTTCTTGGCGATGCCTCGATACTAGCAACGGCCCCAGGCCTGCTGATTATGAAAATCGTCAACGCGCAGTGCGATTTTGAGTATTGAGATTGGTCCTTTGCGGGCCTAGTCTGTGTAGAGCGACGTAGTGCTTATCGAATCGATATAAAAATCCGGCATAAAAATAATGAAAACCGTACCCCCCGTTCACCGTATCGCACTGTTGTTCAACGGCAGCAAGATCTATGACCGCGGCATCATCAGCGGCATCGGCAACTACCTAAGCAGTACCCGGGTGTCCTGGGATCTGTTTCTGGAGGAAGATTTTCTCTGTCGCCTGAAAGGCATCGAGCGTTGGCAGGGTGACGGGATCATTGCCGACTTCGACGACCCGCTGATTGGCGAGGCGTTGGCTGGCATCAGGCTGCCGGTGGTGGCGGTAGGCGGTTCCTACCAGGATGAGCGCGCCTACCCGAAGGGCATTCCCTATGTCGCGACCGACAACCACGCCTTGATCAAGGCCGCCTACGAGCATTTGATAGTGGCTGGGCTGACCCGCTTTGCCTGCTTCAGTCTGCCTGAGGCTCAGGCCAATCGCTGGGCGCAGGAGCGCGAGCAGGCCTTTCGTCGACTGCTGCAGCGCGATGGCCTGCACGCCGAGGTTTATCGCGGCCTGGGCACCAGTGCACCGCTCTGGGACAGCGCTGTGGAACAGCAGATTGCCTGGCTGCAAAGCCTGCCCAAGCCTATCGGCATCATTGCCGTGACAGATGCCCGCGCCCGTCAGTTGTTGCAGGCCTGCCTGACTGCCGGAATTGCCGTGCCTGAACAAGTGGCGCTGATCGGCATCGACAACGATCCGTTGACCAGAACCCTCACGCGTGTACCGCTGAGCTCGGTGGTTCAAGGCACCGACACAATGGGCCGAACCGCCGCGCGCCTGCTGCACCAGATGTTGCATGGCATGCCGTCTTCCGGCACCCACATTCTGATACCGCCGGACGCTGTCAACGTACAGGCTTCGAGTCTGCACCAACCGTTGGGGGACCCGTATGTCATGCAGGCGTTGCTGTTTATCCGGCAGTACGCGTGCCAAGGCATCAAGACCGCACAGGTAGCCGCGTACGTGGGTGTTTCGCGCTCGTCGCTGGAAGCGCATTTTCGCCGGGTGCGGGGCTGTAGCGTGCATGACGAGATCCTGCGTTTCAAACTGGCCGCTGCCGCACACGGGCTGCAAAACACTGACTGCGCAATTGCCGACATCGCACGCGATTGTGGTTTCCGGTCGGCGCAATACCTGCATACGGTCTTTCGCCGGGAATTTGGTTGCACGCCGCGAGAGTACCTGCAAGGTGTCAATGCGGCAGTGCAATGCCCAGGTGCCTGAGAAGGTCAGGCAGCCACGACCCTTATCGTCCAGAAGTCGGTGGACAGATTTTCATCCAGCAGATAGCTGTAGGGCAGGGTGAAGTAGCCTTCCATGCCCCAGCCAGTGCCCCATGAGTTGCGCAGGATGAAATGCTGGTGGGCATCGTTGTAGCCCACTGCCAACACGCAGTGCCCTCCGAGCATTTTTTCGTGAGGGCCCGGCATCGGGGCATGCCCGGTCTGGGCGACTTTCTTGCTTTCAAAGCTCTCGTAGACGGAAAAACCAATGACAAATGGATAGCCTGCCGCCAGGCAGCCTTTCATCTGGTTGAGGTTTTGCGCAACCTTCTGGTAAGACACTGCTTTGTATTTTCTAGCGTCCTTGTAGCAGGCAGCCGGAGGTTTGACAGCGAACTTTTCAATGTCATAAGGCCACTCTTTTTCAGGGCAATCACCTTGCTCCGCTACACTTTTGATTCCGTGGCGGATCATCGCGCCGCTGTCCGAATCGACGGTATGCTCAATGACCCGTTCGTTGTAGTAGATAAACAACCGCGAGGGCTCGAATGCTGGCGTCAGCTTTTGCTTCATGCGATCAAACTGAATCGCTCCGGCAATACCGTTCGCGGTACAACTGCCCAGTTGGCCCTGGTCGTATACGGGCGGGCAATGGGGGCGCAGATCAACCATGTGTGGGAGCGCCGCCAGCGCCGTTGTGGGGGCCGCATAAAGATGATCGCGATGATCAGGCAGATCGCGAATCCATCCATACTGTTTCACGGTATAGGTCATTTCGTATCTCCTTGTAAGACACTGTCGGAAAAGTTGACAGTCCTCATGTAAACAGGTTTTTGGCAGGCGCGGATTAAACTTCATTTAGTAAGTAGTGAGCTATGAGTTGGCCGAGTGGGCTAATTTGGCCAGTACTGTTAGTTGAGTAATAGGCCATGTGAATCAATTTTTAAATGAACTTGCGGAATAGAATTTCCGCTTTTTTCTGCGCTGGGTGCGAGCCACAGAGATTTATCGAAAGTGGCAAAACGATACTGCTTTACAGACGCTTATCCTAAGCCTCATAAGCGTACCATCTGGTACATTTAAATTGACAGCATGCGATGTCCGGGCTAAAAGATACACCTCGGTACAGTTATGGGCAGGCGCGAGCCACCGCATGCAAGATGAGGGGTAGAGGGATGGAGACGATGCAACTGCATGAAATACTGGCTGCTCACCTGCGTATCGATAAGCCGCAAGCGCTTTGTAACCCTCAACGAGGGCAACGCAGCAGCGGTGAGATACTGGGAGGAGAATTTAACGGCGATCGATTGCAGGGGCAGGTTCTTCCGGGAGGTAGCCTTTTTCTCGTGCCCCAGGATGACAGCCTTGCACGATTCAGCCTGTACTACACCTTGCTGACTGACGACGGAACAAAGATAGATGTCGTCGGAGAAGGGCTCGTGGCCTTCGATGAAACGGACCGCGCGCCATTCGCCGAATCGCGCTGTCGGTGCACATGCAGCAAACAGTTCAGCGTTCCTTCCGGCGCTCATGATTACCTGCAGAGAAACCTGTACGTCGGCAGATTAAATATAAAAGCCGGGGATGACCGCCTGCGTGTCAGTATTTATCAGGTTAACGAGATATAGAGAGCCTTCAAAGAAGCGCGTGGGTGTGAAAGCAAGTGTCAAGTGTGTTATCAAGGTATAAACCTTGTCGCTGACACTTGGCGGGTCGGAGTAATGGCGTTTAAATCATTTTTGCTGGTTATGTATATAACCAGAGACTGGTCAGTCTGACAAGGCGGCTTGCGTGCAGGCTGGGTTCAACCATTCTCAGTTTATCAGTCGGCTTTGAAGTGCTCGAAATTGTCCACCAATAAGCAATTCAAGCGTTACTTTCAAGGGCGTGAGGACGGTCTGTCGCCCACGCCGGATATATGTCTGGTTCATTTGGTTGTGGCGTGACCGTTACTGGCTGGCAAAAAAGCTTAGTCCTTTGCCGATCGCGCATTCATAACTCACCGGATTGCCGACCTGCTGGTAGCCGGGAACACTCAGCGTCGTCATGCTGAATACGGCACTGCCATTAGAGCGTATCTGGTAGCGAATGAACTGCTCGATGGGCTTGTTATCGCGATCGAGGGTGAAGTGGCTGTCCGAGAACGCGAGGGTGCCGTCGGGAGTGATGCGGTAGGCATCGATGCGTTTGCCGCCTTTGGTTTTGGACGGCTCGGCACCCGCGACCGAAGACTTGCATTGCCCAAGATCAATCGCCACAGCGACCGACTCTCCGGTGTTCAACGCCTGGATGATAGCGGGGTAGCTGACCAGCGCGTCGCCAGCGTGAGCAGCACCGGGTAGTGCAAGGGCAAGTAATGCGGCAGCGTAATAATGTTTCATGGCAACTCCAGTAAGTCAGTCTGAAGGTTGAAAAGACCGTCATCTCGTGGTTATCGAGCGTCGCGAAACCTACCATAAGGTTTCCTTGAAGTGGGCCCTGAATAGCAGTGGCACGGCTCTGATTCGACGTTCTTCATTCTTTTTCTCGATCAGCCGATAGAAATGACGGTGCTAATTTATTCGTCAGCCACGGGAAGGGGATTGAACATGCTGAGACAGCTGAAAATAGCCGCGCGGACCTCCGCCTGCTTTGCGTTGATGGTGGTGCTGGTGTTCGGGCTTGGTATTTTTAGCATTCAGCAATTGCACGGTATTCGTGAGCAATCGCTTGAAATCGAAAACGACGCGCTTCCAGGGATTGCGCTGGGTGACGATATTGCCCTTGCGGTCGAGAAAACCCGCACCACCGTGGCCAAAATGCTTGCCACGCATGATCTTGCGCAGGTAGCTCAGGCTCACAACGAGTTCCTTGAAAGAAAGGCTGGTTTTCAAAAGGCCGTAGAGGCCTACGACCCGCTGATCACCGATGATGAAGAGCGCGCGCTCGTAGAGGGTCTGAAGAGCACTTATCAGGGCTACATCGAGCGTGGCGAAAAGGTCTATACACTGATCAACGAGAATCAGGCAGAGGCCGGAAGGGCGCTCGTCTGGGGCGAGATGAAGGCCATGGCGGAAAGTATCGAAGCCGCCCTTGGCAAGCTGGAAAAGATCAATGATGACTCCGAAGCCGAATCCAGCGCTGCAGCGACGTCGGTTTATGAAAACGCCCTGATCGTCACTCAGGGGGTTATGTTTCTGACGGTGTTGCTGACCGTATTGCTCGCCTGGCGCCTGACCAAAAGTCTGGCAGTGCCGATCAGTCAGGCGCTGCACAGCTCGGAAACCATTGCTGCGGGCGACCTGCGCCCCAGCGCAATCAACCGTGAGGGCACTGATGAAGCGGCCCTTTTGCTGCAATCGATGGAGCGCATGCGCGGCAATCTGAGCCAGACCCTGACCCAGGTCGGCGATGCCGCTCACCAATTGGCCTCGGCCACAGAGCAAATGAGTGTGCTGATGGTCAACAGCAACGCTGACCTTGTGGTGCAGAACAGCGAGATAGAAATGGCCGCCACCGCCGTTACCGAGATGAGCCAGGCGGTCGACGAAGTAGCGCGAAATGCGGTGGCCACCTCGGAAGAATCCAAAGCCTCTTCGGTGTCGGCCCGCGAAGGTCAGGAAGAGCTCAATCAAACCGTTCAGTCGATCCTTGAACTGACCCGCAATGTCGGCACCGCGTCGGTCGAGGCGCAGGCGCTGGCAACCCGCACGCTGGATATCACCAAGGTCCTGGATGTTATTCGCGCAGTCTCCGAGCAAACTAACCTGCTGGCCCTCAATGCCGCCATCGAGGCGGCACGGGCTGGCGATGCCGGGCGGGGTTTTGCCGTAGTTGCGGACGAAGTTCGCGCGCTGGCTCATCGCACCAGCGAGTCGACCCGTGAGATCGAGACCATGATCGGGCACATCCAGCAGGGCACCAAAAGCACGCTGGTGGCGCTTGAAGTCAGTACCGAGCAGGCCCAACGTACCAAACAGCAGGCCGAGTCGGCCAACGCCGTGCTGGCCAGTATCGCCAGTTCGGTCATGGTCATCGATGAGCGAAATACGGTGATCGCCAGCGCTTCTGAGGAGCAGGCGCTGGTCGCGCGCGAAGTGGATCGCAACCTGGTACGAATCCGTGACTTGTCGGCGCAGTCGGCAGTGCGCACCGGCCAGACCGGCAGCGCCAGCCAGTCGCTGGCCGAGCTGGCGAATGATCTGACCACCACCCTGAGGCAGTTCAAGCTTAGCTAAGCAGTCAGGCATGACCTTGCTGTTGCCCGGACAACAGCGAATCGACAATGTGTTCGCCGCCTTGGGCCTGAAGCGTCAGCTATCAGCCTAGACGCAATTCGGCGCAATAGCCTGCAAGCCAGGCTCTGCGCCGTTGCCAGCGTAACCGCAGGGCTTTGGGCATGACCTGTGCACTGCTGATCAGGATTGTTTTCCTGAGCCAGCGGAGCCACCCGAATGCCTGATGCCGTCCCGATTTATAAGCCAACCCGCCTGCGTGCAATAGGGCGCGCCATGGCGCTGACCGTGTTGGCCACCAGCCTTGTCGCGACAGCACATGCCGATGACAGCGATGTACCTTCGCTGGCGGGCAAGCGCATCGCGATCAGCATGACCGGTACCAGTCACTACTTCGATATCAAGACGTTTCAGGCGCAGGTGGATGAGGTCAAGCGCCTGGGCGGCACGCCTATAACGCTTGATGCAGGTCGCAACGACAAGAACCTGGTCAATCAACTGCAGACCGTGGTTACGCAAAAACCCGACGCGGTGATTCAGACCCTGGGCACACTCAGCGTTATCGACCCCTGGCTCAAGCGCATCAGCAAGGCGGGGATTCCACTATTCACCATCGATGCACCTTCGCAATACAGCCTCAACAACACCACCTCGGACAATATTGCCACCGGCAAGGCACTGGCCGGGCAACTGATCAAAGACGCGGGTGGCAAGGGCAACGTGCTGGTATTCAACGGCTTTTATGGTGTGCCGGTGTGTGCCATTCGTTACGACCAGCTCAAGTTGGCGCTCAAGGATCATCCGGAACTGAAAATCATCGAGCCGGAGTTGCGTGACGTCATTCCCAACACGGTTCAAGACGCTTACTCGCAAGTCTCGGCACTGCTTAACAAGTACCCCAAAGGCAGTGTTTCGGCGATCTGGGCGGCCTGGGACATTCCCCAGCTGGGTGCCAGCAAGGCACTGATCGACGCCGGAAGAACTGAAATCAAGACCTATGGTGTCGACGGCACCCCGGAAGTGCTTGAACTGATGCGCCGTGAGAACTCGCCGATTGGTGCGGTGGTTGCGCAGCAGCCGGCCCTGATCGGCAAGACCGCGGTGCAGAACGTCGCTCGCTACCTGGCCGGGCAACGCGACCTGCCCAAAGAGACTCAGGTGCCGACCCTGCTGACCACGGCCGCCAACCTGCCCCAAGTGCAAGAACTCAGGGGTGATAACTGACGCAGGAGATCGACCATGAGAGCAGCGATTGCAGACGTTACGAGGGCAACGGCGGCCTTGCACTTGCAGGGCATCAGTAAGCGCTTTGGTGCCACTCAGGCACTGGATGGGGTCAACCTGCGGGTCGAGGCCGGAACGATTCATGGGCTGGTTGGCGAAAACGGCGCAGGCAAGTCAACCCTGATCAAGGTCCTCGCCGGTATTCATCGCGCCGATGCGGGCAGCTTGAGTATTCATGGCCAGCAGTTCGACAGCTTTACTCCGCGCCAGATTGAAGCCGCGGGCGTGCATTTCATTCATCAGGAGCGCTTGCTGCCGGGCAGCTTCAGCGTCGGCGAGGCGTTGTTTTTCGGGCAGGAAATCAAGCGCGGTCTGTTCGTCGATCGACGCGCTCAGGAGCGCGAAGCGGCCCGGTTGCTGGATGATTATTTTGCCATGCGCCTGCCAAGCGGGGCGCTGGTACGCGATCTGGACAGCGCGCAGCGACAGATATTGCAGATCACTCGCGCACTGCTGGCCAGGCCGCAGGTGCTGGTTTTCGACGAGCCGAGTGTGTCACTGGTCAAACAGGAGGTGGACCGGTTGTTGGCGATTGTCCGGCGCTTGCGCGATGACGGTCTGACCATTGTGTACATCTCCCACTACCTGCAGGAAATCGAATCGTTGTGTGATCAGGTCACCGTGCTGCGCAATGGACGCGATGTGGCGGTGGTTGATCCCGCGCTTGTCAGCACCGCGCAGATCGCCCGGCTGATGGTCAATCGTGACGTGGGTGAGCAATATTTCCGGGCGCAGACGCAGCCCGGCCCGCCAGTGCTTCAATTGAACGAGCTGGGGGCAGGGCGCTTTTACAACGGCGTTGACCTGAGCGTGCGAAGTGGCGAAGTGGTGGGCCTGACCGGGCTGGTCGGCTCGGGTGCCAAGGAACTGCTCAAGAGCCTGTTCGGGCTGCTCAAGCCGGATCGTGGCGACGTGCTGTTGAATGGTCAGCCGTTGCGCCTGAAATCCCCTCGTGATGCGGTGCGCAACGGTATCGCGCTGGTCCCCGAAGAGCGCCGCACGCATGGCGTAGCGCCAGCGCTTTCGGTGCTGGAGAACATTACCCTGGCCAGCCTCGGGCGCTTCAGCCGCTGGGGATTGCTCGACGGTGCTGCGCAGTCAAGGGAAAGTCAGCGCCTGATCGGTGAACTGGCGATCAAGACCTCAGGCCATGATGCGGCGGTTCAATTGCTCAGCGGTGGCAACCAGCAAAAAGTCGCCCTGGCCAAGTGGCTGAGTCGACACTCGACGTTGTACCTGCTGGATGAGCCCAGTGTGGGTGTCGACATTGGTGCCAAGGTGGAAATCTACCGGCTGATTGCCCGGCTGGCTGAAGGCGGTGCAGCAGTGCTGGTGCTGTCGTCGGACCTGCCGGAACTGATCGGCATCACCCAGCGCATTGTGGTGCTGCACAGGGGGCGTATTGCGGGCGAATTCGATTCGTCGAGCACCGACAGTGACCAGTTGCTGGCCTGCGCCACCGGTGCCAGCGAAAGCCGTCATGACGGTAAAAATACTCTCCAGGAGACCCGCCATGTCCACGCTTGAAACATCAGTCATTCAGGTCGGCGATCCCTCGCAACGCTGGCTGGTGCGGCTGGCACAGCGCGGTTCGTTGCTGGTATTTCTGGCGATACTGCTGGGCTTTGCGGTCAGCGCGCCCAACTTTCTCAGCATCGGTAACATCAGCAACGTGTTCGCCCAGTCAGCCGTGCTGGGCATATTGGCGCTGGGCCTGACATGTGTGGTCATCGGCGGTGGCTCCAACGTTGTCAGCGGCGGGCTGGACCTCTCGCTGGCGGCCAATCTCGGTCTGTGCGCAGCCGTTTACAGCAGTCTGAACAACGCCGGTTTCGAAGCCTGGCAAGCGATTGGTTTGACGCTCGCCTGTGGTCTGCTGGTTGGCGCGCTCAATGGTCTGGCAGTGGTGTTTTTACGCTTGCCGCCGTTGCTGGCGACACTTGCGAGCATGAATTTGATTGCAGGTCTGGAGCTGGTGCTGACCCAGAACACCGTACTGGCTACCGATTCCGCGCTGCTGGACAGTCTGGCTTCCGGCGTCTGGCTGGGCATTCCGGCGCTGGCGTGGGTGTTGCTGAGTGTTGCAGCGCTGTTGTGGCTGCTGATTCAGCACAGCGCGTTTGGCCTGCGCCTGTATGCCATCGGTGAATACCCGCAAGCGGCAACTGCTGCCGGCCTGAATCTGCAGGGCCATGTGTTCGCCAGCTACCTGATTGCCGGTGGCTGCGCCGCCATTGCGGCGTTCTGCTCTGCTGCATTTTTCAGTGGCAGCACCACCGGCTCCGGCGACATGCTGCTGTCAGTGGTGGCGATTGCCTTTCTCGGTGTGGTGTTCTCGCGGCGCCTGACCGCCAACATTCCTGGCACCTTGCTGGCGACGTTGCTGCTGGGTTTTCTGATCAATGGCTTTCAATTGCTGAACATCTCCAATTTCTGGGTCAATGGCGTTCAAGGCGTGCTGATCCTGCTGGTGGTGGCATTTTCCGGGGCGCTGGGCCGCCGGGAGGGTGAACAATGAATACGCTGACCCTGAACACTTCTTCAACACTGGTGAAATTCCTGCCGCGCCTTTTGCCTGCGGTCCTGCCGCTGTTGGTGCTGATCATCCTGCTGTTTTTCGCCATCAATGCACCGGGATTTCTGAGCTGGGGCAACCTGTCGAGCCTGGTGCTGAATAATTTTGTGTTGCTGGCCATTGTGGCCGTCGGTATGACCTGGGCAGTTGCTGCCGGCGGCATCGATCTGTCGGTGGGAACAGCGCTGGACTTTGCCAGCCTCGGCTTTGTCGTCACGCTCAATGGCGGCCACGGTCTGGGTGCGGCCATCGCGGTGGCCTTGTTGGCAGGCGGCGCGGCGGGCGCGTTCAATGCGACGCTGATCGCCGGGCTGCGTATTTCGCCGTTTCTGGCGACGCTGGGCACCTTGTTTATCGGCACCAGCGTGCAGCAGCTGTTATCCGACGGTGGTCAACCTATCTACATCGCTCAGGGCGCGTTGCCGGGCATCAGCGGTGTACTGATTCTGGGCGTGCCAGTGCCTCTGGTGGTGGTCGGGGTACTGGCAGGGTTTTACGGGCTGGTGCTGGCGCGTGGTCGTTTGGGGCGGGAAATGCTTGCGCTGGGGACGCAGCCGCAGTTGGCGTATTACTCGGGGCTTTCTACCCGGCGCATTGCCGTACAGGTGTTTGTCGCCAGCGCTCTGGCCTGCGCGGTCGCCGGTATCCTGCTCAGCTCCACGGTCAACGCCTATGTGCCGATGTCGGGCAATGCCTACCTGATCAACGCCATTGGCGCGGTGTTCATCGGCACGACGCTGAGTCGCCATGGGCGTGCCAACATTGTCGGGACGTTATTGGGCGTGCTGTTCATCAACGTCATCGCCAATGGTTTGTTGTTGATCGGCTGGAACTTCTATTGGCAGCAGGTGGCGACCGGGGTGCTGATCTTTCTGGTGCTGGCGTTCAGCTTTGCCAGTCGCCACCTGTTGCGTAACGCGGCGTAACCTTACGCCTCAGGCTTTGCCGGTACCGCTGCCGATCTGCCAGACAAAAGGCGGCTCGGTACCATTGATGCGCCAGTCACCGACAATGCGCGCCTTGTAGATCAGCGGATTGTGCGATGCCGCTGTGCGAGCATTACGCCAGTGGCGATCCAGCGCCTTGTTGACGCTGACGCCTGACGCGCCCAGCGCATTGAACAGCTCGGTGGCAGCGCGCAGCACCAGTTCAGACACAATGACCTGCGCCTTGGCCGTCTCGATTTCCGCGGCAATGTTGGCGTCTTTTTCCTGCTGTGGATTATTGCCGAAGCGTGCCACATAAGCGCGTTGCAAAGGCTCGGCAGAACGCAGGGTGGCCGCTTCGGCGGCGTAGACCTGAGAGGAGATCTGCCCGACCACTTGCTGCACCTGTGAGTCCTGGCTGACGCTGCCCGCATTGCCGTGGCTGAAGATGCGCTTGCGGTCGCGCACTTCATGCGCGATGTCGCGTTCGACGGCTCGGCCAATACCTGCCAGCACCGCCAGCAGCACCAGCTGATAGAACGCCGTCTGGTATTTGAAACGCTGCTCGAACGGAATGACATGTGTGGCAGGCAGCGGCACATTGTCGTACACCGAGGTGCCACTGCCGGTGGTGCGCTGGCCAAACCCGTCCCAGTCGTCACTGTGCCGCACGCCTGCGTGCCTGGCATCCACCACCGCAATCACATCGGCTCCAGTGTCGGCGCGCTGGGCGTAGACGTCGATCCAGTCGGCGAAAATGCTGCCGGTGCTGTAAAACTTGGTGCCGTTAAGCACGAAGCCATCGCCTTGAGGGCTGACTTTGGTTATCACATCGCCGATTTTCACTGCCCCTACCTCGGTCCAGCCGTTGCCGACCAGATCCCCAGCCACGAAGCGTGCAAACCATGTGTCACGGTCGGCGCCGGGTGGTGCATTCAAACGGTCTTCGACAAAGGCGAAATGCGCTCGCAAGGCTTGCGGAATGTTCGAGTCGGCTTCGGCCAGTTCTATCAGCAGTTGAAACAGCTGGCTCACCGAAGCACCCGCACCGCCGTATTCGACGGGTACCCGCACAGCGCCGAAACCGGCTTTCTTCAACCAGGCAATCGGTTCATAGGGCAGGGCGCGGGCTTTTTCGCGTTCGACGTTGCCAGCGCCGATCTCGCGGAAGATCGGCCGGAACCGGTTGGCCAGGGTTTCGTAATCGGTGCCCAGCGAGAGAGGGTTTGAGCCGGTTGATTGAGTCATGCGGTACTCCTGAACGCGAAGAGATCGGCACATGGGCCGGGTGGGTTCGTGCAGATCTCTGCATGCTTTATGCCTGAATATAACTATCTGATTTTTATAGATTTTATTTTAATTGGCGGATTCATCTGTTGTCCGGGCAACAGCCGCGCAACAGCTTGTCTGCAAACCGCACAGTGATAAAACTCATTCAGGCGTTGTAACCTGTTGATATTAATAAGGTTGTTAGACTGGCACGCTCGCTGCTATGGCTTCATCGATTCTTTATCGACGGAAGCGCAACATGTGCGACTCATTGCCCCAGGCGCTGCTACAGCAGGCTCAAAGCCGCCCTGAACAGACGGCCTTGCGTTACAAGCAATTCGGTATCTGGCAGAAACGTAGCTGGGGCGAGCTGGCCATTGACGTCAGAAGCTTGGCCGCTGCCTTGGAGGGCGTCGGGTTCGGCCCGGCCGACAGGCTGTTCATTATCAGCGAGGCGCGAGCCGAAGCGTTGTTGTTGACGCTGGCGGCGCACTGGCTTGGGGGCAGCGTCAGCCTGCTCGACCCGGCGCTGGATAACCGCGCATGGCTGGCAGGCCAGTCCCCGGAGTTTGCAGTGGTCGACGGGCTGGAAGCGCTTCTCCAGGTACGCGTCGCCTCACCGGGCATCGTCGTGTTGCTGGACAAGCGCGGCCTGACTGAGGCTGATGACAGCGGGGTGATCGACTATGCCCGACTGCTGAACGGATCGGCTGGCGACGTTGCCGATCCGCGCCAGAGCCGGGCTGCGGCCTTTGTCTTTCCCGCTGTCGACTGGCAGCCGGACCTGCAGTTGAGTCATGCAGTTCTGCTTTCGGACGCAAGGCAATTGGCGCAAAGGCATGCGCTTTCCAGCCAGGATCAGGCATTGGCCGCCAGAGTGTTTGCCGCCAGCGGGCAGGCGCGCTATCTGTTGGCACCCTGGCTGGTTGCCGGGTTTTGCCTGAATTTTCCCGAGGCCCTTGGCACTCGCGACAACGACCGTCGCGAACTGGGGCCCACCCTGGTGCTGGGCACTCGCGAGTCCTACGCACGTCTGGAACTCTGGGTCAGGGAGCGCTTGCCGCTACCAGCCAGCATCAGCCACCGGCTTTATCAATGGGCGATGGCTCCTGCTCCGGGTGCCGTGCGGCGCTGGCTGGGTTATTGGTTGATTCGCCGCCCGCTGCTGGACGTGTTGGGCATGAGTCGGCTGGCTAAACCATTGCTGGCAGGCGATGCGCTGACGCCACAGAGCGAAGCGTTTTTTACGGCTCTGGGTATCAGGCCAATCAGGTTGGGGGCTGCGAGCCAAACCAGTCAGCCACAAGAACCGGCAGATGATATGCCGCATGCGCCAGCACTACTGGGTGTGCCGTCTTGAATGCGCTGGCGCCTGTGGCGCTATTGGAACTTGAAGATATTTCCTTATCTTTCAAAGGGGTTAAAGCTGTTACCTCAATCAGTTTCTCGGTGGCTACAGGCGAGATCTGCGCATTGATAGGCCCCAATGGTGCGGGCAAGAGTTCGCTGCTCAACGTCATCAATGGCGTGTATCAGGCGCAAAGCGGCTCCATCACTTATGCCGGCCAGACGCGCCGCCGGATGCGTCCGCACCAGGCGGCCGAGGGCGGTATCGCCCGTACTTTTCAGAATATCGCCTTGTTCAAGGGCATGAGTGTGCTGGACAACGTGTTGACCGGGCGCAATCTCAAACGGCGCAGTACCTGGCTTGAGCAGATGCTGCGCATCGGCCGGGCACCTGCCGAAGACGACGAACAACGCCGGCATGCCGAGCGGGTGATTGAGTTTCTGCGCATCCACCCGTGGCGCCATGCATTGGTGGGCAAACTTTCCTATGGCCTGCAAAAACGTGTCGAACTGGCCCGCGCCCTGGCGGCGGAACCGCGTCTGCTGTTGCTGGACGAGCCGATGGCCGGAATGAATGCCGAAGAGAAGCACGAGATGAGTCAGTTCATCCGCGATATCAATCGTGAGCTGGGCGTCACTGTGGTGCTGATCGAGCACGACATCGGTGTGGTGATGGGCCTCAGCGACCATGTGGTGGTGCTGGATTACGGTCGCAAGATCGGGGACGGCACACCCGCGCAGGTTCGCGCCAACCCTCAGGTAATCGCTGCGTATCTCGGCACGCGTCGTTCGTCTTCGGTCGGGAAACCATAAACCATGGAATTCTTCTTTGAAGTGCTGATCGGCGGGCTGTTGGCAGGTGTCATGTACTCGCTGGTGGCGATTGGGTTTGTGCTGATCTACAAGGCGTCGGGGGTGTTCAACTTCGCTCAGGGCGCGATGGTGCTGTTCGCGGCGCTGACGTTTGTCAGCCTGCTGGAGCGGGGTGTGCCATTTTTCTGGGCGTTTCTGGCAACGCTGGCCAGCATGGTGGTGCTGGCGCTGTTGATCGAAAGAATGGTTCTGCGCCCACTGGTCAATCGTCCACCGATCATTCTGTTCATGGCCACCCTTGGCCTGTCGTACATGATCGAAGGACTGGCCCAGGCGCTGTGGGGGGCGCAGGTTCACGGCCTTGAGCTGGGCATCCCTGACGAGCCACTGGAAATTCGCGGCATGTTGCTCTCGCAGTTCGACCTGTTCGCGGCGGGCACGGCTGCGGCGCTGGTGATTGCCCTGTCGTTGCTGTTCAACCGTACTCGTATCGGTCTGTCGTTGCGTGCAGTGGCGGACGACCCATTGGCCTCGCTGGCCGTGGGTATCCGTTTGCCACGCATCTGGGCGGTGGTCTGGGCCGTGGCCGGGTTTGTCGGACTGGTGGCCGGGCTGCTCTGGGGGGCGCGGCTGGGGGTGCAGTTTTCCCTGTCACTGGTGGTGCTTAAGGCGCTGCCGGTGTTGATCATTGGCGGTTTTTCCTCGATTGGCGGCGCGATTGTCGGCGGTCTGATCATCGGCGCAGCCGAGAAGCTGGCCGAGATTTACCTGGGGCCGATCATCGGCAGCGGTATCGAAAACTGGGTGCCGTATGTGCTGGCGCTGTTGTTTCTGCTGGTTCGTCCTGCCGGCCTGTTCGGCGAGCGGGCGATAGAGCGCGTCTGACTTTCATCAAGGATCAATGCCATGCTTTATCGAGAAACCGGACAACTGGCGAGTAGCTACGCGGATGAACGCCGGGTGTTTCGTCTGCGCCAGGACCGCATCGGGCTGTGGAGTCTGTTGGTATTCGCTTTTATCGCAGTGCCGTTGCTGGGTAACGATTACTGGTTCAGCGCGATCCTGATTCCGTTTCTGGTGCTGTCGCTGGCGGGGCTGGGACTGAACCTGTTGACCGGTTACGCCGGGCAATTATCGCTGGGCTCGGCTGCGTTCATGGCGGTGGGTGCTTTCGCTGCCTATAACCTGCAACTGCGGGTGCCGGGCATGCCATTGCTGCTCGGTTTTGCGCTGGGCGGGCTGGTGTCTGCGCTGGTGGCGTTGCTGTTCGGGCTGCCGAGCCTGCGGATCAAGGGCTTCTACCTGCTGGTCTCGACACTCGCCGCACAGTTTGTGGTCGAGTGGGTGTTGACCCGCTTCAGCTGGTTCACCAACGACAATGCCTCGGGCGTGATCACCTCGCCGCCACTGATCATCGCCGGGGTGAATTTCAGCTCGCCGCAAGGCCGCTACCTGTTAACGCTTGGGCTGGTAGTGCTGCTTTTCTGGCTGGCGAGAAATCTGCTTCGCGGGGAGCTGGGCCGCAACTGGATGGCCGTGCGCGATATGGACACCGCCGCTGCGGTAATCGGCATTCGCCTGTTCAAGGCCAAACTTCTGGCATTCGCCATCAGCGGTTTCTATCTGGGTGTCGCTGGCTCGCTGTGGGCGTTCGCTTATCTGGGCACGGTCGAGCCGCATGGTTTTGACCTGAACCGGTCATTCCAGATTCTGTTCATCATCATTATCGGCGGGCTGGGCAGTGTGCAAGGCAACTTCCTTGGCGCAGCGTTCATCGTGCTGTTCCCGATTCTGCTCGGCAACCTCAGCGCCTTGTTGCCGGTCGGCCTGATCGACTCCGGGCAACTGGAAAACATTCAGAAAATGCTTTTCGGCGCCTTGATCATCGCTTTTCTGATCAAGGAGCCCGAAGGGCTGGCGCGTCTCTGGCTGCGCTTTCGTCAGCGCGCACGCGTCTGGCCGCTGCGCTATTGACTGGTTACTCACCCACAAAAACCTCGTGTACCTCAAGGAATGCGCCTATGAAACACCGAAAATCCCTGTTGCGTCTGGCCCTCGGTATGGCCCTGCTGGGGTGTGGTCTGGTTACCACGGCACAGGCTGCCAACGAGCAGTATTTCCCGCTGCAGAGCTACCGGGTAGGCCCTTATGCTGCGGGCGGCACCGGGTTTTTCGGTGGTTTCATCGACTACCTGCAATACGTCAATGCCAACGGTGGGGTCAATGGCGTCAAGTTGACCTGGTCGGAGTGCGAAACCGAATACGTGGTGGAGAAGGGCGTCGAGTGCTACGAGCGTCTCAAGGGCGGGCTCAACGGTGCGCCGGCTGCGGCGACCAATCCGCTTTCCGTCGGCATCGCCTACGCCACGCTGGAGCGCTCTACTGCCGACAAACTTCCGCTGATCACCATCAACCACGGACGCACGGATTCCACAGACGGCAGTGTCTTTCCCTATGTGTTTCCGCTGCAGTTGAACCCGTACTCCGAAGTGTCGGCCATCGTCAATTACATCGGTCAGCGTGAAGGCGGCCTGGCGTCGCTCAAGAGCAAGAAAATCGCGGTGCTGTATCACGGCTCGCCTTATGGCAAGGAAACCAATGGTGTACTGGAAACCCTGGCAAAAAATTACGGCTTCGAGCTGACCACGCTGGAAGTGCCGCACCCCGGTAACGAACAGCAATCGCAATGGCTGAACATTCGTCGCCTCAAGCCCGACTGGGTGATCCTGCGTGGTTGGGGGGTGATGAATCCGGTGGCGCTGAAGTCGGCGCAGAAGGTTGGCTTTCCGGTGGATCACATCATTGGCAACATCTGGAGCAATTCCGAGGAGGACGTGATTCCCGCCGGTGCAGCCGCCAAGGGCTTCATTTCAATCACCACGCACCCCTCAGGCACTGACTTCCCGGTACTGCAAGGCATCAAGACGGCGGTGCTCGACAAGGGGCAGGGCAACCTGGCCGACCCCAAACGTTTTGGCACCGTGTATTACAACCTGGGTGTGGTGAACGGCATCCTCAATGTCGAAGCGCTGCGCATTGCACAGGCCCGATTCGGCAATAAGCCACTGACTGGCGAGCAGGTGCGCTGGGGGTTCGAGCATTTGAACCTTGACGACGCACGCTTGCAGGCGCTGGGTGCCAAAGGGCTGGTACAGCCATTGAAGCTGTCGTGCGCTGACCACGAAGGCGGTGGTGCGGTGCGCTTTCAGCAATGGGACGGCCAGCGCTGGAACCTGATCAGCGACTGGATACAGGCTGATCGTGCCTTGTTGCGGCCCATCATCGAGGCATCGGCTGCGCAGTACGCCAAGGAAAAAGGCATTACCCCGCGCGATTGCAGCAAGGAGCAGTAAACCCGATGAGCCTGATCCCGCATGCTGCGCCCGCTGCCGAAACCATTCTGTCGGTGGAGCAGGTCGAGGTGTTCTACGAGCAATCCATCCTCGCGTTGCGCGGGATCAGTCTGCAGGTTCGGCAGGGCCAGATCGTGGCCTTGCTGGGGGCCAATGGTGCGGGCAAAAGCACCACGCTTAAGGCCATTTCCAGATTGGTGAGTGCCGAGCGGGGCGAGGTGGTCAGTGGCCGGATTCACTACCAGGGCCTGCCAATCACCCATTCCGATCCTTCGGCACTGGTCAAAAACGGTCTGGCGCAGGTGCTGGAAGGTCGACACTGCTTCACCCACTTGAGTGTCGAGCAGAACCTGCTGATCGGCGCTTTTGTGTCGCGACCATCACAGGCCGAAATCAAGGCCAGGCTGGAGAGGGTCTACAGCTACTTCCCCAGGCTGCGCCTGCTGCGTAAACGGCTGACCGGCTATACCTCGGGCGGTGAACAGCAGATGGTCGCCATCGGCCGGGCATTGATGTCCCAGCCTCGTTTACTGCTGCTCGACGAGCCTTCCATGGGACTGGCTCCGCAGGTAGTCGAGGAAATTTTTGACACGCTGGCGCGGCTCAATCGCGAGGCGGGGCTGAGCCTGCTGGTGGCCGAGCAGAATATCAATCTGACCCTGGAATACGCGCACTTCGGTTATGTGCTGGAGAACGGCCGGGTGGTGGGCTCAGGGACTGCGCAGGAACTGGCCGGGAGTGACGATATCCAGAACTTCTATCTGGGCACAGCGACTCAAGCGTGAATCCCCGCTGTTCGCCCAGCAACAGTGTTCGGACATTTTGTTCTGCGGGGCACCGCCGAGAATCTTAAATCTAATGCAAGCGACTGTTTTAAAAGAAAAATAATTTACGGCACGGGCTGTGCACTGTTCAAGGTCAAGCGTGTTGAGTGTTTTCAACCTGTCGCCAACGAGCAGGAGCCAGTCCATGAGTAACCCACTCTCAATTCCACCTGCAGCACCGCCCAGAGCACATGTCATCGCTTCCGATGCCGAAGCCATCGAAGTCGCCACAGCACTGGCCAACCGGTTTGCCGAGGAAGCGTCGCTGCGTGATCGCGAACGCCGTCTGCCGGTCGCCGAGCTGGATGAGTTTTCCGCCAGCGGACTGTGGGCCATTACCGTGCCCAAAGCCTATGGCGGTGCAGGCGTTTCCTACGTCACTGTTGCGCAAGTGATCAAGATCATTTCTGCCGCCGATTCTTCGCTCGGGCAGATCCCGCAGAACCATCTGGGCGTGCTCGATATCCTGCTGCAGACCGGTACCGAGGAGCAGAAGCGCCACTATTTCGGCAAGGCACTGGCCGGTTACCGCTTCGGCAATGCGTTCTCCGAGTCGAAAAGCAAGAACGCCGGAGCCTTCCAGACCCGTATCCGCTTCGATGGCGAGCACGCGGTGCTGGACGGTGAAAAGTTTTACTGCACCGGCGCGCTATTCGCGCACATCGTGCCAGTGGCGGGGGTCAACGAGAAGAATCAGGCCTTTATCGCGTTCGTCGAGCGCGACAATCCGGGCCTGACGATCATCGACAACTGGGACGGTTTCGGCCAGCGCACCACCGCCAGCGGCGGGGCAGTCCTGAACGCTGTCCGCGTGCCGTCGAGCGCGGTGATCCCTGCGCACCGGGCATTCGATGAGCCGACTGCCGACGGGCCGATTTCGCAGATCATTCAGGCGGCGGTGGACACCGGCATCGCCCACGGCGCCTTCGAGGAAACCCTCAAGCACGCACGACTGGCGCGGCCATGGATCGACAGCAAGCAGGATTTCGGCTGGCAGGACCCGTTCAGCATCGCCACCATCGGCGACTTGCAGTGGCGGCTGCATGGCACCGACGCGATTCTCGCCAAGGCCGGCCAAGCCATTGACCATGCGTTGGCCGAACCCAGTGAGGCCAGCGTCGCGCAAGCATCGGTGATCGTCGCGCAGGCCAAGGTGCTGTCGGCACAGATTGCCTTGCTCGCCAGCAGCCAGCTGTTCGAACTGGCTGGCACCCGTTCGGTGCTGGGCAAACTCAATCTGGACCGTTACTGGCGCAATGCGCGCACCCACACCCTGCATGACCCGGCACGCTGGAAATATCACCTGATCGGTAATCAGGTGCTCAACGGCATTGCACCGCCACGCCATGCCTGGAACTGATCAAGGAGTACGCCCATGACGCATCCCGCTATTACCGCACAACTGAAGGTCGCCGCTGAAGACCTTGGTCAGGCGCGCGAAGGCTTGCAAGACACCCTCGATTACCTGCGTGAGCACGCTCAGCCATGGCCGCTCAGTGACCTACAGCGCATTGTCGATGACCCCTATGTGATCAGCAAAGTCGGAGATCTGCAGATTCGTCTGGAGGTTGCCGCCGCGCTGCTGGAGCGTGCCCGGAGGCTGGATGGCTCGCCCGAGCAGCGCCTTGTCGCCAGCAGCGAGGCGGTCATCGCCAGTGCCGATGCATTGCAGGCGGTGGGCAATATTCAGTACGAATTGACCGGCCAACGTTCGTCATTGCCTGCCCCGACCGGTCGTGAACCGCTGCGCTGGCACTATCAGGTTATCGGCAATCAACGCCTCAATGGCGTGGTTCCGCCGCAGCTTCAGGAGTAAGTGTATGTCTCGTCAGATTCGCCTCAATGCGTTCGACATGAACTGCGTCGGTCATCAATCGCCTGGCCTCTGGGCTCATCCTCGTGATCGCTCCTGGCAATACAAGGACCTGGAATACTGGACCGATCTGGCCAGAATTCTTGAGCGCGGCAAGTTCGATGGGTTGTTCATTGCCGACGTGCTGGGCATTTACGATGTTTATCGCGGTAACGGTGAGGCGGCCATTCGCCAGGCCACGCAGGTGCCGGTCAACGACCCGTTGCAGCTCATCCCGCCCATGGCGCTGGTGACCGAACATTTGGGCTTCGGCCTGACCGCGTCACTGTCGTTCGAACATCCTTATCCGTTTGCCCGACGTCTGTCGACGCTCGATCACCTGACCAAGGGCCGCGCAGGCTGGAATATTGTCACGTCGTATCTGGAGAGCGGCGCGAAGAACCTGGGGCAGAAAACCCTTACCGAGCACGATGCGCGCTATGACTATGCCGAGGAGTATCTGGAGGTTTGTTACAAACTCTGGGAAGGCAGTTGGGAGGAGGGCGCGATTCTGCGTGATCGCGAGCGTCGGGTATTCAGTGACCCCGGTAAGATCCACGAGATTCGTCATGTTGGCAAACACTTCCAGGTGCCGGGTATCCACCTGTGCGAGCCCTCGCCGCAACGTACGCCGGTGCTCTATCAGGCTGGGGCTTCAAGCCGCGGCAAGCAGTTCGCCGCCGAGCACGCCGAATGCGTTTTTGTGGCCGCACCCTCCAAGGTTCTACTGAAAAAGACCGTGGCCGATATCCGTCGCCGCACCGCCGAGGCCGGTCGTGACCCCTCCAGTGTGCTGATTTTCAACTTGCAGACGGTGATCCTTGGTGAAACGGACGCCAAGGCCAAGGCCAAGTTTGAAGAATACAAAAGCTGGGTCAGTTATGAAGGCGCGATGGCGTTGATTTCCGGCTGGACCGGCATCGACTTCAGCCAGTTCAAGCCTGATGAGCCGCTTCGGCATGTACACACCAACGCCATTCAGTCGGCAGTCGAGACCTTTTCCACTGCTGACCCGAATACGGTGTGGACGCCGCAGGCGCTGGCCGACTGGGTCGGTATCGGCGGTTTCGGCCCGCTGTTTGTCGGCAGCCCGGAAACCGTGGCCGACCTGCTCCAGGAGTGGGTTGAAGAAACCGACGTGGACGGCTTCAACCTGGCCTACGCGTTGACCCATGAAACGTTCATCGATGCGGTGGACCTGCTGGTGCCGGAACTTCAGAAACGCGGCGTCTACAAGACCGAATATGCCAAAGGCACCCTGCGCGAAAAGCTGTTCGGCGAAGGACCGCGCCTGGAAGCGGGGCACCCGGGCGCTGCCTTTCGCGACCTCGCTGCACTAAATCGCGCTCGCCAAACGGAGAGTGCCTAAACGTTTGACGACTGTCGTTGCCCAGGTGGCGCGGCGCAAATCTGTGACGCGGAGCGTCACGAACGGCATTCCCACGCTGGAGCGTGCGGAACGATAATCCCGACTATCGTGCGGCGCTCCGCGTCGCATGCAGTTCTGGACGCTCTGCGTCCGGTCTTGAGGTTGCGGCGCGGCGCAAATCTGTGACGCGGAGCATCACGAACGGCATTCCCACGCTGGAGCGTGCGGAACGATAATCCCGACTATCGTGCGTCGCTCTGCGTCGCATGCCGTTCTGGACGCTCTGCGTCCGGTCTTGAGGTTGCGGCGCGGCGCAGATCTGTGACGCGGAGCGTCACGAACGGCATTCCCACGCTGGAGCGTGCGGAC